>CAYLZH010000117.1:6802-14437 GCA_964388245.1 uncultured Bacteroidales bacterium
TTATTGACTCAACCGGACGGTTGTTTAAAATAGTTGAATTTAAGAGCTCTATATTAGAGTTGGAAAGAAAAAACACCTCTAGATGAAACCACTCACCTATACAATCAAAAACCTTACAATGATTCATTCGCATCGAGGAGCTTCGTAGATCGAAATCCGTTTCTGTTTCAACGTTGGTAACTGCAACAAATTCGGCAATCACCTCAGAATTATGTGCAAAGACTGCACCTCCATACAGATCCATAACATTTATATCTTTAATAATTAGATGATTAACCTTTATTGATGAATTTAAGATTAACAATCCACCACCTGCATATAAATTCAATGGAGACGACAGGAAATTTCCTGAACTGCTAGTTAATGATAATCCGATTAGTTGTGCTGTTGTATCTTCACCATTTTCAAGTGTAACACAGCTACCAGCTTGCCCGCCATCAATAATAGTATTTACAATGCTGTTTGTATCGTTGGAAAAAATATAATCTGAGCTAAGAACTATATTTTTTCCATTGAAGTTTATATTTTCGAAATAGATACCTGTATCGAGCAAAATCGTATCACCATTTGTCGAAGAATCAATCGCAGTTTGGATGAGTGTGAATAGATCACCGGTTGAAACATTCTGAACAGGAAAATTTTGAGCAAACACACCTACCGGGAGCACAATCAGAATAATCCGAAGGGAAATGACTTTCAGTATTTTCATGACATCTATATTTAAAGTTTAAACTACTAAAATTAATGAGATATCTTTAAAGATGATTTTAATTCTATTTCAGATATGAACTTTGCCTATCATTGTTATCTGAAAATAATCAATCGAATTATAAGAGTTATCAAGCTTTTAGACTGTATCTTACTGACTAAAACTTCGAAACAAGTAAACTTCTTCTATAATTGCACTTTGCAAAGGTAAATAGGAAGATATCAATTGATCTGTAATTCATTTTTCATCAATTTGCTTCGATCATTGATCGTATTTGCTTGGCCTTTGCAAGCCAATTATACTTCTGATAAAATTCAAATAGCGCAGTTAAATATTCAATCCTGGAACTATCCTTCGATATTGCTGAAAGTAGAAATTGCTCGGTGTTTAAAGTATCATTTCTAAAATCATACATCATGGCAATGTTGTAATCGATTCGGGCATTTTCAGGATTCAGTTCTCTGGCCTGAAGTAAATATTTTAATGCCTGTTCATACTCTTTTGTCTCTGCTAAAAGCAAAGCAGAGGCATACATAATCTCCCCATCTTCAGGATAAAACGAAAGATAATCATTGAAATATTTCCCAGCAAGTTTCAGATCCCCTTTTCGATAATAAAGGTAAGCCAGGTTCACCTTTATATAATGCAGTTCTTTATCTTGCTGAAGTGCTGCCTTATAGTATGCTTCGGCTTGTTGATATTCCCCCTGGTTGTAATGCAAGTTTCCGAGACTAAATTTTCCCATCGGAAAATCCGAGTTGTATGTAAGAACTTCAAGATATTCATTAACTATATTTTGATATCCTGATTTAAGCGAATCATGTACCTGACCAGGATTGAGGCCTGAAAGTTTATTGGCTACCTCAAGTCGAACAGCCCTATATTCATCCATGATCAATGGTAATACCCGGTTTACATCTTCAATGGAAGTAATTTCCAAACTCCTTAAAGCTGACAATCGAATTCCCGGATTTTTATTTTCCAGAAACCGATACAGGATCGTATCATGTTCGTGTGATAACCTGCCAAGATATTCCAATGCTGTTCGCCTGATGACAGGTGCTTGTTGCTGATCTTGTCCAATTTCAAGCAAGGATTCAACCGCCTCGACCTTTCCATTTTGAGCTGATTGAAATACTTCCCCATAGTGTTGTTTTCTATCGGTACCATACCAGGAATTGTAATGTCCAACAGCCCATTCAACCGATTCGCAGGCATGACACTGATTACAGGCATTGGGCACTCCAAGTGATTCTGACAAGTCGGGCCGGGGATTCCGGAAACTATGATCGCGGCGATAATCCACACCCATGTAATATCTACCATGCATATGACAATTGATGCATTTACTCCCCTCTCCTACTTCAAACCTTATCCCTGATTCGGAAACCACTGCCATACCTTTACCACCTGCTTCCTGATGGAAATGATGACTGTAATCGTTATACTTCTCGGCCACATGGCATTGAAGACAAAGAGCATTACCTTCAAGAATTAATTCGCCGCTATGCGCATCATGGCAATTCTTACAACTGATGTTGAGCATGTACATCTTACTTTGTGTAAAAGATGCATAAACATAATCTTCATCAAGTATTTGACCATCGATGTAATATTCAGGAGGGCGTGGTAGGCTAAAGTCGGTGTGCTGGTAAACTTTAGAGTGATTGTGAGGATAATCACCAAAGGCCATCCTTCGGGAATGACACCGGGCACAGCCATCGACAAACTGTTGACTTGAAATTCCACCAGTTTTTACTTCAAGCCCAAAATTTTGAATCTTTGGTCGTTTAAGCGAATCGATTTCGGCCCATGCCACATGCCGTGACGAAGGTCCATGACAGGCCTCACAACTTACATCAATCTCCGACCATGTTGTATTGTACTCCTTCGTTACTGCATTGTATCCCTTTTCGAGATTTGTAGAATGACAATCGGCACACATACTATTCCAGTTTTGTGCCTGATTTGTCCAGTGGAGCCAGTTTTCATGGTCATACTTTTCATTTTTGTAAACTGAGTCAGCCATGTGATACCATTCCATATCCATACTGTTCCACGTTAAAGCAAGCACCTGAATCCGTCCCTTATCAAATTCAACCATATAGTTCTGAAGCGGATAAAAACCAAATACATATTTGATCTCAAATTCTTGCATTGTGCCATCCTCTCCATCGGTCCAGGCAAAAAATGAAGCACCCCTTTTATAAAGCTTATGAACCATCCCTCCGTAATTTAGCTCCACATCATTAAAATCGCCCAATACGGTTGAATCGGTGGCATAATCCATCGCTTTATCATGGTGCGAACCCATCCAAAGCTTGTATTCTTTTTCGTGACACGAAGTACAGGAAGTACGACCAATATAGAAATTTGGCTCGTGAAGCCTTTTCTCCACATTACTACAACCGGCACAAAATATCAGTATGCTGAATATTATCACAGATAGGTGATAAATCTTATTGGTCAGTTTTGATTCATTATGTGCTTTCATTCCCGGCTAACTGTGTTTTTATGAGTGATACTGATAAATTTGATATTATTCTTTCACTTGATCTTTAATCTCGTCCTTCGTTTTTTTTCTCCATCTGGCATGAGCTTGTTTCAATGAGTTGAAGATACTGGGATGCTCATCAGCAAGGTTTGTCGTTTCTCCCGGATCTTTCTCCAGGTCATAAAGAAATTCACCCAGCTCTATTTCCACCATTTCATATTTAGCGTTCCAGTCATCTTTGGCCATCCGGTACTTCCATTTTCCAGCCCGCACAGCCGTTTCATGGCCGGTATCCCAAAATAATGTATCGTGGTTAAGATTTGTTCTATCTCCAGTGAGTAATGGAATTAAATCAAGGCCATCAATATTTCCAGGGACCTCAATCCCAATTGCTGAACAAATTGTAGGAAGGATATCCATACTACTGACAATATTGGCCAGAATCATCTTTTCTGAAAACTTTCCCGGGTAGGAGATAATCATTGGTACCCTAATCCCACCTTCATATAGCACATATTTCGATCCTCGCAATGGATGATTATTTGCGTAAATTGCGGTTGATCCTCCATTATCGCTGATATACACCACAATAGTATTATCATCAAGTCCCAGTTCATACACATGATCTAACACACGACCAATTTCCTTATCGAGATAAAATAATTGACCCAGATAATGTGCCCGGCCTTCAGGATTATTCGGGTAACGGCCTGCTTTGTACCAATCGTAATAATCTTCGATGGCCGGATTCCAATCATGATATCCCGACAAGTCATTCTCCTCTAAATACTCCACAGGTAATTGATGTGTGAAATTATGAACTGCATTAAATGCAATCTGAAGGAAAAAACTTTGATCCTTATGATCACTAATGAAATCACAAGCAGTTTTACCGAACAACCCGGTGGAAAATGCGATGGTATCCAGCTTTTCAAAATTATTCCACAGTGCTTGTTGTCGCAGGCTTTGCCCCCTTTTTTCATACTCATTCTTTACAGCCTGAAAATCATTCTCCAACTCCTGCTTGTGGTTTAAATAGTGTTTTCTGGCCGAAGTATGTCCGAGGTAAAAATCGAAACCATGATTAAGAGGAAAGTTACGATTACTGGTATCGGAATCGTTAGAACCGTAATGGACCTTTCCGACATATCCGTTTTTATAACCATGATTTTTTAAAATCTCTGCAAGTGTCTGAAATTTTCCGGAATGTATCCCTTTGCCGCCATACCAGAATATTCCCTGCCTTTGTTGATAACACCCGGTAATTAAACCTGCCCTGGATGGGCTGCAGATTGGAGAAGTTGCATAAGCCTGGGTAAACCGGACTCCCCTTTCGGCTAAGCGGTCAAGGTTTGGAGTTTTTACATCTTCCGCCAATCCGGTGCAACTCATATCAGCATAGCCCTGATCATCAGAAACAATGAGGATTACATTGGGTTTCGAATTTTCGATTTCAGAAGTACAGGACATCCATAAGGCTGAAATAATCAGAAACAAAATCAGCAGGTAACTTGATGTTGGCTTTGGCATATTCGATATTATTCTTAATTAATGAATTCTGTATTATTCAACAATAATTTCATCAATAAACAACCACGCATCGTTGCCGGCACCAGGATGCCAGTCAGGAAGCGTGCCCCTGTTTTTTGCTTGTATTTTTATATACCTGATCTTATCGTTCACTATGAATTCAAACCGGGTAGAAGCTGTTTCGATCTTTCTATCAAGTTCAATTTCAATAATATTTATCTGTCTATATGAAATTCCATCATTCGATACTGAAACCTGAATTTCTTTAGGGAAGAGAATCCAGGATCCTATGTCCTGAAAAAAGTCAGGCTTAATGTTCTTTACTTTTTTATCATCGCCCAGATCGACAACGGCCTCAAAATCCTTCCCCCAATAGCCTAACCATTGACCATCCTTACAATCATAGCTTCCGAGATAGCTATTTACAAGCGTTTTGCCTCCTTTGCCCGGATAATATGTATGCGGCTGGATTTTCAGATCAACCAATTTTCCAACAGCCATGTGATCTATTTTATTTTCTTTGGAAGGTCTTATCCGACCAGGTTCACGAACCTCCGATCCAATACGATCAGTGAGTGCATCGCCCAGTTCGGAACGAGCTTTATCAGCCAATTCCGTAAGTTGATGAACAATTTCAGGATACAGATCAGCCACATCATCTTTTTCGCTTATATCCGTTTTTAGGTTGTATAATTCGAGCCCGCAGTTGCCTCTGGCATACTGGCCTGGAAAACCATCATTGCCCGGCTCAACTCCCAAATATGACCGGTAACTGTGTGGAAAATATAATTTCCAATCACCCTTCCGTACAGCCTGTAGCTGCTTACCGTAATAGAAATAAAACTCTTTACGTGGATTTGCTTTATCTTGATTGTACATCAGAGGTTGTATATCAATCCCATCAATTTTATTGCCTGAAAGGGGTGTGTTTGTAATTTGTGCAATAGTTGGAAGGATATCAATAGTAGATGCCATTTTACCGCAAACGATGCCTTCCGGGATTTTATCAGGCCATTTCATAATACAAGGAACCCGGGGCCCACCTTCCCACATAGTGCCTTTTCCTTCGCGCAATGGCAATGCACTTCCGGCATGATTTCCGTAATTTAGCCACGGACCGTTGTCACTGGTAAAAATGATTAGTGTATTATCATCCAAACCAAGTGATTCCAACTCCTTAACAATCTGTCCAAGCGACCAATCTATCTCCATTATGACATCGCCATAAAGGCCTTGTTTGCTTTTTCCTTGAAACTTGCTTGAAACAGCTAAGGGCACATGGGGCATAGAATGAGGCAGGTAAAGGAAAAATGGGTTGTTTTTGTTTTTTTTGATAAACTCAACTGCCTTTTCTGTGTATCGTGTTGTCAGAGTAGCCTGATCGTCAAGCGTGTTAATATCTTTTATCTTTTTCTTGCCATCGATTAACGAAAGTTTTGGATATCGAAGCTTCCTTCCCGATGTATCAGGTGTCCCGTCGTAATTAACCGGCCACATATCGTTGGAATATGGCAATCCCAGGTACTCATCAAAACCCTGATTCAATGGCAGGAATGCGGTATCTTGCCCCAAATGCCATTTTCCAAAAATAGCTGTGGCATATCCTTTCTTTTTCAAGAGGTCAGCAATGGTCTCTTCATCAGGATGCAGACCAACTTTTGATGTTGGCATTAATGCCCCGGAAATACTAACTCTTTCGGCATAGCAACCTGTTAAAAGCGAACTTCGTGAGGCACTGCATACAGCCTGTGAGGCATAAAAATCGGTAAAACGGATTCCTTCCTCTGCCAAACGGTCGAGATTAGGAGTTTCAAAATCCTGTGCCCCGTAACAACCAACATCGGCATAACCCTGATCGTCAGTAAAAATCAAAACTATATTTGGTAGGGGTGATGGTTTTTTGCATTGGGTAAAAATCGTTATAGATGCCAAAAACATCCCTAAAAAAATCGATTTCTGCACCCACCAATTTGGTTTTTTCATTCTTAACACCTTCAATTTATTCTTATACATAAATTTATCGTTTCATGGCAGATCAATTCCTATTGATAAATTAGATAGCCTATTTGATTTAAAGTCCATAATTAAATAACATTCAGTACTACAATTAACTATCTGTACATGATCCTCATTAATATCGATTTCCAATTTTCCTGAATAATTATTCCTCAGTTTTTCAAAAACGTCCTCCTTTGCCATTCCAATTCTAATACCTGATGGAGTTGATAACACTTCATTTTTTGCCTGCAAGAAATAAATGTGATTGTTGGAAATTCCTATTTCGATATCTGGATAATACCAAGTATCAGAATTGTAACCGGACTCCACTAAAACTGAATCTGGTTTGCCTAATTTTGTTAGAACAGAGTTTTGATTAAACGTATATTTTATTTGTCCAAGCTGAAATTCATCATCTAATAAACAATTCTTCCATGTAATTTCGGTAATCGGTATAGATATTTTTCTTACAAATAATTGGCTTTGAACATACCATAAAACAAAAAATATAAAAACCATAAAAACAGCAATCCAAAGAAACCAACCTTTTAGGTTGAACCCTTTTCGATGGGTCTTCTTCGTTTTAAAATACTGTTTATTCAAGTTACTCATCTTCCTATTCAAAATAGAGTTACAGAAATTAATTATGGAGAATTCGTTACAATAGAAATATTGACTATTCCACCACCACCTCATCGGCAAACAGCCATGCCTTGTTACCTGCAGCCGGATGCCAATCGGGGCAAACACCTACATTTTTAGCAACAACCTTAATATATCTTGCTAATGGTTCATCTACAATAGTTTCAAACATTTCCCGCTTAACAACCATCAGGTTGCCTTGATTCGTATTATCAATCTCATGCATCAAGGTGTAATTCTTTGCATCATTAGAGAAATAAAA
>CAYLZH010000118.1:0-2582 GCA_964388245.1 uncultured Bacteroidales bacterium
AAATATAAAAGGATACCTAAAATTATAGTTAGGATCATGAGTATTGATAATCCAACTGTTCTGATATTGCCCAGCTTTTTCTCATGATCGAGAAGAGATAGCTCCCCCTTCAGGAGTTCTATTTCATGTTGTTTTTCAGTAATCCGAAAAAGTGCCTGCATGTCAGAAGGATTATTTAATTTATTTAGTTCAAAAATAGAATCCTTCAGCAAGGCGCTTGTTTTCATATAATTATAACAGAAATCGAATTGCTTTTGCCTAAAATATATCTTTGATAAAAGAGAATAGGCTTTATAAGTTTTTGGCCAGTCTTTGAAAGCCGATGCTATTGATGCCGACCGTGAAAGATAGCGTATTGACTTTGAATAATTATTTAACCTGAAATAGGATTCACCAATACTAAGCAGTGCTGAATAAACTCCTGGTATATCTTCGATTTGCTGACTTATCCTCAATGCATTAGTAAACTCATTAATCGAATTATACATATCATTTCGCGAATTGTACAGGGTACCAAGTGCGATATATATTTGAGATTGCAGTTTTGAATTTTTTATAGTCCGGGCAATATCCATCGACCTGATCATATAATCCAGGCTCATATCATAATCATTTGAAAGCATGTAATTAATACCGATATTTAACAAGGTTTTGGCAATCCGGGTACTATCATCTAAGCGGGTTGCTTCGAATAGTGCCTGACGTAATACATTGTTACTCTGCTTAATATTAGAAATTTCACGTTTGGCTTCGCCCAATCCTAAAAGGCTCTGTATTTTTAAGGTGGTATCATTTTCTGCAATGGCAATTTTCAAGGCTTCTTCGTAAAGTGTATGCGATTTCAGCCAGCTTTCAAATGCAAGATATTCATTAGCCAGCAATAGAATTGCATGTCCTATTACATTTTGATTGATTGAATGTTGTACTGAATGAAATAAAACATGAGCATGCTCAAGCTTATTATAAGGGCTTTGTTCTTTTATAAATTGCCCTAAAAAGTCATTATTGACAGTATACAGGGAATCATTGTAATTCTTTATGGAATAATCCTGAAATGCAAACAGATGAGTATTCGCAACAACACAAATACTAAGAATAAGAACCAATTTTTGAGCTTTTGCATAATGCAATGGTTTCATTCTTCGATTTTTTATCAAAATTATAAAATAGGAATAGCAATGAAATTACCGATGTTGATTTAACATATTTTTATGCACGCCAGCGATCCTTTCTTTTGCTTACAAGGAGCATAGTGCGGTCATCATCGAACGAAGAAATTTTATAACGTGATATGATCTCGTCCTCAATCTCTTTACAAGTGAGTTCATCCCGTGGAACAAGGGTTGAAAAACAATCCTGAATGCCTTCTTCATTTATCATTTGATTATCTTGAATCGATGTTTCAGGATATCCATCGGTAAACAATAAAAGTTTATCGCCTCTGAATAGTTTCAATTCCAGGCATTTGTATTTTGTATCTTCTAAAACACCAAGCAGCGTACCTACAATATTGAGCCGGGAAATAGTATTTTTCCTAAAATTATAATACAAGGGACGGAGAGCACCGGCTGAAGCAATTCGCAATATGGAATTATTTGGATCGAACAGGATTATTGACAATGTGGTAAATACCTCGGCAAGATGTAGATCTTTATAGATATACTTATTTAAAACTTCGAGGAGATATTCTGGATTTAAATCGAAACGAAAATCCTGATTATGAATAAAGAAATTTATAGTGCTACGGATGTAGGCAATATAAGCCAGCGAGAAGAACCAGGCCCGCCACTTTTTACCCATAACATCGCCAATCACAATCAATTCGAGGTTATTTTTTAATGTAAAGAACTCGTAGAAATCTCCACCCGGAATTTTTTCGAACGGTTCGTGAAATAATGATACATCTATGTCGAGGATGCTTCGATTAAGCGAATGTTCAAATTTAATCGGTGTATTTGAGGCTGCCGAACTCAATGCCGACACATATTTATCTTTAATGTCAATCTCCCTCTGGATAAAATTATTTACCTGATTTATGATTGCATTTTCGGAAAGTGATTTGGGTATTAAACCTCCATAGTTGTTTGTATCGATGGCGTCTAAAACCTCGGAACAAACCGGAATTTCCACAAGAATATATACCGGGATGTTTTCTTTGTTCGCATGTGAAAGAATCTTTCCGAGAACCGGTTTAATCCATTCAGTATTATCATCGATTAAAATTGCCCAGATATTTTCTTCGCTAATGGTTTTTAGCATATGTGTCTGATTGGCGGCAATTATTGTTTCACAAATAATCGATTCATGTGGCAAATCGAAACAGTTACTTTGGGAACTGCAATAGCAAATTTTACCTTTTCCGAAACTAACATTGTGGGCCTGGCTAATTTTAACAGCTTCTTTCCGTTGTGTTGATTTCTTCAGGTTGGCTTTAATTTTTGCCAATAACACCTCGCTATTAAACGGTTTTGTGATAAAATCATCAGCACCGTCATTTATATTCTTAATCCACGTATCTTCCTCGTTGTTACTCGATAAAAATATGAAGGGCGTAAATTTATATTCCGGCATGTACCTTAACT
>CAYLZH010000118.1:2592-14425 GCA_964388245.1 uncultured Bacteroidales bacterium
TCGGAAACTATCAGGTCAAAAATCTTATCTCCTGCCATTGATAATGCTTCTTCGCCATTGGTGGCGATACTTACAACTGCATCAATCTTTTGTAATAAACTTTCAACAGTTTTACAAACTAGTAAATCATCATCAACAATAAGGATATTGGGGTGTATGGGATCCATCTTTTGCATTCGAGTGGTTATCCCAAAAACTGGGTTTTATCTAAAATATTGTAAGGTTTAGGAAAAACTATTGACACAATCGTCGACGTTATTATAAATATCGAAGACATTATGTAACTGCATAAGTCGTACGAGTTCCATTACCTCCGGATTAACATTACAAATCCTGAATTGGCTATTGTTTTTGCGTGCTGTTTTAAACACCGAAAGCATGGCTCCAAAACCTGAGTTATCGATAAATTTCACTCCTTCGAGATCGAGTATTAGTTTCGATTCCGGCTCGACCAGGGAATTTAGTTTATCTTTTACTTCCTGAAAAATGACGGCATTAAACCTGTCGTAATTATCAAATGCAGCGATTATAATATTGTCTTCGTGTCTAATTTTCAGCATAGTAATATAATTTGTCCTTATAAGGATGTTTGTAAAATTTATAAATTTGATAAAATATCATCTACTTCCGGGATCGAATCGTTAAGAATTCTGATAGAAGTTGCAACATAATCGGGCACAACAATCAGGTCTACACCTGCCTTAAACCTTTCTAATTCTGCTGTTAATAATAAGGAGCTTTCCTCCTCTAATTCGGAGTCTTTGCCTACCCCACGTTTTTCTATTTCATTGAAAACCTTTTGTTCTTCCTCGGTCAGGGCTCTTTCCTGCATTATTTTTAGCAGATTATGTAAATGGAAGGCTTCACAGATTAATTGAAAATTACGGAACATATTCTCATATTTCTTAGTCCTACAATTACCCACGATCCTTTTGTTTTATGTGCAACCCTGCTAAGCAATAGCCAATCGGACTGGTCGAAATGTATTTGGATTCCTTCGGTAAATTCCGGCACTTGTTCTTTGTAAAGATTTAGCATATCAGGTATTAAGCCGGGGCCGAATGATTGTTCCAAATATGTTAGATCGATAAGTTTCTCCTTTGATTCCATAATTTTCTCCTATGATCTGAAGCAATAAGTTGTAAATGATATAAAACTCATACAAATGTAGTGAAATTCAAAATAAAAAATCAAAAACATATTTAATTTCTTTTCTGAAAGGTATTATTAAACATATGATTCACGCATGCCAACACCCTTAAAAATATTACATTTGCACAATAAAATAAAAAACTGATAAAGTAAAAAATCGTTTTCATATACATTACTCAATTTTTCAAAATATATCATAAATGAAACATACTGCTTTTACTGAATTTCATGAAAAACTTGGTGCCCGCATGGAGGAATTCTGTGGTTACAAGATGCCAATCTCATACGAAGGAATCAATGAAGAACACCTTGCAGTTCGTACCAGCATTGGGATTTTCGATGTGTCACATATGGGAGAATTTTGGGTATCAGGCCCCAATGCAACCAGTTTTATTCAGAAATTAACTACAAATGATGTAAATGCACTTTTTGATGGAAAAGTTCAATACACATGCTTTCCCAATGGCAAGGGTGGTATAGTAGACGATTTATTAGTGTACAGGTTTAATGCTGAAAAATATCTACTGGTTGTTAATGCAGCCAACATTGAAAAAGATTGGGATTGGTGTGTGAAAAATGCTGATAAATTTGATTTACAGATCGGTAAAGACCTTATTAATGCATCTGACGATATAGCTCAGTTGGCCATTCAAGGTCCTAATGCTCTAAAAGCCATGCAGAAACTCACTGATGAAAATGTTAGCAATATGGAATATTACACATTTAAATCAATTGAGTTTGCAGGTATTAAAGATGTGGTGTTTTCAACAACCGGTTATACCGGTTCGGGAGGATGCGAAATTTATGTTAACAATGAAAATGCTTCGCTACTCTGGGATAAGATAATAAAGGCCGGAGAGGAGTATAATATTAAGCCTATCGGATTAGGTGCCCGTGATACACTTCGCCTCGAAGCCGGATTCTGCCTTTACGGGAACGACATCAATGATACTACTTCGCCAATAGAAGCCGGATTGGGTTGGATAACTAAATTTGTCGATGGCAACGATTTTATCGACCGCGACTTTATGGCTAAGATGAAAGAAGAAAAGCCGTCGCGGCGTTTAAAAGGGTTTCTAATGCTTGAACGTGGTATTCCGCGCCAGCACTACAAAATTGAAGATGCCGAAGGAAACGAGATTGGTGAAGTTACTTCAGGCACAATGTCACCCGTATTAAAACAAGGTGTTGGAATGGGGTATGTGAAATCAGGCTTTACAAAAGTTGATACCGAAATTTTTATCCGTATTCGTAATAAAGCATTAAAGGCCAGGATTGTGAAAACCCCTTTCTTTAAATAAGGAGTTTACAAGATATTGTACAAAAGCCGGCTGTTGAGCCGGCTTTTGTATTATACTTTTAATATCAGAATAGTATTAATATCCTATATTCAGAATAAATATTGGTAAATAATAAAAGTATGAAACCCTCATCATTGAGATAGTTTATTTAAAACATACAAAGACAAAAGGATATGAATAGTGAATCTGAGATCAATGACGGGTTCTTAATGAGGGTTCGCCGAACACCATATTATATTATTGTATTGTGAGGCAACAAATATTGGTAATTTGCTTTTGATAGATATAAGTGTAAGTAAACAAGAATATTAATTAAGTATTATTCCCATGAATAACATTGATGTATGTCTTTCGCCGGCCCTTTTTTCACTTTATGAAAGAGAAAATCATATTGTCGTGGTAATCGATGTAATCCGTGCCTCGGCATCGATTTGTACTGCACTTGCCAACGGTGTTAAACAAATATATCCTGTTGATTCTATCGATGAAGCCTTACACGCTCAAAAAAAAGGCCATCTTATTTCCGGTGAACGAAATAGTCTGAAACTTGAAGGATTTGATTTTGGAAACTCTCCTCTTGAATTTTGTACCACACGCCTGAACAATTGTATACTTACAATGACCACCACCAATGGAACACATGCAATAATGATTGCAAAAAGTGCAAGCAGTGTGTTAATTGGTTCATTTATTAATTTTGAAATATTAGTAAACTATCTCCAAAATCAAAACAAAAATGTGATACTTCTGTGCTCGGGCTGGCAACAAAAACCAAACATTGAAGATACATTATTTGCAGGTAAAGTTTCTCTGGCTTTGATGCAATTAGGAAAATTTGCCAGTACGTCCGATTCGGTATCCGTTGCAACTGAACTTTACCTTGCTGCCGAATCCAATATTTTCAACTATATTATTGACAACTCACCAAGATTGAAATCAAAACTATCTTTTCTCGAGAATGATATCCGGTATTGTTTATATGGTGAACAAATTAATATCATTCCTATGCTTAAAGGTAACTGTTTGTTCAATTCACACAACTTGTAACACACTTACTGTTTGCAACTTACTAACAGGTTGAAAATTTGGTAAAGTACAAATCCCAACGATTTTCTTTATAATCATTCTAAATTAATGGAATATGATTTTTGTCTGCTTTTCGAATAGGTTATTTGTATATTTTAGTATTTCATTACTTAATATATTATTTACTATGAGAACGATTTCTACAATTTTATTACTATTAAGCTTAGGGTTTTATAGTCAAACCTTTAGCCAGTTTGTGTTGTCAGGTGAATTTACACCTCGGACCGAAATGAGCCATGGATATGGCACACTTGCAAATCCAGATCAGGATTTTTCGCTGTTTACTGCACAGCGCACAAGGTTGAATTTCTTTTATACAACCGATAAGGTAAAAACCGGGTTGGTATTACAAGATGTTAGAAGTTGGGGTAATCAATCCCAATTAGTGAAAAACGAAGATATGGCTACATCGGTACACCAGGCTTGGGCCGAAGTGAATATCTTTGAAAATTTAGCTGTTAAAGTTGGACGTCAGGAATTGGTATACGACGATTCAAGGATATTTGGAAACGTAGGTTGGGCACATCAGGCCCGTTCACACGATTTGGCACTGATAAAGGCCAAATCACCTTGTGGCATAAATATCCATTTGGGTATTGCCTACAACGAAAATACCGACAGGGTTGATAATTTATATGGTGTAGAGAAAAGTTATAAAGCCATGCAATTCTTATGGTTAAATCATAAGGTAGGTAATTTCACAGGTAGTATCCTGTTTTTGAATAATGGTAAAGAGAACGTAGACGCTGCAGGAACTTCATCAGCGGCTGAATACAGTCAAACAGTTGGGCCAAGGATTGTATATAAGAAAGACAAACTTATGTTTGCTGCAACCTACTATCAGCAGATGGGAAAAGCAGGAGGCAGTGATCTTTCAGCAAACTATATGCATTTTGAAGCTTCGTACCAACTTTTCGAAAACCTGAACCTGAAACTGGGATATGAATCACTCTCAGGGAATAGTATGACTGATACTGCATCAACCGAGCAAAATGCCTTTACACCATTTTATGGCACCAATCACAAATTCAATGGTTTCATGGATTATTTCTATGTTGGAAACCATATTGGATCTGTTGGCCTTCAGGATATTTATATTAACATAACCAGGAAGATTAAGAAAGCTAAAGTTATGGCTCAGCTACATATGTTCTCAACTAACGGCGACCTTATAGATGCCGAAGGAAAAACAATGGATGCAGCTTTAGGAAAAGAGATCGACCTTGTTTTTGCTTACCCCATAAACGATATCGCTAGCTTTAAATTGGGCTATTCTCACATGCTTGCCACCGAATCAATGGAGGTTCTTAAAGGATCGACAGCCGGAGCAATGGACGAAATGAACAATTGGGCCTGGATAATGCTGTCGGTAAAACCAAAATTTCTGAATCAATAATCAGAAGGTAATCCATCAATTGATATCTGACTAATAACAATAACTATGAAGAAAATTATTCAATTTCTGATTCCTCCGGAAAACTGGAAACTGATTGCAGTTGTCGTTTTGGGAGCAATTGTTGGCATTTTAATGTATCTTTTTGTGGTGTCAAATGCCTCGTCGTATTTATCCGATGCACCTGAAACTTGCATAAACTGTCACATAATGTCGCCCCAGTACGCCACCTGGCAGCATAGTTCGCATCGCGAAGTAGCAACATGTAACGATTGTCATGTACCACATACCAATCCTGTTGCTAAATATTATTTCAAAGCAAAAGATGGTATACGCCATGCTTCGAAATTTACCATGCGTGCCGAACCACAGGTAATCCATATTGGAGAGGAAGGAAAAAAAGTAGTACAGGAGAACTGTAAACGTTGCCACGACTTTGTTAATGAAAATGTAAGTGCCATTTATGCCACTTATGAGTCGGTACAACATGGCGACGGTAAACTTTGCTGGGATTGTCATCGTGAGATTCCTCACGGAAGGGTTAACAGCCTTTCGTCAGTTTCGACAAGCCAAATCCCCCAACTTGAAAATCCGGTACCGGACTGGATACAAAAAATGTTAGAATAAAATTAGAAATCAGAAATATTTAAAAAAAATAAAATGGAAAATTCAAAATCTAAACGACCATCCTGGATTAACTGGACATTATTTCTTGTCAGTATAATCGTTGTCTTTATCTTAGGATTAATGGCCTCTTCAGTAACCGAACGAAGGGCCGAAAAAGAATACGTTTACAAACCTGTTGTTGATATCATGGAAAACGAACCCCGAAATGAAATCTGGGGCAAGAATTTCCCTCGTGAGTATCAGTCGATGCAAGCGACTAGTGAAGGCGATTTCCGTAGCAAATATAACGGAAATGCCATGATAGATATGCTTGAGGTGGATCCTCGCCTTGTTGTACTGTGGGCAGGATATGGATTCGCTAAAGACTATAACCAGGGGCGTGGCCATTATTATGCTGTTGAAGATCTGCGTAACTCTTTACGAACAGGCGGACCTACGGGCCCAAATGATGGTCCAATGCCAAGCACATGCTGGACCTGCAAAAGCCCTGATGTACCCCGTGTAATGCAAGAAGTTGGAATCGCAAATTATTACAAAGGAAAATGGGCAAGCAAAGGAGAAGAAATTGTAAATCCGATTGGCTGTGCCGACTGCCACGATAATGAATCCATGGCGCTGAAAATTACACGCCCGGCACTTATCGAAGCATTCGAACGACAGGGCAAGGACATAACAAAAGTATCACACCAGGAAATGCGCTCGCTGGTTTGTGCACAGTGCCACGTTGAATATTATTTTAACAAAAAAACTCCTGTTGAAGGTGTACCTTATCTCACATTCCCATTTGATAATGGCACCTCATGCGAAGACATGGAAAAATATTACGATGATATGAACTTCAAGGATTGGACCCATAAACTAAGCAAGGCGCCAATGCTTAAAGCACAGCACCCTGGTTGGGAAGTTTATTTAACAGGTATCCATGCCGACCGTGGCGTTTCATGTGCCGATTGCCACATGCCATACATGAGTGAAGGTGGACAGAAATTTACCGATCATCATATGCAAAGCCCTTTAAACAATGTCGCAAACTCATGTCAGGTATGCCACCGCGAAGATGCTGACAAACTGATTGCCAACGTTTATGCAAATCAGGATCGCATTATTGAAAACCGTGATGAATTAGAGAAGCTTATTGTACGTGCACACGTTGAGGCTAAGCTATGCTGGGACCTTGGAGCTACCGAAGAACAAATGAAAGATATATTAATGGATATTCGCCACGCGCAGTGGCGCTGGGATTATGCAGCAGCAAGTCATGGTGGTTCATTCCATTCACCTGTTGAAACAAGCCGGGTTATCGGAACAGGCCTTACAGTTGTTCAGGAAGGAAGGCTTAAACTTCAAAGACTTCTTATCTCACTTGGTCATAACGAAGAAGTACCTTATCCTGATATCTCGACAAAAGCTAAAGCGCAGGAATTTATTGGCTTGCCTGTTGAAAAAATGAAGGAAGAAAAAGAAGCCTTCCTGAAAAATCTGGTTCCCAAATGGGACGAGGCAGCTAAAAAACGTCAGGATAGCTGGAAAGTAGCTTATAAGTAGTTAGGGTGATATATTATAGAATCTTTTCGATTTTTTTATGGTAATTTGCAGAGGAGTTGGGAAACCGGCTCCTCTTCGTTTTATCAAGTTGGATTATATCTTATATGGTAATTATAACTAATTGAATAATTTAGATGTACACATTTAAATTTTACTTAAATAATTATAAATGAAATGTATAGCATAAAGTGCAAAACTTGATAAATTTTAATATTAGTTTTGATATTTAACCCAGGCCTGAATACGAATGACGACAACGATTCAACAAACAAAAAAAAACACAAAAGCAATATGGGAATACCCATGGCAGTATAAAGAAAGTTACTTGATTGCATTGGGCTTATTGGTTTCAGGTTTTCTGATTGAATTTTCAGCGGGAGACAAAAAATTTGCAATACCTGAATGGCCATACAATGGATATCTGGTTATTTCATTCACATTAATTCTTACGGGACTTCACCTTGTTTTCAGGAAAAGTAATTTTGTAAAATGGCTTTCAGGAGTACCCGCGGCAATCAGCTCTATATCACTTGTTACTTTTCTTGTTTTGTTGATGGGAATTTTCCCTCAGAATAAAGATATAGGTAATGGTTTAAATATTCCGGGATTAAATAATATAACACGTAGCTGGCCATATCTTCTTTCGATATTATATTTTCTATCGTGCCTTGGACTTGTAAGCCTGCGAAGGATCACAAGTTTTTCATCTAAAAACCTGGGATTTTTTCTCAATCACCTGGGTTTGTGGATAGCAGTTATTGCAGGTAGTGCCGGAACGGGGGATGTAAGAATGCTCAGCATGGAACTTCACGAAGGAGAAATTAAACATGTAGCAGCTGACTCTTCCGGCACAAAATTCGAATTACCATTTGCCATTCAACTTATAGATTTTTCCCTTCAAGAATATGAACCGAAAATCGGTCTTCTCGACTATAAAAAATCAGAGCTTTTAATCGACGACAGAAATCAACCATTTTATTCAGGTGAAAGCAATACCGGAGAGCTGATGGGTAAAAAAATCAAGATCCTGAAATATTTGCATTCGGCAGGAAAATTTGGTAACAGGTACGAACCATTTATTGGAACAGGGGCACCACCGGCTGCATTAATTGAAATTACTGATTCAGAAAACAATGAAAAACTAGAGTGTTGGTTGAGCTGTGGCAATTTTATGAATCCTCCTGACTATTATAAAATCGACTCTACCTATAGCATAATTATGATCCCTCCTGAGCCTAAAAAATTCACTTCGGATGTAATTGTTTTTTCAGAATTGAATAAGGACTCTGTTTCGATAGAGGTTAATAAACCTTTTAAAATCGCCGGTTGGAAAATTTATCAGTCGAGTTATAACGAAGAATTAGGCAAATACTCAAATACAAGCACATTTGAACTGGTTCATGATCCATGGTTGCCAGCGGTTTACACAGGGATTTTTTTAATGATGGCAGGTGCAATCTATCTATTAGCAACCGGAAAAAGGAGGGCATTATGATCTGGACTAATTTTGACATTTTTGCCGAACTCACCAGCTTACTATGGATAATTTCTATAATTACGCTATTCATTAAACCCAGGCAAAAAATATTCGAAAGAATTGCCATTGTGCTTGTGTTTTGTGGCATTCTTATCCTGGCATTTTTTATTGCCGGATTATGGATAAAACTGGCCAGGCCCCCGATGCGAACATTGGGTGAAACACGATTGTGGTATTCGCTCTTTCTATCGATGATAGGTATTGTAGTTTATCATAGATGGAAATACAAATGGTTGCTCGGATACAGTGTTGGTATGGCCCTTTTATTTGTTTTGCTCAATTATTTCAATCCTGAAATTCATTCTAAAGCCTTGATGCCCGCTTTACAAAGCCCCTGGTTTGTACCTCATGTTATTGTGTATATTTTTGCGTATGCCCTGTTGGCTGCCTCCTCGCTGGTTGCAATTTATATGCTGTTTCACAGTTATTTGAAAAAAGAGGGCAAAGACATTCTCCATTTCGCCGACAACCTGGTATATATTGGTTTTGCATTTCTTACCCTCGGATTATTATTTGGGGCCTTATGGGCAAAAGAAGCCTGGGGCCATTACTGGACCTGGGATCCCAAAGAAACCTGGGCTTTCCTTACCTGGTTGATATATCTGGTTTACATCCATTTCCGGTATAATAAACCCAAAGCTATCCACGGCCCGTTGTGGACATTAAGTCTCGCATTTGTTGTATTACTGATTGCCTGGTTTGGAATCAATTATTTACCTTCAGCAGAATTTAGTGTTCACACGTATGGGATGCAGGAATAAATGGTGATTCTCAAATTTGGACTGGAAAACTAAATCATATCCATTTAATTTGGGTTGGAAACCTAAATACATTGAACAAGTACATCTTTTCTGATTTAAAGAAATTGGTAAAAAGCGAAAGACGAAAACCCTAATTACTAAGAGGCGCATGACAGGTTGGTATGACCTTGTTGGTTGAGAAACTGGGCAGGGAAACATTCAGCAACCTGGTAAAAATTGATTTCGAAGAAAAGTCTGGTTTTGCATCCTTATTCGATAGTGATATAGATCCATTAAAAAGATGTTCTGAAATTGAAATAAGGACTGGCCAGGATATAATTGAGAATGAAACACTACTCTTCTTTTGATAAAATAAAGATAAGATAGTATACAATCCACATTATTCAGTTGTATTACACGCGGGACCGATAGGAGTAATCCACGCTGATAAGGTAATTTCCCTTCGCTTGTATTTTGCCCGATCATTTGCGATGCATGGCCTGAGCAATGATATTATTGATTTTAAAACCTGATTCCCGGCAGCTATGAATCTCAGTATCTTCACGTCGTATTAGTGAATAAAAGGTTTATTCTCTTACTACAATCAGTTTTTTGAGAACAACCATATTCCTGCCTCTCAAGTCGATGAAGTAAACTCCATCCGTAATCCCATCAAGGTGTAGAGATACTTCAGGGCCTTCGATCTGCTTTTGTAAAACTCGTTTGCCGGAAATATCAAAGAGAGTAAGTTGATATTCCAATCCTTGCAATCCCGAAATATAAATTAGTCCATTGTTAGGATTTGGATAAATAGATACTTGCGTTGCTTCATATTCCTGTTGATTGTAGTACCAGTAAATTGCGACTGTGTCAATATTGCCAAAGGAACTATTTTGAGTTTGCCAGGCAATTAACCTTGTGGACATTGTCTGTTCGAAGAACCATTTAACATCAATGTATAATCCAATTCCTTTTTTTATTTTCTGGTAGCACATCATATCACCATAATACATTTCCAAAGTATCTTGTAAAGGGCTATCAATAAACAGGCAGCTACCAGGCCAGGAATTTACTTCATAGCCAACTCTTTTAGTTAGTAATCCCAACTCATCGAAAAATACATTTGAAACTGTATAATATGAATCATTGCCACCCCAAAAAATGTAATCCTGTACTGTACTATCGTAATTTGTTATCAATTGATCATTATAAAATTCACTCAGCAAATATTCGTTTGGCTTGAAAGTTAATATAATGGTATCGGTACCGGTTTCATTAAGGTAAGGCCAGGGGTGCGTATCAATATGGTGCCAATATTTGTTTTTAACTAAATATGATATGCTATCTGTTTGACTCAAAATGCTTAAGATAGTATACCGGTCATATCGCTCATTATTCTGTCCCGGGTCTAAATACCATTTCTCATAAACAAATTCATCCCCCACATTAAAAGTAAAAAAGTCGGCAAACTTTGGAGAGCACTCTCCAATTTGGAGGTTGTCGATGCCTTTCAGAATATATCTATCGTCTGATGCAAAATCAGGAAACTGAAGGAAACCATAATTCTTTGATAAGAGCATGGTATCACTGTTGGAGAGAACAATACACTTTACCGAATCGGAATTTCCAAAGTTGGTGGTCGAATATTTCTCGGTACAAATGGCAAAAATATTATTCAGGGTGTCGAAAAGCCATGAATCACCAACTTCAATCTTCTGCTTCATCACGTAGGATGCCGTATCGGAGAAATGAATCAGGTTACCGGATATTGTCGCTTTACGTTGCAAAAAATGGGGCTGATTAGCCAATAAGTAAATTGAGTCTCGCACTGCCCGGCGACTGAAATAAAAAACCGTGTCGCTGCCTTGTACCTCGAAAGAATCAATCCAAACGGTATTCGACAGATAATATTCCGAAGTGGTGTATTGGAAATTATACACATAATCAGGATTAAAAATTTTCCAGTCCTGCGCATGGAGCAAACCCACAGATGCAAGTATTCCAACGACGAGTGAAATTCTTTTTAATGTTTTCATGGTTTCAAAATATCAGGTGAATTTGAAATTATAAATACTTACTATTCTTAATTGGCAAGTTAGGGATTTTTAATAACTTTCTCATAAAAGCTTCATAATTTAACAAAATATTTCGCATTATAATGTGATATACTATGTATTAAGAAATGCTTAATTCCAGATATAAAATCGAAATAAAACCAGAAAACAGAAGATACTGATCAATTTAGGGTGACCTTTCAACAATCTTAAAAGTGCAAAAATCTCTACGGTTCGAATGTTCGGTGTTCTTCGCGAAGCAAGTCGTTGATAACCTTAACCGGATTAAATGTTTCAATAGGAACCTCAACAAAAATTGTTATCCAATCGGACATTGCCCCATTCCACAATCCGGGGAGTTCGAGTGCCTTTAGGTCTTTGCCGTCTTTTGATTTTTG
>CAYLZH010000119.1:0-14250 GCA_964388245.1 uncultured Bacteroidales bacterium
AGATGATAAAATATTACTTCATTTCTCCGTAAAAGACACCGGAATTGGAATACCGGAATCTATGCAAAATCAAATTTTCGACCGGTTCAGGCAGGTACACGAATCTCATACGCGGGGATATGGTGGCACGGGCCTGGGCTTGACCATATCCAAAAATCTTGTGAACCTCTTAGGCGGGGATATCTGGCTTGAATCGCAACCTGGTAAGGGATCTACATTTTATTTTACCCTACCCTTTGATGCAGAAAGCCGGGACCAAAAGAGTAAAAAATATGCGGCTCCGGGAACCAGAAAATACTATTGGCCCGATAAAAAGATATTGGTAGTTGAAGATGTCCAGACAAATTATGAATTCATCGAGGCACTGCTCAAACGTACTGATGTAGACATTATGTGGGCAAAAGACGGTGTAGAAGCCATCGATGTGTTTGCCGGACATAAAGAAATTGATCTTGTGCTGATGGATATCCAGATGCCCAGGATGAACGGTTACGATGCCACACGCGAAATAAAAAAACTGAGAAATGACATTCCTGTAATTGCACAAACAGCATATGCTATGGCCGAAGACCGGCAAAAGATTTTCCAGTCGGGGTGCGACGATTATATTTCAAAACCCATCAAATCAGACCTGCTGTATTCTTTAATCTCTAAGTATTTTTAGCATCACGATTTCCGGATTATTCTCCAATGATCCATCATTATTTTGTTTGCAATTTTACCTGAACCAATATTTGTAATGGGAAAGAATAATGCATTAGGTTTACCCTGGGTATTCCTTTCCAGTAGAAAAGGCACATATTAAGATAAACAACTATGATAATGAAACATACAGTTTTTTGTATTATATTTACAAACAATAGAAATCACACGAATTGTATTATTCAAAAAGAACGAATATGACATAAAAGAATTAAAAACATAAAATTAATTAGCGTTTGCTATTTTCTTATAGTCGAGAATCTACCAATTTTCAAATTCACCGGGAAAAAGCGAGACGCTCACGCCACAGGCGTGGGCTGTTCTTATTTGGTGAATGGGTTTTGGTAGAACCTCGACTTTAGATAGGTTACAGGTCCCACGCTTTTTAATTGCTTTCAGTATTACTGCTTTTGGGATCGGAGCAATCTAATAATTACAACTATGAGTAAATCTTACAACTTTTTAGTAATTCTAATTGTCCTTGTGGCAACAACAACAGGACAGGCACAGACACCGGATTGCTGTCCCGATTGCAGCCGGATATCAAATGGTGATTTCGAAAACCCGGATATGGCTAATATTATAGGTAATAGTTACGATTCAGTCATTCCATTTGAATTAGATCAAGTCACATGTTGGGATGATCTTACTCAAACTCCCAGCATTTTACCTGAAGATATTGATAGTAGTTTAAATCATTTTTGTGTATTGGCCTATAATTATGATTATTCCTTTAGCATGCTGACAGTTGAAGGTGCAATATTAAACCAGGATATGTTATTAGATACCGGACAATGGTATAAAATGGAATTTGATTATTCTGCTGCCCTAGTTGGAGGGATAACTACACTTAGTTACTATCCAAACATTATCAACTTTGTATTTAGTAATAATCCTTCTTTTGTACCCAATCAAGTTGGACCAAACGATAATCTAATATCATTTTATACCGATCCATTATTAATACAGAATAATCCGTTCAATCCATCGGTTCAGCAGATAATAAATATGGAATGGAGGTACGATGCCAATTCGATTTGTTTCAAATATCATGGCGAACAGTTTTTATATCTCTATCCTACAATTGATACGACAAATTTTAATGCCACTGTTCAGATTGGAAATTATATCGACAATATTTCTATCGAACTCTGCCCACAGTACGAAATAACTTACACATGTGGAAGTACAACAACCTATCAAATAGAAATAATTGGAAACAACAGTAACCAAACTTACGATTGGCAATTTAACGGTTTCCCTTTTACAAATTTTATAGATAATGACAGTATTGTAAGTTTTGAATTAGATAGCCTTGGCATTTTCGATTTAGCTGTGATTATTAGCGATACAGCTTGCAATGGTGACACCTGTTATACATCTTTCACAATTCCGGTTGAATCATATTTTCCTTCCGATATTCTTGACAGCATTGTACCCACTTACTGTTCGGTAATTGGAAATGGAGAAATTTACACCACTGTTACAAGTGCAATTGCAGCACCACCCTATACATATCTGTGGTCGAACGGAGCAACCACCGATGATATTTCCGGTCTGATGTCAGGTATCTACACTGTAACCGTAACTGATGCCAATGGTTGTAGTGCCATTTATTCATTTGAAGTAGATGCACTTGTGCCATACAACGTTACAGATAGCATAACAAATATTTTTTGCTATGGAATGAATACAGGTTCGATAGATTTAACTGTTACCAACGGGTTTTCGCCTTTTACATATTCCTGGAGCAATTCAGAAACAACACAAGACATAAACGGATTAGTTGCAGGCAATTATGATGTAACAATTTTAGATGGACTTGGATGCGAATACAACGGGACCTACACTGTAACCGAACCCCAAGAGCTAATTGCTGCTGCAACAGTTACTAACATAAGCTGCTACGGTATAGTTGATGGTTCAATAAATTTGAACGTAACAGGAGGTACACAACCATATACATTTCAATGGTCGAACGGGGCTACAACCCAAAACATTTCCAATTTAAATGCCGGTATGTATTACTTAACCGTAACCGACAACAATGCCTGTTTTTTTTATGATGATTTTCAAATTATTGAGCCTGCATTAATAACATCCACTATTAACGGCACAAATATTAGCTGCCTGCCAAATTGCGATGGTGCAGCCACGGTACTCGTCAGCGGTGGACAGGTACCATATTCTTATACCTGGTCGAATAGCGGGACTACAAATATGATAGCCAATTTGTGTTTAGGTGATTATTTTGTAACGATTGTTGATTCAGCAGGTTGTGCTGTATCTGATTCTGTTAGCATTACGGAATCCCTTACACCAATTACTATTGATTCTATTATTGCCACAGATGTATCATGTAACCTAAATTGCGATGGAACAGCACAGGTTTTTGTAAGTAATGCTGTGGCACCAATTAGCTATATATGGTCGAATGGTACAACAAACAGCCTGGCAACCAATTTATGTATTGGGCAATATTATATTTATGTTGAAGATAATCTTGGATGTACTGTTATTGATTCTGTTTCAATTGTCGATACATTGCAAATTTCAATTGATTCGATTCAGGTTAGATATAACTGTGATTCTTCAGGATCAGCAACCATTGATACTAATTTCATAAGTTATGGAACACCACCCTATACAATAGTTTGGTATACAAACCCGCAACAAACAGGTTTATCGGCATACAATCTTGTACCTGGGGTTTACCAGGTTGCAGTTACCGATGCCAATGGTTGTACCGATACACTTACTTTTAATGTTACATGCTTTGATGTAGAAATCAACGCGATAAATACATCATGCCCGGATGTTTGTAATGGTACTGCCGAAGTATCCGGTATTAATTTTTACAATGGGTATAATCCTACGCCACCTTATACGTATATTTGGTCGAACAGTTCAACTACATCCTCTGTTTCCGGTTTATGTACCGGTTTTTACACAATTACTATAGTTGATGCGAACGGTTATGTGGGCACAAACTTTTATTCTATAGGATATGATTACATTCCTGAGCTAACTACCAGCATAAACCATGAAGTTTGCGATGGCGATTGCAATGGCTCAATTGAGGCTACCTTTAATGGGACAAATGCATTCCCAAATATCATTTTCAACCTTGAAGGTACAAGTACCAGTCAATGGCAGGTTAGTTCAAACCCGGTTTGGGACTTCACCGGATTATGCCCCGATACATACACTGTTATTGCAATTGACCAGAATAATTGCCATGATACGATAATCGCTACCGTAAATGGATTTCCGGCACTTTATACAGTAGATACGATAAGTGTTGTCGATTGCAATACGAGCAATTTAGTAAACATTGATATTACTACTATTGGAGGCAACCCGGCATACTCCTGGTTGTGGAGCAATGGTGCAACTACCGAAGATGTTACAGTTGCCGGCCAAACAACTTATTATTTAACTGTTACCGACAACAATTTGTGCGAGCATATCGATACAATTTTTGTTGATACCATAGGAGGATTGACGGTTGTGATAAGCCCTGTCCAGCCCACATGCCCCAGTTCATACAATGGACAACTGACAGCATCGGCAAGTGGAGGTGTTTCACCCTACAGTTACTTATGGGCAAACGGACAGACAACCGAAACTTGCTATAATATTGGCCCAGGACAATATAGTCTGACAGTAACCGATGATTATGGTTGTACAGCATCGAATTTTGGTACATTAAACAATTATTACTTTCTGAATTTGTTCGATACAGTAATTCCACCAATATGCCCAGCTACAACAAATGGTGAGATTATTATTAATGTGGTCGGGGGCGTACCGCCCTATACTTATTATTGGGAAGAAAACGGTTCACCTTTTTCGACACAGGCAAATATCTCTGGCTTAACTTCGGGTAATACCTACAACCTTACGGTTACCGATAATGATAATTGCGAACTGTATTATACTGCCACTATGCCCGACAGTGAACTTTTGCTCGACTTTAATGTACAGGGGCAGGGATGCAACGGCATACCCGATAATGCATGGGAAATAAACGGAACCGTAGGCGTAGACGTAGTTGGAGGCACGGGCAGTTACTGGTACGATTGGAGCAACGGGGCCACAGTTGATTCGTTAATTGGACTTATCGACAGCACGGTACTTTATGTAAATGTAACCGACAGTAATGGTTGTTCGGCTTACGATTCTGTTTTGATAGGGTCGAAGCAGATGATCAATTTAAAATACAATTGGGGTTACTTCTCGACTTTCCTAAAACCATTTGATTATCTGAATAAAGATATTTCAGAGTATATTATCGAACAAGGGCTTGCTTCACAAGTAGAAATACTAAAAAATGAAGTGGGTTGGCCATATTTTTGGCCTCAAAACACTATGATTACAGGTAAATTTAAAGTAGGGGAAGCATATCAAACTAAAATGACCACAGAGCAAAATTTGTTCCTTATGGGCCGTTTGGCATGTCCCGAAGACCATGAAATAAGCAAAGACCCTTATTGGGGATTTATAGGATACCTTCGTACTACCGACGATTCGATTGTTACACAATTGTCGTCGGTTGCTCAAAATATTATTATTGTAAGAGAAGAAAACGGGCTTGTTTACTGGCCACAGTATGGGGTTGATATGATAGGTGATATGATTCCTGGCGAAGGCTATCAAATAAAACCGGATACTCTTATTACATTTAATTTTACCGATAACGACAATAATTTCGGAACGAAATCGGCAAGTTCTGTTAACGATTGGAATTTCCAACATTTTACCGACGAAAGCAATTTGTTTACCACTGAGTTTATGATGTTGATGATACCTTACGAAAGCTGGGGCGATGCTCCGGACTATGGTTCTGAAATAGGTTTGATTGGCGAAAACGGACAGCTTGTAGGGCGTGCGATTTTCGAAGGGGAGCATACGGCGTTTATAGTGTACGGCGACAATCTGTACACTGAAATAGAAGAAGGTTTGGCCGTAGACGAGGAATTTACAGTTTCGGTCTGGAACCCTTTGTTGAAATCGACAAAGACATTGAAAATTACGGAATGGGAAAAAGGGGACGAACAGTACGAAAAAGGTAAAATCTGTATTGCAGGTAAGGGTTCCGATGATGAAAATATACCAGACACAGCTGACGAAATGTTGATTGAATGTATGCCGAACCCATCATACGGGCAATTTATCATTAAGGTTTATAGCATTGATAAAGATGTGGCAAGTTTGAATCTTTATAATTTGAATGGACAAATTGTTTATGCAAAAGAATTAAATATTACAGAAGGATGGCAGCAATTTGTTGTGGAAAAAACAGGCCTTCCAGCCGGGGCATACACATTAAAAATAATTTGCAACAAAACTAACCTTCAACAGAAAATAATTATAATTCATTGATTTTGATTGTTTTTAATAATAACACCTCTCCCAAATTAGTTTTGGGAGAGGTGAAAATATTTTATTCTATGAAAAAATTTCTTGTATTAACTCTATTTCTTAGTTGTTTTTCAGCTTCGTTAAATATCTGCTATTCGCAGGGAGAAACTGCTAATTGGTTATGGTGTGAATCTGCTTTAAAATTTGAAAATGATACAGTTATTCCCATATATGCCAGCTATGATCAATTATCAGGTGCTTCGGCTGGCCCTGCATGTATAAGCAACAAAGAGGGGAAATTATTGATTTTTACAACCGGTGAAGAAATCTATTATCCATTATACAACGGCCAATATTATCCTTGTTATAACAATTTAAACTGCTATGGTTTGGACACCATGCAAAACGGCGATAATATGTATGGCGACAGGTCGGCAACTCAACAAATAATTATACCCAGGCCAGGATATCAAAACAGGTTTTATGTAATCAATATTCCGCTTGTACAGGGCAATTATTCTGCCTTAAGATATTCCGAAGTAGATATAAGTTTGAACAATGGCAATGGAGCAGTTTTAAATCCAAAAAACAATACGCTGTTTGGGGCTCAGAATATTACAGCACGGGTTACGGCCGTGAGCCATGCCAATGGAAAAGATATTTGGGTAATGGTACACAACCGCTGGGACAACCTTTTTCTGGCTTACCTTGTAAGCGAAAACGGGTTTAGCCAGTTCCCTGTTGGTAGTTATGTTGGCGAAAACCATAATGGAAATGGAAATATGTCACTTATAGGAGAAATGAAATTTTCGCCAGATGCAAAGCGATTGGCCGTTGCCATTGAAGGGAACAATATAGTCCAGCTCTTCGATTTCGATAATTCAACCGGTATGGTTTCCAATCCGGTATCTTTCACAAATGTATTTCAACCCACATCAGTAGAGTTTTCACCTGATGGGACTGTATTTTATTACGGCAGTACACGCAAACCGTTATTTAGCTATGGTCTGTTTTTAGATACTTGCTATATTTACCAGGCTGATTTAATCTCTATGGATTCATCTACAATTGTTAATAGCACATTTCAAATATTTGAATCAAATTACCCATATTATCATTTCTGTTGTATGCAATTAGCGTATAATGGGAAAATTTATGTGGATTTAAGTTCTGATCTCTTAATACCTTCGATCTCGATCGATACAATTCGTATAATTAATTTCCCAAACAAACCAGGTGTATCATGCAATTTCAATTCCAATGGTCCTGTATTTACGCAAGTCCAAAGTGAACATTGGCACCTCCCTAACTTCTACCGAACATATTTAGACCGCAACATATTGTTCGAGAACCTCTGCTATGGCGATACCACACTGATATGCACCCAAACCAACACCAACTTCGATTCTATCCGCTGGGAGTTTGAGGATGCGCAGGTGGGCTTGAGTTTCAGCATTCCAAACCAGGATACGGTGTACCACACATTTTCGGAACCCGGCAGCTATGAGTTTACGCTAAAACGCTACCGTGATGGCTACCTTGATGAAGTAAAGAAAATGCTCTACATTTTGCCTGTCGTAAACACAAACCTCGGCCCCGACACCCTCCTCTGCGAAGGCCAGACTTTGGAAATAGAACTAAATTATCCTTACTGCGATTTCGAATGGCAAAACGATTCTGCCTTTGGATTTATGTATGGCGATACCGTAGCCCTGTCGCAGCCCGCCAATTGGTGGCCCATACTTACAAATTTTGATGAATACTGCGGCCTGCTCGACACAGTTGAGATTTCAGTTCATCCCGATTCCCTCGACCTCGGTAACGACACAAGCGGCATATGCATTTCAAATCCTTTGCAGTTAGATGCTACGCTTGGTGGAAACACAAGCTACCAATGGTCAACCGGCGATACCACGGCGAGCTTACTGGCTGTTGATAATGGATATTATATGGTAACCGTTCATCAGGGTTTCTGTACGTTTTATGATACCATACTAATTGCCTACGACGAAATTCTGCCTGTTGATTTGCCGGACACAATTTACCTTTGTGACAGCCTTCCACAAATGTTAAGCGCTGGCGATTTCCCTGCTAATTTCATTTGGTCGCCAACAGAAGATACTATCGCCGATATCATTATAGAAACCTCTGGTATCTATAGTGTAACAGCCAGCAATGCCTGCGGCAATTTTGTCGATTCTGCCCAGGCCGTTTACATGCAACAACCTGTGGCAAACCTCGGAAACGATACAATTATTTGTTTTGGAAATTATCTTCATCTTGCAGTTCAGGCTTTTCCACATACAACCTACTTTTGGTCATCGGGTGCAACTGATACTTCCATCATGGTTTTCGATCAAGGATATTATTCATTATCCGTAAGCAATGCCTGTGGCGATACTATCGATAGCCTGTTTGTCGAAGTACATGAAAACCTGTTTGCTTTTCAGTTCGACACACTGTTTCTTCCCGAAAACCAAACTGCCATATTAGATGCCGGGCAAGGTTTCATAGCGTATATTTGGTCGACAGGCAATACAACCCAAAGCATTACGGTGGGGTCACAAGCTACATATTGGGTTTCCGTAACCGATAGTTTGGGCTGTTTGGCAAGCGATTCCATAGAGGTTGTCATCATTTACAGTATATCAGAAAAAAATAGATTCAGCAAAGTAAAAATATACCCGAACCCTGTTACAGAAGAATTGATTATTGAAGGCCTTGAAGGGGATGAGAAAATTCGTGTTGCCGATATGTTGGGAAGGGAAGTCAAAAGCATTGATCCAACTCATCCGATGACTTTGAGTCATCGGATGAGTTTCCGTTTTTCGCAACAGCCCAATGGGATTTATTTCCTGACGATAGAAAAAAACAAAGGGGCAATGAAGGTTTATAAAATTATAAAGCAACAGTTATAGAACTATTGAAAATCAGTGTAATTTCGCTTAATAGCTGCCAGGTTAATACGTCATGTGATTTATTGCTTTAGCAGTGATAGTCTTAATGAACAATACAACTATATTGATAATGGTTTTTCGTTTATTCTGAAATGGAAATATCGAAGAAGAACCTTATCAGTAAACAGGATGAAAACCAATATAAGGTTAATCCCAATAATCGCTAAGTATTTTTGCTGGATAAACAAAATGATTTGATCTAATATGGTCTGGTCCATCCAATAGATTGTGGCAATGCTAAGTCCGGCAATAGCCATAAAAACAGATAAATACAGAAAAAATTCATTGATATATTGTTTCAAAACAGATTGTTTACTGATTTTTAAACTTAATAGTTCTGCAAAATCGGATGGTAAGTTAAAATCAGGTTCTGATTTTAATGTTTCGTCAAGAATTTGATCTAATTCCCGGTCCGGTATTTTATTATGATGCTCCATTAATTATATCCTCCATCCTTCTTATTAACAAATGTAAGTTTTTCTTTCAGAATTTTCCTTGCACGAAAAAGATGAGTTTTTATTGTTCCTTCGGGCAATCCTGTAATTTCTTCAATTTCTTTGTACGAAAACTCCTGTAAATGATACATTGTAATAACTGTTCTGTAGTTTTCGGGCAATTCTTCAATTTTACGTTTGATAATCGATTTAATTTCAGCTTTTTCAAGAATTTGCTGAGGGTGGTTTTCTATTGCTATTTTTTGTTGGTTATTTCCATCTTCGGCTTGCTGATAGAAATGCTTACCGTTTTTCTTTTGATACGAAATGCTTGTGTTGTAGGCAATACTTGCAATCCATGTCGACAATTTTGATTCTCCTTTAAAGTGCTTCAGGTTCTTGAAAACCTTGATGAATACTTCCTGACAAACATCCTGAACATCTTCTTGCTTTTGAATAATACGAACAACCAAATGGGAAACCAGTTTTTGATGTTGTTTCACCAAAAAGGTGAATGCATTCATGTTTCCCGACAGTATTTGATGTATCAGTTCGCTATCATTCATTATTCAAGGTCTGACTAAAGGAAAGGAAAAAATGTTTCAGAAAAAATGATTTTAATAATTCTGATATTGAAAAAGGCAAGATCCAGGATCAAAACACAAAATACAAATCTCAACGAATCAAACTGTTTCTAATTTGAGGTTTGATATGTTGGGATTTTTTTTGAGATTTGATGCTTGGTGTTTTGAAGTTTCTTTACAGATGCTGTTTATTACCTGGCATTAATTTTTATTAATTTTTTTCAATGATTGAAACATTTCCTGCTGATCCGGTGTCAAATCCCTCAAACATTTAAAACTTAAAAATCATGGAAGAAATTTTAATTCCCGCAATTATCTTTTTTGCAGCTTTTCACATTATCCGCATTTTATCGGAGCATCTTTTAAAAAGAAAGATTATTAAAAACGGACATTTCGATAAGGCCGATATCCTGTACCAAACCAAAACAGAATCGGATGAAGTAAATAAGTACCCGTCGTTAAAATGGGGATTGGTAGCTTTTATGGCTGGTGCTGGGCTAATTGTAACGAAAATTATCTATTGGAACGATGCCTACTGGATGCACGACCACGATGCATTATTGCCAATTGGTATTGAATTGGTATTTATATCTTTGGGATTTCTGATCTATTTTTTTATTGTGAATTTCAGGAAGAACAAATAGTTGGAAACCCGAATGAGTAAAATCGGAACGAACATCTTGCTATTAATAGGCCATGTTCTTCCGATTAAACAATCTGTCCTATCAAAGCAGGATCTTCATCTTCCTCGATGCCGGTAATTTTTACATCAACCTGTTGCCCGCGATGAATTGATTTATTTTTGATTTTTACAGGAACATAATGTTCGCCATAGCCGGTAGCAGTTCCCCGGTACACTTTTTCAACAATAACAGTTTGGATTTTGCCTATAAGCCTGGTTCGGTATTGCCGCTTAAGTATTTCTGCCAGGTTTCGGATATCTTCACTTCGCTGTGATTTTACCTTCCCGGGGATTTTATCTACCATTCTTACGGCTCGTGTACCATCGCGTTCAGAATATTTAAAAGTATGGACATGACTGAATCCTATTTTTTCAATCAGTTCCAGACTTTGGTGATGGTCCTGTTCTGTTTCGCCCGGAAAACCGGCAATCATATCAGTTGTCAGATTTATATCGGGCCGGTATTTTTTGAGTTTTTCAACCATTTCGAGAAATCCCCTGGCCGTATACATCCTGCGCATTTTCAGTAATATTTTTTCCGATCCTGATTGCAAACAGATATGCATGTGGGGGGCAAGTTTTGGATGGTTCATTAATCCAAATAATTTCTCACCAAATCCTTCAGGTTCAATAGATGAAATCCGAAGCCTGAAATCACCATCAAGATTTAAGATTTTCTCAACCACGTCTTCAAAATTTACTGATTCAAATTCGTACCGGCCAATGTTCACCCCTGTTAGTACAATTTCACGATATCCCGATTCAACCAACTTTATTACATTGTTGAGTATGTCATCAACCGGCCGGCTTATGGCCCGACCCCGTACAAATGGTATTATGCAAAAAGTACAGAAATTATTGCAGCCATCCTGAATTTTTACCAAACTCCTGACATGCAAACTCTGATCTCCTGTTTCGAAATTAAACGGATCACTTTCGTATTTGTCGGGCAGGCTGAATTCTCCATTGAAATGCTTATTTACAATAGAAAAAATCGAACCTTTTTGCCTGTTTTCAACTACATATGACACCTTATCCTGTTTCTGAAGGCTTTCCTTTTTATTGTTTGCCATGCAGCCTGTAACAACCACAACCGGATTAGAGCCTTTGCGTGTAGCCTGATTAATGATATTGCGCGATTTATGATCGCTTTGGTTGGTTACAGTGCAGGTATTTACCACATAAACATCAGCCTCTTCTCGAAAATCGACAATTTCGAAACCTTCTTTTCCAAACTGTGAAATAAGGGAATCGGTTTCGTACTGGTTTAGCCGGCAACCTAAAGTTTTAAAAGCAATTTTCCTTTTCATTTCTGAAGCCATTTAATACTTAGAGATTTAGCCGTAGGATTATACTTTGCTGTCTTCCAATACCTCAGCAAATTCTGCAGCTACCGAAAAATCTCCTGCCGAAATAACCTTTACAGTAGAAAATTCACCAATACGAGTTTTGTCGTATGAATAAATACGAACCGGGATTTTACCCTCGGTAAATGCACTAAGATAACCCGAGCGCTTTTCTCTACCCGAAATCAATACCTTCAGGCTTTTGTCGACCAGGGTTTTATTATAATTACGCGAGTGATTTTCAAGTTCACCGGTGAGTCTGTGCAGGCGTTCTTTTTTTTCCGGCATCGGTATATCATCCTCCCACCGGGAGCTTGTAGCACCAGGACGTGGGGAATAAACAGCTATGTAAGCCATGTTGTATTTAAATTCGTTCATGGCTTTAATGGTATTTTGAAATTGCTCTTCGGTTTCGCCGGTAAAACCAACAATGATGTCTGTAAAGATTGTTGCCTCCGGAATTTTTGTACGGATTGAATGGATAATGTGCCTGTATGTTTCAACATTATGTTTCCGGTTCATCCTGATCAAAACTTTATCGTCGCCCGATTGAATAGGGATATGAATTTGTTTGGCCAGACATTTATGTTGTGCTATTACATCAATTACATCATCACCCATATCGCGTGGATGAGGCGAGGTAAAATACACCCAGAAATCTTGTCCACATTCATCGCCATATTCACCTATCTTTTTCAGTAATTCTGAAAATGATATCTCGTTGCCTTTTTTGTCGAAACCATAGGAATTTACATTCTGCCCTAACAAAGTAATTGACTTATACCCTTTATCAACCAGGTTTTTAACTTCATCAATTATTTCTTTGGATGGGCGTGACACTTCCCTTCCACGGGTATAAGGTACAGCACAGAAGGTGCAAAATTTATCGCAACCATTCTGGATAGGTACAAAGGCTTCGAATGAGGAGTTGTATTCGGGTGTAATACTCCAGAAATCCTTAATATCATCTTTTTCAGGAAGATTTAGCTGGATGTCAGCAGCCGATATTTTCGATTTTTGCCTTATAATTGCTGAAAGGTCGAAAATCGGTTCAGGACTGTTTTCGTTACTAAAAGCATCCTGTGAATTATCCTGATATCTTTGAAGCGATGCCGGAGTAACTACACCATACTGTTGTATCATTTCAGCAAATCGGGGCAACTCGTTCATTGTGAATATCAGATCGAAAAGTTTCAGGAATTTTTCCTTGTCGGCAGGAAGAACACAGCCCGAAACAAATGTAATAAGGCTTTCGCGGTCTTTTCGTTTATTCCATCTGGCAATTTTGGAATAAACTTTATTAATTGATTTTTGCCTTACCGAGCAGGCTAATACTCCGAGCAAATTGGCCTCATCTTCACTATCAGTCCACTTGAATCCCGTACTTTCTATAACCGTTTTTACCCGCTCACTGTCCGATTTATTCATCTGACAGCCCAGGGTAACTAAATGATACTTCATCGCAAAATACTACTAAAAATATACTTCGGCGTGCATGTTATCCGAAGGAACTCCCTGTTCTTCAAGAATGTCGTACACGTCGTTTATCATCTCAACATTGCCGCAAAGATAACAAAGGGTATTTTCCGAAACAGGATTTTCGCGAAGATAATCAGTAACCCTGCCAAAATAATCGCCACTTGCGTCGCGCGAAGTACAGAGGATAAGCCTTTCGGGAGTGTAATCCTGTTGGCCATATGATTCGTCGCCATATCGAACGCCATGCAATAACTGATAATCAATACCGGGGTATGATTTTATTATACTATGAAAGGGTGAAATTCCTGTACCACTTGCAATGAAAAGGAAATTTCCTTTGTCGCGTATCTCTTCGTTTATACGGAAAAATCCGAATGGCCCTTCCAGTTCAATTCTATCGCCGGGATTACATTGCTTTAATGACTTCGACACAGTACCATCCTGTACCTCCCTGATAATTACTTCTAAAAAATCCTCCTCAGTTGAACTATAAATCGAATAGTCTCTTTTATCGATATTCCCTTTTTTCCCAATCCTTACATATTGACCGGGAGTAAATTCCAGTCCGTTGCGTACCAATCGTAAAATATAGGTTGATTCGGTAATATGCCGAACCGATACTACTTCGTGTATCCTTACGTCAGTTAATGTATTTTTACTCACTTTAATAATATCTGATTTGAATTAAACAATATTAGCGCC
>CAYLZH010000120.1:0-14233 GCA_964388245.1 uncultured Bacteroidales bacterium
TCTGATATCACTTGCTTACTTCCCAGATCAAGGATCACTTCCATATCCTTTCCCTGAAATCCCTGCCAGTTTCCATCTTTAAAGTCCGGAGTTCCAAACATGCAATTAACAAGTCCAAAATCGCCACCTCCGGTATAACGATTGTCGTACTTTTCAAGATAGGTAACTTTTGCTCCAACTGCTAAGTGCCTTACAATTTGCGTTTCTGAGGTAACAAGGGAAGGTTCGCCATCGACAAAAACTTTTGCCTTAATCGAAGAATTCTCTTTGACATGAAATGGTTTATTATACAATTCGGAGTTTTTTCCTGGTTCAAGGCCATTCAATGTAAACCTGATCTCACCTGACCGGGGAGTTTCCATTGACAATACCAGATCTTTTGTTTCAGGATCGAATGTACTTTCTATCATTGGTTTATCGGTTATTACAGGCCAATCATCGGTTCTAAATGTAGATGCAGGTAATCCTTCGTTATTGAACAAACTGGGTTCATCGCCATTATTAAATGCATAGCGAACAGCCACAGGATTCTTTACACTTTTCGATGATACCAAAATTGAATTCTTGTTTAGTTCCGCTGTGGCAGGATAAAATATTTTGTCTTCACCGGCAATCGTAAATCGTGTTAACCTATCTTCAATGCATGCCAGACCGCTACCGATATGATCAAAAAACACTCTAATTTTTCGTCCTTCTGTTTTCATCGACTTATATAGGGGGCCGGAATACACAATGTCCTTTTTTCCATAGGTTTCTGCCAAGGCCCACTTGGATAATCTTTTACCTACCTCCTTTTTATTTCGTGGATGAATATCCTCCATGATTCCAATATCCATTGTAATTGCCATGCCTGTATTGGGAATAACTAAGGACCTCCGCTGGACATCACGCATCGCTGCTCCAACAACTCCGCTTGTATAGTTATATGGTGCCAGTTGTACAAAATAAAAAGGGAATTCTCCCTGTCCCCACTCACTTCGCCAACTGGAAATCAACATATTCATCAGATTTTTATACATGTAATGCTCGTCAACATTAGCCTCGCCCTGGTACCAGATCACACCTTTCATCGCATAAGGAATCAAAGGCTTCAGCATTCCGTTGTAAAGTCCTGAGGGAGACTGCATATTCCGTGGTAGAATCCCTGGTTCCATATTATCACATTTCTCTTTATATTGTTCAATATAGAACTTTCCTTCGGGAGTCGATTGCAGAATATTGTAATTAATCCATGCCTGGACCGTTGAACCTCCCCAGCTAACATGAATTAAACCAACAGGAACATTCAATTCCTGATATATTTCTTTGCCAAAGTAATAGGCAACGGCGCTAAACGACCTGGCACTCTCAGGTGTACATTCAACCCACTTCCCGTAACAATCCTTGCCTGGTTCATCAGCATTATCGCGTGCAACATAAAAAAAACGGATATCCGGGAAAATGGCCTTGTCAATTTCTTTTTCACCATCATAGCTTTGCTTTAGGGCCCATTGCATGTTTGATTGACCGGAACATATCCACACCTCACCGATCATTATATTTTTGATAGTTATTTCGTTGATGTAAACCTCGTAAGGGCCTCCAGCATCAAATGTTTTTAGTCTTACCAACCAATTACCGTCACTATCGGCCCGTACAGTTTTGACAGGCATTCTGCTCCAATTTCCTGAAACACTGATTTCAGTTCCGGGCTTTGCCCATCCCCAAACAGGTACATCAAAATTTTGCTGAAGAACCATGTTATCGCAGAAGAGTGAGGGCAATGTAACCTGAGTATGAGCATTAATAGCTGAGAAGATAATTAATATCCCTGTCAGCAATAGCTGAAATTTATAATTCATCATATAGCTTTTTATACATCTGGTTTGTATCATTTAGAATCCGCATTTCTTCAAGTAATTCATTTCTTAATTGATTTAGTTTGGCAGCAAAATTATTCCTGTACGCAATGTTGTTTGATTCAAACGAATCCTTATTGAGGTTAAAAAGCTGAGTATTCCGATCATTATTTACAAAATACTCTATCAACTTATACTCTCCATTACGGTAGGCCCGTATGTACTCTTTGTATCCATATACCATTTTATCCCGGTGCTTAACATGTACATCCTGAAGAACCTGCGCGAAACTGGTTCCCTGTACTGTTTCGGCAGCGGGAATATCAACCAATTCACAAAGCGTTGGAAAGAGATCGTATAAATAGCATAAAGCATCACTTCTTTTGTTTTTAGGAATTCCGGGCCCGCTAATAATTAAGGGTATACCAAGGCTGTGCTCGTAGAGGTTTTGTTTGCCCATCAGGCCATGCTGTCCAACAGCCAAACCATTATCGGCAGAAAAGATGATAATGGTATTTTCATATTCTCCTGATTCTTTTAGGGCCTGAAGGATTCTGCCGATATGATGATCCATATGGCTTATCATAGCATAATAATCACGTAGATGTGTTTTAATTTCTGATTTAGTTCTGGGAAAACCGGCAAGAACTTCATCACGGATTTTATACTCCCCAAAATCGAATGGATGCTGAGGTTGATAATTTACTGGCAATTCTAATTTAGCTGTATCGTATTGCTGAAGAAATTTTTCCGGCATGGATCGGGGATCATGTGGTGCAGTAAATGACACGTAGGCAAAGAAAGGTTTGTTGGGATTCCGGTTTTTCAGAAAATCAATTGCTGCATCGGCAAACAACTCACTGGAGTGTTTTCCTCTGATAATATGATCACAATTACCGGTGTATTCAACTATGTTGTTTTTTCCAGGTTCTTTTATATAAGGTGTCTTTTTATCGTATTTTCCTGTACTGTCGTAGCGATAGGCAGGAACATTCCAGGGATCGCACATACCACCAAAGAAAATTTCATCGGCATTAGAAAAACCACGGGCAAAAACAGGCCTGCCATTATGTTGTTTTCCTGTTCCAAAGGTTTCGTATCCGGAAGAACGGAATGCCTCAGGCATAGTCTTATACTTTTTTGAAATATCTGCGCGCCACCCTTGCTTTTCAATTCCATAAAGATGTCTGCCTGTCATCAGCATTGCACGACTGGGCGCACATACTGCAGCACTCGATCCACCCATAATGTAAGCATTGGTAAATGCAAGTCCTTCGGTCGCCAACCTGTCAAGTTTGGGTGTCTGAATTTCATTATTACCTAACAGATGTATGGTTTCTGCACGTTGGTCATCAGCAAAAATAAACAGGATATTGGGTTTACTCAATTCATTGCTATTGCTACTTTCTGAACAGGAAAGCCAAAACACAGTGGAAAAAAGTAAGAATATGCTTATCAATCGATTTCCTCTTAGGTTTCTGATCTTTTTTCTCATCATTTTATAATTTGTAAGGAATTATCAAGAATCAGTTGCGCACCCCTATTAGGTTCGAATTCCTTAATCTGACCTTGATATTTAACTTTAAGTGGATGACCTTGTTTCGAATATATCTTTACGTACTCCAATTCCCCATTAGCCCATTTCATATCAAGCTCAAAAGCTCCACGGGCGCAAAGCCCATCAACTGATCCATCGGGCCAGGCAACAGGAAGTGCAGGCAACAATTGAATAACTCCATAGTGGCTTTGAATCAACATTTCGGCAATTCCGGCAGTTCCTCCAAAGTTACCGTCAATCTGAAATGGTGGGTGATGATCGAATAGATTCGGCAGGGTCGATTTCCGCAAAAGAGCCATTAGATGTTTGTATGCAGATTCTGATTCGTGCAGGCGTGCAAAAAAGTTGATCATCCAGGCACGGCTCCAACCCGTATGGCCCCCTCCATGCTGCAAGCGTTTTTCAATGGTACGTTTTGCTGCAATGAAAAGGTCGGGCGTCTCAGGTGTAATTTGGGCCAATGGGTACAGACCAAGTAAATGGGACATGTGTCTGTGGCCAGGTTCCCATTCATCGTAATCTTTTATCCATTCCATAATTGTACTATCCTTTCCAATTTTTACAGGGGGGATTCTGGATCGGATATGTTTCCATCTTTCCCGCTCATTTTCATCCACTCCTAATATTTCACTTGCTGCAATGCAATTATCGATGTGAGCCATTAAGGTTTGGTTATCAATGGTAGTAGCATAGCTTAGTTGACAGGGATAATCTTTTCCTTCCTGGATATAAGCATTTTCAGGCGACATGGTCGGATTTGTAACTAAGTAACCATCTTTTTCAATTAAAAATTCAGTAACAAAAGTCATGGCCTCTTTCATAATTGGGTAAGCGCGGGTTTTCAAATATTCATTATCCAATGTATATTCAAAATGTCGCCACAAAGGAAAAGTCATCCAAACCCCACTTAGAGGCGACATCCCCCAACGCATATCTGCGTTAGGAACAGTCTTTCCGAAAATATCGGTGGCGTGGTGCATCATCCAGCCATTGCATCCATACATTTCTTTTGCAGATTGCCGTCCGGGTTCCCGCCATTTGTCCACAATGTTTACAAGTGGATCGACTGTTTCTGTAAGGTTGCAAACTTCGGCGGGCCAATAGTTCATCTGAAGGTTGATGTTTGTATGATAATCGGCATTCCAGGGAGCATTGAAATGTTCGTTCCAAACGCCTTGTAAGTTAGCGGGTAATACGGCGGGATATCTTGAACTTCCCATCAATAAATACCTTCCATATTGAAAATACAATGCCAACAGAGCCGGATCTTCCCCTCCATCCTTTACCATGATTATCCGTTTGTCGGTTGGCGTATCAGATAAATCGATGCCACCAAGATCTAATTTTACTCTGTTGAAAAGAGTAAGATGCTCGTTTATGTGGGTATCTCTGATTTGAATATAGGAAGTTCCCTCAGCTTTTGCTAAAATATCTTTACAAATGGTAAGAGGATTGATACTTCGGTCGTAATTCAACTTTCCCAGACTATAGTCAGTGGCTGCTGTAAAAAGAAGGGTTAACTCATCGGCATTGCTTACTTCAAGATTTGTATTTTTAGTATGAATAGTCCCACCAGTATTCAGGGCCAACAATTGCGATGCAAATTTCATATTTTCGCCACCCGGCCCATGGGCCCTGGTTGTTGTGTCTTTAATCTGGCCGGTCATTATGAGTCTGTGTGGTTCGGCTACTATCGTCGCATCTTTCTTCCTTTCAAGGGAAATGGTTGTTGAAATAGAACCAGGTTTATCGGCCTTCAGGTGAATGACAATTACATTATCGGGTGAAGATGCGAATATTTCCCGGGTGTAGGTAATTCCGTCAATGGTAAAAATAGTACTGGAGATACCATGGTTCAAATGAAGATTGCGACGATAGTTTTCAAATGGGGCAATGCTATCAAAAGACAAAAATATATCCCCAAAAGTCTGATGAGAGCGAAACCTGGGTGGAGTTCCCAATAAACTTTTATTGCCAAGCTCATGAGCCTCTTTTATATTTCCTTCAAAAATCAACTCCCTTATTTTAGGGAGATCTCTAAAAGCATTGGGATTGTTGGTGTTAAATCTTTTCCCGGACCAAAGACTTTCTTCATTTACCTGGATTCGCTCGTTGTAAACCTTACCAAATACCATTGCACCCATTCTTCCATTGCCTACCGGAAGGGCCTCTGTCCAGGTGGTAGCGGGCTGCTCATACCATAGTTCGTATTCCAGGACATTTTGGGGAGAACTTAGTATACTCTTATCCTGTCTGGCACAACCTATGAAGATTTGGAGTAAGAGTGTTGCTATCAGTATTTTCCTCATTTTATATGTTTTATCTGATTAATGATCATTTTTCAATTATTAATTTCCATTGGCAGCATTTGTCAGATATTCCCTGACAACTAAAATTTCATCTCAATCTCATAAATACAACAAAAAAGTTGCAATTTAATAATATACAGCAACCATAAACTTAACTCAGGAACAAAATAACCAATATCAGCACTAAAATCTTTTCATAGTCGAAATGGTTTAAGAAAGTACATTATTACAAATAAATCATAGATGAATAGCAGTTCCATAATTACAAATTAGTTACTATCAGAATAAGATTATTCCACAACTACCATCTTACGCGAAATAATGCCATTTGCTGTTTTGAGACTGTAAAAAAAGGTTCCGATGCCTAGATCTTCTAATTTAAGTTCGATGGAATGGTTGCCTTTCCCGAACATTCCAACTGCTACTACCTGAATTCGCTTACCTTGTTGATCATACAGGTCTAATTCTATAAATTCACTTTGCGGAAGATAATATCCGATATTGGTTGTCGCTGAAAATGGATTGGGTGTATTTTGAAAAAGTTGCACTGCGCCTGATTCATATATTTCGCCGGTACTTGTAACCACTATACTTTGCTCAGTAGCAAAAGCCGATCCCTCAAAATTATTATCAACCGCCTGTACGCTCCAACGGTACTCACCAATCTCGGTAGCCGTAAAGGTTAATTGACGGTTGAATCCCATGTTGCCATAGCCAACTGTCTTTTTAAATCCTGTGTTGATATTTGCGAGTGAAGAGATAATTGTATCTCCACCAACTTTATAAAGGTACAGGTTGTAAGTCAATGTAGTATCATTTGTTTCTAAGTCAGTGGCCATGTCCCAACTCAATTCCATGATGTGACCGCTAACCAGATCGGTATTTAAATCAGTTGGCGGTTCAGGTCTTTGGTTGGGCAAAGTGATTTCATTTTTAAAGATATTTGAATAGTAGTTATTATCTCCACTTCGTGCAGCGGTTGAGATATCTAAATCACCATCATTGTCGTAATCAACCCATCTTGATTCATTCGATATCGAAAATGGAAAAACAATATTTTTTTCGATGAATTGAAAATTTCCAATGTTTTCATAAATCCTGTCATACATATCAAACACAGGTGCATTAGTTCCACAAAATAACATGTCGAGATCACCATCATTATCATAATCACCGAAATCAAAATTTGGCATAGAACCGTAAAGATTTGCAAATGGGAGTATGTTAAAACCTCCGTTTTTATCATTAACATAAAAATAAGTTACTGTATGATAATCTTCATCGTATCCGGATGCAAACATATCCAGCCAGCCATCATTGTTGAAATCGCCCCAATTTACCCACTCAACTACCCAGGGAAAACCACAATTTATTAAGGAGAAACTATAGTCCCCATTATTTCTTAATAATCCACGTATCGATAAAATGTCTATATAGCCATCGTTATTGAAATCGAACCAATAGGGTTCGTTTTTTAAACCAATAATTGATCCTTGGATCTCGAAATTTCCACCTCCAATATTTTTATAAACTTTCCCTGCATTTACCGATCCTGTAATTATATCAAGGTCTCCGTCATTATCTATATCGGCCCAATCACTATAGTAATAAGCTGGAGGTAAAATGTTTGTCGTCAATTCTGTGAAAATATCATTTCCTTCGTTTTTGTAAATTATTGTATTGCGCGTGTTGGTTGTATCAGTTCCTGATATCAATATGTCGAGCAAACCATCCTGATCATAATCACCCCAATTCAATGTAGCAATTGTAAGAGGCATAAACGATGCTGAAACCATTGTAAACTGATCATTCCCATCGTTTCGCCATAAGTTAACGGTCTTCGTATTTTGATCGGTTTTTCCGCCATAAATAATATCCAGGTCATCATCGTTATCATAATCGGCCCATGCAAACCTGGAATAGGATAATGGTTGAATTGGGCTTAGTACATGAACAAAAGCATGTCCAACACTGATTTGCATTGTGGTTACTGTCGAATTTGTTCCATTTTGTGATACTTCTAAACTAATTGTTTTGGTACCCTCGTTTGTCCATGTTATTTGATAAGGCCCAACACCGGACCCACTTATTACAGTCGCACTGTCGAAATCCCAGGAAAAGGTTGCCGTATCTTCACAATTTCCAATGTAAGTAACGTGCAAAGTATCATTAACAGGAACATTGTCGTGGTCTGTAATAAATGAGGATGTTGGTGGAATAATCACACTTACAGGTGAACTAAATGCCGATCCTTCATAACCATGATCGATAGATTGAATACGGATCTGGCAAGGTCCTACTTCGAATTTATTCATGTCGTAGATTTTTGACAGAGCTGATTGAGCATTTCCCCTATCAGGCACCATCCTCCTTCCCGTCAATGAATCGGACATAGGAACAACGATATATTTACCTGTTGATAATTGATAAATTTCCACATTATAGCTCAATCCTGACGTGTCGGTTTCTGGATCTGAACCAGGATTCCAATTTAGAATTAATCGATCGCCCTGAATCGTGGATGAAATATTTGTAGGGGGATTAGGGACATAGTTGATAGTATTAATCTCATTTCGATATAATTCGGAAGGTGAACCGCCATAATATGAACCCACTAACAATATGTCAATATCATTATCATTGTCGTAATCAGTAATCGACAATCCGGTACTATGCCCCCAGTTAAAAAACTGAGGTAAGCGAGTAAAACTGAAAGATCCATTGTTTATATATACATATCCTGAGTCAGTATTAAATGTAACAGCCCCCATTATTGCAATATCAAGATCGCCATCATTATCGAAATCGGCCATTTGGGTAGCCCCAAAGTTCAAGTCTGGGAATGTATCGGCTATTTGTAAGAAATCCCCACCTGTATTTTCATAAACAATTGTTTGTACACCGCCGGCAGAGGTTTCTGCATCTCCTGTCATCACAAGATCCAGGTCTCCATCGTCATCCAAATCGCCCCAAGCTGATGAAGAAGATTTCATTTGAACAAAAGAACTGGTTGATTCAGTAAAAGTCAGGTTGCCATTATTGATAAAGAGTTTAGTATTGACCGAATAATCGGTTTGCATGAAAACGAATACATCGGCATCGCCGTCACTGTCAACATCCGGAAAAACAAATCTCTGCGCAGGTATGTATATGCCGGAAAAATAATATTCAAAATTCCCATTGCCATCATTCAACAAAAAATTCACTCCACCACTTATAACTGCAATGTCAATATCACCATCATTGTCGATATCGACACAATGAGATTTACTGGAACTTGTTCCCTGAAGATTGATATCGACAAAAACATCGTTACCATCATTTCTAAAAATTACATTATGAGGGAGATAAGTATCAACCGGACTACCACTTATTATTATATCCAGATCGCCATCGCTGTCATAGTCGGCCCAGTTGCAGGTTCCATTGAAGAAACCAGGCAAAACCAGGTTTAATAAGGTAAAGTTCCCGTTGCCATCGTTTCTGTATGCCTGGGTTTTATCCATCCAGTCAGCTAAATCCATCCCTTGGGTTAACATATCCAAATCACCATCATTGTCGTAATCGCCCCATGCAGTTGAGGAAGCAACAAATGCAGGACAGTTAAACGGGATACTGGTAAAACTTTGGGAATAGACTAATATAGCCCAAAGGCTAAATACTAATAACTGAGATAATTTTTTCATGGTCGAACTGGTTTGTGAATATGCAAAAATCTAACGCATATAAAATTATGAATTTATTTGATTCAAAATTGTCTATGTTACAAATTAATAGGATTTTAATATAGTTGGGATTATACAAAATTGGGATTCATTCAATTAAAATATTACAATTTAAATATTTCGGGTAACCATAAACTAAGATCGGGGATGAATGTAACCAACAACAGAGCAATGATCATTGCAATATAAAAGGGCAATAAGGGCTTTATCACCTTTTCAATACCTAATCCTGCAACACTACAACCTACAAAAAGAACATTACCAACTGGAGGTGTGCAGATTCCGATGCACAGGTTCATAATCAGGATAATCCCAAAATGGACCGGATCCATTCCAAGTTGTGAAGTAACTACGGGCAGAAAGATTGGCGTAAAAATCAATACAGCTGGTGTAATGTCCATAAAGATACCCACAATCAGTAAGATCATATTTATAAGGAGGAGAACAACAAAAGGATTATCACTTACTGAAAGGAGGCTGGAACTTACTGTCTGGGGAATATTCTCGTACGACATCACCCAGGATAAAGCCATTGATGTTCCTACCAACAGCATTACTATGGCTGTGGTCCGAATGGTATTCAACAAAATGGCCGGCAGGTCAACCAATTTTATTTCCTTATAAATAGTTGCCAAAATTAGTGCATATACTACTGCTATTGCCGATGCTTCGGTAGCTGTAAAAATACCGGCAATAATCCCTCCTATCACCAACACCAACATCAACAGGCTGGGTATGGAGTCGAAGAATTTGACCAGCCCTTCTTTCCATCCGTTTTTTTCGGACAATGGATAATTTTTCCTGTACGCTACTGTAGCAGCTACTCCCATCAGGAATAAGCCTGTAAGTATGCCAGGGATATAGCCTGCAATAAACAAGGCAGCAATGGAAACGCCGCCACTGGCCAACGAATATACAATCAACACATTGCTCGGTGGAATAACCAATCCTGTTGATGCTGAAGTAATATTAACCGCGGCTGAGAAATTTTCGTCATAGCCTTCTTTCACCATCCGGGGGTGCATAATGCTACCAATTGCCGAGGCAGATGCAACCGAAGAGCCTGATATGGCACCAAAAAGCATATTGGCCATGATATTGACAAAAGCCAGCCCTCCGGGAAACCTTCCCACAAGTACCTTTGCAAAATCGACCAGACGAATAGCAATCCCACCTTTATTCATAAGCTGTCCGGCTAAAATAAAAAAAGGTATGGCTAATAATGTAAAACTATCTAAACTTGAAGCAATCCTGGCAGCAACTGTGGTAAATGCAGGTAATGGTGCCACACTAACCAACAGTGTGAGTGTAGCTGAAACTCCAAGGCTATAAGACACCGGAACACCAATAGCCAATAACAATATGAAGCTAATTACTAAAACTATAATTCCTAATTCCATTATTGCTGAATTTGATTATTGGATATCTCTTTAACTATATTATCAAACGAATAATAAACTACGATCAGTCCACTAACCGGAAGCACCACATATACATAACCAAGGGGCAGTTCAAGTACCGGAGATATTTGTCCCAGGTGAAAGCGCGTATAGACAAGCCAACTGCCACCAATCAGCAAAACAAATACAGAAAACAGGATAATCACTGTATTAATAATCAAGCGAAGTAACTTTTTATTTTTACCGGCAAGTTTCCTTTCCAAAAGATTGATCGCCATATGCTGATTTTTACCTGTTACATAGGCTGCACCGAACAAGGACACCCAAACGAGTAAAAATCCAGCAAGCTCATCAGTAAACTTACTCGGACTGGCCAATATATACCTGCTGGCTACCTGCCAAATAACGTCGAGCACTAATACCCCCAGAAGAAGGATCAGGAATATCTCTAATGCTTTATCAATTGTATGTCGTAGACTTAAATTACTCATGTGTTTTTATCCTGTTTATTAGTTCTCTCAGTTCCTTGTCTTTTTCGTAGCTGGAATACATGGATTCAACCTTTTTCCTAAAAGGTTCTTTATCGGGATTATATATTTTAATCCCCGCCTTTCTTAATTCATCGTAGGCCAGTTTCTCCGACTCAGCCCATAGTTTGCGTTGTTCAATAACAGACTCGCGGGCAGCCTCTTTTAACCATTTTTTCTCCTGAGACGATAATTTTTCCCATGTATAACTGCTGATTAAAAGGACATCGGGGACACATGTGTGCTCATCGAGTGAATAATGGCCGCAGACCTCGAAATGATGCGAGGTGTAAAAACTTGGTGGATTATTTTCAGCGCCATCTACTACATTTTGCTGCAGGGAAGTATAAAGTTCACCCCATGAAATTGGTGTCGGAGCTCCTCCTAAAGCACTCACCATTCCCACAGCAGTGTTGCTTTTCATTACCCTGATCTTCATTCCAGCCAAATCATCAGGATGAAGTATAGGCTTGTCGATGGTGTAAAAGCTACGCGCCCCGGCATCGTAAAAGCAAAGTCCATGTAACCAGAATTCGCTACCGGCTTGAAGTAAAGCTTCTCCTATTTCTCCATCCAATACATTGTAAACATGATCCTTGTCCCTGAATATGTAAGGCAATCCCAGTACTTTATAAGCCGGAGCAAAACCTTCCATTACTGCTGAGGAAACCTTTGTCATATCCAGACTTCCAATTTGAAGTAACTCAAGGCATTGTCGTTCGGCTCCAAGCTGACCACCTGGATATATTTCGATTTTCAGCTTGCCTCCTGACTTTTGCTCTAACACTTTTTTCATGTACACCATTCCATTGTGTACCGGATGTTTTATATCGAGCCCGTGGGCCAGTTTCAACATCTTGGATTTTTTCCCCGTATCACATGATATCAATGTTAACAATAGAATGAAGGGCAATGCAAACTGTAAAATCCTATTCATATGATTTCAGGTTTATGATTATTTTCCGAAGATCTTTCACTTTCTCTTCCAGGAGATTAGGACGATCAACCATTTCCTGATTAATTAATTTCGATCCCATGCCCACACAAACAGCCCCTGAATCGTACCAGGCTTTTAAATTTTCCTTTGTAGGTTCAACTCCACCGGTGGGCATCAATTTTAGTCCAGGCATAGGGCCGAGAACCGATTTAATAAAACCGGGACCTAAAACATTTCCAGGGAATATTTTAATTAGCTCCGCTCCATAAGATCGGGCCTGGGAAATTTCGGTTGGAGTAGCACAACCAGGAATCCAATAAACCTTATGATCGATACATGATTGTGCAATGATTTGATTATAAATTGGACTGACAATGAAATCAGCACCTAACTGAATGAAATTCAAAGCCTGTTGTTGATCGAGTATTGATCCTGCCCCCAATATCATTCCCGGACAGTTTGCAGTGATGTAGTCCCTGATAGTCGAAAAAAGTATTGTAGCAGCATCTCCCCTGTTTACAAATTCAACTACCTGTAATCCGCCCCTGTAACAAGCTTCAACAACCTTTATATTGGTTTCAATATCAGGGAAATAAAACAAAGGGATGATGCCTGAATTTTCAAATATTTGTGTAATTGTATTATTCATGAGCGTTATTTCAACTCAATTGCTGTTTTCAAAACAAGAATTTAATTCATCTTAAAATCCGAAATATTCTTTCGCATTTTTATAACAAATATTACTGATCATATTACCCACCATTTCGAAATCGTAGGGTACTAAACCTTTTTGCATCTCATCACCCAGCAGGTTACACAGAATTCTTCTGAAGTATTCGTGCCTCGAAAAAGAGAGAAAGCTCCTTGAATCAGTCAGCATACCTACAAACCGGCTCAATAATCCATGATTCGACAAGGAGTTGAGCTGATTCTCGATTCCCTGCTTTTGATCCAAAAACCACCATCCCGAACCCATTTGAATTTTGCCCGGGATACTTCCATCCTGAAAATTCCCGATCATCGTGGCCAGCATATCATTATCCTTTGGATTGATGTTGTATAAAATAGTTTTACAGAGCATACCCTGATTATCCAGTCGATCGAGGAACCTCGAAAGTGACCGGGCAACCTGTTGATCCCCCATCGAATCGAATCCTGTGTTAGAACCCGTTTGTTGGTACATTCGAGAATTATTGTTGCGCAGGGGGCCATAATGAAATTGCTGCACCCATCCTTTTTCGAAATCCATCCGGGCAAGATCAACCAGCATTGCAGATTTTAGTTTTCGCACATTGGACTCATCCAAATATTTACGTGAGCGAACCTTCAGGAAGATTTTATTAATTTCAGAAGTAGTGTAATCTTCATCATAAAACTTATCAATTCCATGATCAGACAACCTGCATCCGTGCCTGGAAAAATGATCATGCTGATGGGCCAAGGCATCAAGCAGTGTTTGATAAGAGCGAATATTTACACCGGAAACCATTGCCAGTTTATCGACATACCGATTATAAACTACCGGATTCTCTACATTCATTGCCTTATCTGGCCGCCAGGCAGGCAACATCCTGATACTATTATTCTGCATTTGCCTGTGATACTCTAGGGTATCAATGGGATCGTCAGTAGTACATACTATTTTAACGTTCCAATAGTTTAAAATTCCTCTTGCAGAAAAAGCATCCTGTTTGAGTAATTCCCGGGTCTTTTCATAAATTTCTTTTGCTGAATCTTTAGTCAATAATTTTTTGATTCCAAAAGGTTTTAACAGCTCAAGATGTGTCCAGTGATAAAGCGGATTTCGAAGAGTGTAGGGTACGGTTTCCGACCATTTTTCGAATTTCTCCCAATCCGATGCTTCGCCGGTGATATACCTCTCCTCTATTCCATTGGCTCGCATTGCCCTCCACTTGTAATGATCACCCTCTAACCATAA
>CAYLZH010000121.1:0-5821 GCA_964388245.1 uncultured Bacteroidales bacterium
TCAACTCATCATGCCGATAGCTTGCTTGTTAGTGATAAACAATGGCAAAACTCGGCACTAAAGTTTATTAAGCGAGCACGTGTTCCCGTTGTTCCGGTTTATTTTCAGGGAAGTAACAGCCGTTTGTTTCATGTATTGGGAAGAATTCATCCGTTTCTGAGTACCGCAAAATTACCATCAGAATTATTAAATAAAAAGAAGAAAACCATTCAGATCAGAATTGGTAATCCTATAGTTTTAAAAGATCAGGATGATTTTCAGGAACTATCGAGGTATGGGCGCTTTTTGCGTGCAAAAACTTATGCACTGGGCACGCCGCTTGAGGTTAGGAAGTTTTTTCGCCGATCGCAAAAAAGAAGTAAAAAGCAGGAAGCTATAATTCCTCCGGTTCCTGCCGAGAAGATTTGTCAGGAGATTGAAAAGATAAGTGATAATTATTTTCTCTTCCAGAGTAAGAATTATAAGGTTTTTTGTGCACCCTCCTTCGAAATTCCAAACATACTAATCGAAATAGGTAGATTAAGAGAATTAACATTCAGAAATATAGGTGAAGGCACAAACCGAAGCTCAGATATCGATGAGTTTGATTTGTATTATCACCAACTTGTAATTTGGGATAACAATGCAAATAAGATAGTCGGTTCATACCGGGTTGGTAAAGGAAAGGATATTTTTGCAAGTTATGGAATCAGAGGATTTTATATACAAAGCCTTTTTCGTATTTCAAAACCATTCTATCCTGTACTGAATGAGTCAATAGAATTGGGCCGTTCATTTATTGTTGAGGAGTATCAGCGCAAGCCCTTGTCATTATTCTTACTTTGGAAAGGAATTTTGTACTTTTTGCTTAAGCATCCCGAATACAGATATTTGTTAGGACCAGTTAGCATAAGCAACGAGTTCTCAAAATTCTCGCAGTCCTTGCTGGTAGATTTTGTGAAAAAGAATTTTTATAACTATGATTTTGCACAATACATCAGGCCAAGGAAGGAATTTATTGTTGAAGGTGATTTAAATGTAGAAAAGGAAATTTTTCTTGAAAATGCAAGTAATGATATCAACAGGCTTGATAAGGTAATTCAGGACATCGAACCCAAATACAGCATGCCAGTGTTATTGAAGAAATATATTAAGCTGAGTGCCAGAATTATAGGATTTAATATCGATCCTAAATTCAATAATGCGCTTGATGGTTTGCTTATCCTCGATCTGTATGAGGTACCATTAACTATAATTGAATCTTTGTCGAAGGAAATTAATGACGATTCAATACTCGATCGGTTTAATATTCATGATAAGGATGGTTCCCCACCTTTTAAAGGCAAGTAAATCACCTGAGGGTTAAAAAACATTAACTAAATCCTTTTTGTAGAAATATTCCTTGAATCTAATCTCCAGAGTTTAAATAATATAAATATTTATATGTAGAGGCAATCTTTGCACTATTTGAGGGTTGAATTTTGCTCTTGTAGTAGTATTGTAGTGCCAAATAGCATTCATTGATTTTAATAACCAGTGTATTTTTGGATATAATTTCAATCAAATTACACAACATTGGTTGAATTTTTAATTCAGCTAATGGTTAATGAAAGAATGAAGTGCGTTTTTTAGCGCACTTCATTTACTGAGCAAGATGAAGGAAATATTAGGAATACGACAACCAAAACAGTTTATAATAGTGACGTTGCTGTTAGTTGCAATGATCTTCATGTTTGCTATATCAGAAATTTATGATGTGAATATCAAGTCGGCAAACCAAGCAGCTGAAAATAGATTTGACAAGGACAGTAATTTTTTTGTATATTATAGAAGTATAAAACGACCCTTTAACTAATTAGAATATTAACCAAACCCTTAAAGTATGAGAACTGCAAACCAAATGATCGATCTGATCGATAATGTTTTATCAAACTTCCTGATTGTTGATTTATCTGACAGAGGTGAATTGATGCAGATTCGCCAAAGTTTGAATAATGTAAAGCTATCAGCAGGCGGAAATGTTTATGTCGAAAACTCACGATCAATTCTAAAATCGATTCGGACTATATCGGCGAGAAGTTAAGATTATATTGACATTGTTCAATGACATTTGAGCATGGTCTTATCAAAATCCAGACGATAGGGCTTATTAACACTTAGTCTTTCTGAAAGAAATAGTCCTCAACTTTCTTTCTATTCTTCAGTTGACTTAAGTAAGATAACTCATGCCCAAACTCAAAGGGATTTCGGCTCGGTTTTACATCATTAAGCAATATGGCAATATTTGGAATTTTGTTTGTCTTCAGATTTTGCACAATTGATGTAAATACCGATTTCCTTGTAAAATTATTTCTGACAACAAATAAATTTACATCGGCATATTTCATTAGAAGATACGTATCGGTGACAAGGCCTGTCGGGGAAGTATCGATTATGATATGATCATACAACTCTTTTAGTTTTGTTATGAGGCTTGCTGTTTTTCCTGAAGATATTATTTCAGCAGGTGTAGTGGCAACACTTCCACTTGAAATGAAATATAGATTTTCGATCGATGTTTTCTGAATAATATCCTCAAGAGTTGCCTCATTGGTCATATAATCACTAAGTCCGGCATCATTATTCATGTCAAGAAGCTGGTGCAGAACAGGATTTCGTAAATCAAAGCTAATTAAAACTGATCTTTGACCATAGTACGTAAAAGCGGATGCTATATTTACTGCAACCAGTTTCCTACCTTCTTTATAAAGCGATGAGGTTACAAGAATTATCTGCTGGTCGTTGTGCTCAAATAAAAGCTGGACATTTGTCCGTGTTGCCCTAAACGATTCAGCAATAGAACTTTCAGGATAGTTTGCCAGTACTAATTTGTCTTTGTGCTCATTATGCAGAACACTACCGATTATATTATACGGGCAAAGTCGTTCAATATCTCTCCGGTTCGAAATTCGATCATTAAAAAAGTCACGGATCAAAATAAAAATAATAGGTAAAGCAAGGCCAAGAAGCAAAGCTATTGAATAATTCATTCTTGATTTTGGCGATATTTTAGCAATAGTAATAAACCTCGCCGGATCGATTACCTCACAGTCGGCCGTATGTGCAGCCTTTGATATCTGCGCTTCTGCCCTCTTCTGAAGCATGTAGGTGTAAATTGCATCGTTAAGGTTGAATTTTCGCTTAATGCCAAATAGTTCGCGCTCGGTCTGTGGAAGTTCTTCGATTTGTTTGGTTAATCTGGCAGCACGGTTTTCAATTTCAGTAATAGAAATCTGTGTAGTCGACATATTATACGATACATTCTCCAGAATAGTCTTCTTCAGATTTTGAATTTCTCTTTCGAGGCCACCCAGGAAAATATTTTGTTTGTTCGTATTATTGAGCAGGTTAATCCGTTCGGCATTTTTAAGGATTAACTGCGAAATCAGCTCCGAGAGAACTTTATCTTCAACACCCATCGATGATGGTGCAGCTAAATCGGAAACAACTTCATTTGTATTCAGATACTCGTTTATATAATTATAGTATTTAGCCTGTACAAGTAAACGGGCCTTCTGGTTTTCAAGCTCAAGCAACTGGTCATAAATTTTTTCGCCCTGGAAGCTTAAATCCATGACTTTATGTGAGGTTCGGTAATCCTGTAACTTTTCTTCGGTATATGTTAACGAATCGGAAATATCCTTAATTTGTCTTTCGATAAAATTCACCGTATTTACAGCTATCCTGTTTTTCCTTTCCAGATTTCTGTTCAGATATACATCGGTATAGGTGTTCAGAAAGTCAGTAATTTTTACCGAATTTTTTCCTGATAAACTAATGTTAATAATGGTTGAATTTGCACTATTTTGATCTATATCAAGTTTAGATAATACTTCAAGTGTTTGATAATTTGTGTTATTAAACAGAAAATATAGCTTTCCTGATTTATATCTTGAGCTACCGAAATTTTCATTCAGCATAATCTTAAAACTGAAATTCTCCGTTTCAATAAGTTCTCCAAACTCATAAATCCCATCGATATCGATTTTATCAACAAGGCCTTGTTCATCATGGGTTATATAACTATACAGAAACACATTTGTGCCATGTGCACTTAAATGGAACTTATTATCAGGTAAAAATTTAATAGTAAATGGCAGGTAAAGTGGTTGTAATATCCCTGTATCAAAGATAACAGTATATGGACATAATCTGTATAATTCTTCCGTTAGAATAAAAGGTGATTTTTTATATGTGAATTTTGGAATAAGATTTTCTTCGTAATAATAGGATACTTCGAAATTTAGGTTTTGTAAAGCCTGACGAACAAGTGTATAGGATTGAAGTATTCCGATTTCGTTTTCGAGCTGATCGATTGTGAACTTATTATTATAGGCTTGTAATGACTTTTCCTCGTCGAACATAAACTCATTATTATAGCCTGAGAATAAGAGAACAGTGTGGTTTTCGAAAACTGCTGGCGTAATTTTATTGAACAGATAGGCGCCAGTTAAAAAAATGATTAATGAAATGGCAAAAAGATATTTCCGTTTAAGAAAATTAAAAATTACCTGTCTGTAATCGGTTTTTTTATTGAATATGTCTTCGCTTGAATTCACTGTGTTGTTGTTTCTGCTCTTGCTTGAAAGAAATAAAGTACTGCCACCAATGTGGTTACGGTAGAAAGGACAGTTGTAATATTAACAGCTCCCCTTCCATAAAATTTGGCATTAATATGGTTTACAATTATCACATCGTCAGGTTTGATATAATAAAAATACGACTCAACAATTTTTTTATCGGTTAGGTCGATTGTATTTTGTGTAATTAAATTATTCTCTTCCCTTATAAGTATAACTTCCTTTTTGTCACCAAATTCTTTTATTCCACCTGCAAGTCCTAATGCCTGAAAAAGGTTTATAGGTTCTTTGTAGTATGGATAGGTACCTGGTTGATTAACCTCACCTAAAATTGTTACCTGATTATTTACAAATTTTATGATTATCGATGGATTAACAAGGTAACCTTCAAGTTTCGTTTCGATCTTTTTTTTGGCCTCTTCAAGCGTCATTCCACCAACTTCAATATCTTCGATAAATGGAATATTAATCTGGCCAGAGTCATTAACAAGATAGTAAATCAGGTTAAGCTCATTGCCACCCCGGTAACTTTCGTCGGTGTCGAGAAGACTAACAACAGACTGGCCATCAATGCTTAGGATTTTGATGTAGAGGTTGTCGTAAGGTCGTATATTTCGATCTGGTCTGGTATTGAAATAACTTTCTTTTACATTAAAATCATCACCTTTCTGGACATATCTTAGGCGTTCGTTCGAAACACATGAACTAAACAAAATCAATGCACAACAGATCAAAAATAAGAATACTCTTCCCGGTCTTTGTTTTCCTACGTATATCATCCGCATGTTGTCCTATTAAGACTATCAAAATTAAAACATTCTTTTATACGTTGTTTATCAGAAAAGTTATGTAAGATGGCTGTAATTCCTTCTGACTGGAAAAGAACATCAATTTTAGATCTAAAACAATTACTCAACAACATTGTAATAAACACAATATCTTAAACTTACGACTATCTCGTATGTGATTGCCTGATTTTCAAATCAACAAAAACCAAATGGCTTCATCAATAAAATAGCAACCTTAATCAGACTAATTCCACATTTCATGTAAATCTGTTCTGTTCCTGTAATTTTTAGCATAATTTTATTGCATCGAAACCAAGTAAGATTATTGGGTTTTATTGACTAAGGAACAAGTAGTTTGGGAATACAAATTGGGAAACATTAATAAAATATCACTGGTTTTTTAAATCTATTGCGCATAACTTGAAAAAATAAGAC
>CAYLZH010000121.1:5831-14203 GCA_964388245.1 uncultured Bacteroidales bacterium
TCACTGGTTTTTTTATTTATCATAATTCCTTTTTTAAGTTTCGGAAACAGGAGTTTATATTCTGTGTTTACATCCTGTCTTTTTTCTGAAAATGTTGTATTAATTTATTCAAATGCGTACTCATCAAGCACTTCCGCTAAAAACTTTTATGTCAAATCACATACATTTCGTGAAACTATTGCAGGAAGTAGTGATAGTGTCAGTATTAATACACATGTTAATACAAGTCAGGAAAATAGAAGCTGTCCGGGTAGATTCATCGACGTAAGAGATAACCGGATGTATTCAGCAATTAAGATTGGTAATCAATGTTGGATGGGTGAAAATCTTAATATTGGTGCAATTGTGAAAAGCCAGGAAAAGCATCTGGATAATAACACGATCGAAAAATTCTGTTTCGACAATAATCCTGAGAATTGTGAACTTTACGGAGGATTATATCTTTGGGATGAATTAATGGCCTATAAAACTGCTGATGGGAAAGGAGTTTGCCCCAATGGTTGGCATGTTCCAAGCGATTCAGATTGGACCAACCTTGAATTGTCGCTTGGTTCTGTTGTGGATACAGTAGCTGAATTTTCATGGCGCGGAACCGATACAGGGAAACAACTGAAAGCTGGAAATACTTCGGGATTTGAAGCAACTTTTGCTGGAATTCGCTCCGATGATGGATTTTATATCGGGATATCAAACATCACAATCTTCTGGACTTCAACTACATTGGTCGAAGGATTGGCATGGTACCGTAAGCTGGATTTATCTCATGATGGTGTTTTCCGACACCATTTTACTGTTGACAATGCATGTAGTGTTCGTTGTATTAAAGACAAATAATGCTGAACAATATCAGTGAAATTGTAGTAGAATTAAATAATACAGATATGCAAGGCTTTCGTACATAACTGCCTTAATTCCACTCTTTCGGCGCCACCAACGGGCAGGATCGTAACTATAGTTTCTTATAGCGATTATACCGATCTCAATGTCATGTGGTAAAACTTTTCTGTAAACTAAAAGGCTTCGACGCGCATGTGTGTCGAAACTTAAAATATTAATCGATTTAATTGGCAGTTTGCTGTGATTGATCCAATTTGCTACTGCCAGTGCATTATTTAAAGTACGGTTGATTTTTGCTTTTCCCGGCGATATTGGAATGAGCGATGAATCCGCTACGCCACAATTATGTATAAATCCGGCCGATTGAAAAGCAAAATCATGTGCATTTACTTTTATCAGATCGATACCATCTATTAATCCCCTGTCGAAGTATCTTCCCTTTCCCCTTAATTCTAATTTAATATCGTTGAAATGAAGACCTGAAACCACCAGGTTTCGGTCGCTATGTGTGTCGTATGCATCATTCGGATATTCAATTATTAATCTTTTAAACCCGGCAAGCTTTTCTGGAAGTTTTAAATGATAGTCTTTTTTCATCCGCCCAACAGTAAAACTTGAAACAATTTTTTCATCGATCCGGATATTAACATGAGGAAAACTCCCCAGGGCTTTGTATCCATAACATTCTAATGTGATGTCACTGATTTGAATATTGTCAGGTAATTGAGGAATCTCTTCGATACAAAAGACCAGGCCGCCGGTTTCGCTCATTTTATAAAACTCAGGTAGTTTCCCTCCGGTAGTAAGCAGTAGTTTGTAATTATTATCTTTATACTCTTTCGATGCAATTTCCAATGCATAATTATTGAGCCAACCCTCCACCAACATTGTTTGAGTATTCACGGGTTGGGAAAAACATAGAAAAGTATGAATATATTTCACATAAAATAGTCCGGACAGGGAAGTTATCAGAAGGATAATCCAAACAAATGGTTTCCTGAATAAATTTAAGATTTTCGATGCTTTCATTATAAGCACTACTCAACGGAATACTTTTCTTTGAGCTGTTTTTCAACAATTTTTGCTACCTCAATATCATCAATAAGGTGATAGCCAAACAGGAAGGAGTTAATGTTTTCAAAGTTTTCCTTTGAAAGATACTTATTTACCTTTTTCTTAATATTCCGTCCACTATTGATATAAATAACCTGTTTTAAATTATTCATGAACAGATAAACACCAGGTTGTTCGGGAATGTTCTGAATACTCTCATCCGAGCAGCTTAACCATTCAATTCCAAGCGGTGCATCCGGTTGTGAAATATCTTTATTCTCAATAGATTTAATATCCTTTACAATTGCAGAATCGAGTTTAAACATTTGAAGCAACTTGCTCAGACTAATTGTATTAAACGATTTTCCCTTGGTTGAGGTAGTGAACTCGTACGATAATTCATGATGTGGTATACTTTGATTTTCATCGAAAGCATTTACCCAGTTTTTGTTGTGATCCGGTGTAACAAGTACAATATTTGTCCGAAGGTCTCTGCCCAATTGAAGTATCACCTGCCATATCAGGTAGTTGCCCAATCCACCATCAGTTAAATCAATATCAATAATTGGAGGAACAGCATGTTTACGCCTGATCTCAACTTCTTTTTCAATTTCCGGTTTAAGATCTCTTAAATTGTTCAGCTCAACAACAACCTGATTTTTAAACAAATCCTTATAGATACTTGTAATCGGGTCGTTCCATAACCATGTTTCCGATGTTGAAACAAGATTATTAAGTTTTTGCTGATAATCGGCCATGAGAATTTTAAACCTGAAGTTCGATAATTCGTTCCTGATTTCTTTTTCAATAAGTTCAAGATCGCTAAACTCTGGAAAGGAACGCAACACAGATGGGATTTTACTAAGGTTCGATTCGAATTTAGGAAGAGTAACCTGAATATTGTTCTTCAAAAATCCCTGAATATTTTTAAAAAAATCACCTTTCAAGTCGGCAAATTCCCGGGCAACCTGGGCAGGTATAAAAAACCGGTTCAATGATATCAATTCCTGGTAAACTTCGCTTAGGGCTTTAATTGTCGAATGCCTGGCATTGTATAGATATAGCAGAACCGGTGTATCGAAAATAAAAATACAGTTATCTTTAATTTCGTCGATGGTCTTATATCGAAACGAGAATATACTCTCAGCCTTTGGGTATTTTCTATTCCTGATAAAAGGATCGTTTATATCTTGTATATGCTTCGGTTCGCTCATGTACTTGCATAAAAATCAATATGCAGAACACAATCATCATATGTTCTGCTTTCCATCAGTTTTATCTTTGCTGTTTTATCCATTTACTGATAATCTAAAATTACGTCGAAATCCGCTATATAGTTTCATTTTCGCAATTTTTTCATCAATACTAACAATGCGCATATCTAATTTTTACATACTTTAGTCGAAAAGTCCTGCAAAGTGTTGGGGAATTCCAGATTATCGAAGTTAATTTTTAATCATCCAGTAATTATTTCGAATATATTTTGATATCAATTGGGTTTATTATATTTTTAGTTGCAAATAATCTCAAATCTAATGATATGAAAAAGAAACTACTAACAATTACGTATTTGATATTTATGGCCACCATAGCCATTAGTCAAACCAGTTTAACCAATTTTTTAAAGGCCGGTATCGATGATGCCGAGTTACTTTTCAAAGGATATTTCGAACCCTATGGCAAAGCCCTGGGTACAAACCTTAACGGTGGATGGGTAAATACTGCCAAAGCACACCAGACTTTTGGGTTTGATATTACACTCACTGTTACAACATCATTCATACCTGATGCCGACCAGACTTTCGATATTAACGGTCTTAATCTGCAAAACCTCACTTTAAACGATCCGGCCCAAAATATGGCACCTACGGCAGCCGGATATAATTCTAACGGGCCACAGTTAGACTACCTGGCCACTGTTCCATCAACAGGGAATCAGGTTTTGGTTACATCGTTTAGTACACCTCCCGGATCGGGCTATGCATTTCTCCCGCTTCCTATGATAAAAGCTGCAATAGGCCTGCCATTCGATTTCGAACTGATGGGACGCTATATGCCTACCATGAAAATAATACCAAATAAGGATTTTGAAATTGGACAATGGGGTATCGGTTTAAAACATGATTTGAAGCAATATATTCCATTTATTAAAAGAGTTCCTGTATTACATCTTGCAGTAATGGGTGCTTACTCTCAATTGAATGTAAGTTCACCGCTAAATATGCAACCTTATGGAAATCCCTACGATTTGACCAACGACCTGGTAACTACGATCCCGAATTATTTCGACAACCAGGAATTCAGCTTACAGGCACAGGGATACACTGGTAACATTTTAGCTTCAGTAAACCTGCCAGTTGTATGTTTTTATGGTGGGCTCGGATTTAGCAAAACATCGACAGGTATAAAATTAAAAGGGGATTATCCAATTACCTCGATTGATTTTGATACTTCGTATGCCTCCAATGAATTCAAAGTCCTGCGCCAGGAAGATATTCATACTGACCCGATCGATATTGAAATTAACAGCAACGACGGGCTAAGGTATATGGTAGGTATGCGTGTTAAACTGGCATTACTTACGCTCCATGCCGATTATACCTATGCCGATTTTAATGTATTATCGGCAGGAATTGGGATTTCGTTCAGATAGAAGATTTTCTGATTCAGATCAAAATCGGGCGGTTTGTCTTTAGGATTTCTTTCCATTCAGGCGGCAGGCCAATAAAGTCGTCGATGAAACCATCGATTTCACCTTTGGTTTCTTTCGAAAGCAATTCGTTGATTTCTTCTGCAGCTTCGCCACTTATTAAGAATGGAAATGTCACCATGTTTAGGTTTGAGCCATTAAAGAAACCCGCAATTTGATACTCGTTCAGCTCCTCGCGAGGGGTGCCTTTAATTGCACACTTCGTTAAGAATAGCTCCGGATCCACTTCCTGTTCCTGCAAGGCATACATATTTTCCTGCATAAATTGCATTCGTGTCAGAAAATAGTTTTCGATATTTGCCAACGATTGCACCGACATCGATCCTTTCATGTTTTCGGCACAATCCATACAGATGGCATACTCTACCTCAACAAAATCGTCTTTAAAAGCTTTTTCTATAAAGTAATTTGTTCCTGGTTCGAGGAGGTATTTCTCACACATTATGCAATTCTCAATTGGCTTGTTGCTCAGGAACGATCGAAATAGTTCAGGGATATTATATTTATTCTTGTCCATATATTTTTGATTTTGCGAATAAAAATACTATAATTTTACGTTCGCGTAAGATTAATTTAAAAGTGGATTATAGCAGTAAATCTGCCAGGTAAATTAAACCATTTCGAATATCTGTTATCTTATGCTTATCAGAAATTATTAACACATTGGATTATAGCGATCAGGAACTATTTGAGCTTTTCAGGGATGGAGCTAACAAGCACTATACTTTCAACTTACTGGTAAAAAAGTACCAGAAGCGTTTATACTGGCATATCAGAAAGATTGTACTTACCCACAGCGATACCGACGATGTCCTGCAAAATACTTTCATTAAAGTATGGAAAGGATTACCTGATTTCAGGCAGGATTCCAAACTTTACACATGGCTTTACCGGATCGCAACAAACGAAGCCCTTATTTTCCTGAGGAAAAAGCGAAGAGCATCATTTTTTTCTTTTGATGATTTCGCCGGAACTCAAATAAAGAATCTGCAACAGGATGCCTATTATGATGGCGATGAAATGCAACTGGAGTTTCAAAGAGCCTTGCAAAAACTACCCGAGAAACAAAAATTAGTTTTCAATATGAAATATTTTGACGAAATGAAATATGAAGACATGACTGAAATTCTTGAAACATCAGTGGGAGCACTAAAAGCAAGCTATCATCATGCTGTTATGAAAATTAAAAAATCAATTCAGAACGATTAAACTATTTACATCAAAATGTATCGAAAAGAAGAATGACTAAAAACAATGACATTAAAATTTTAAAAACTGATCAGAAAGAGGTTTTTAATATCCCGGATGGATATTTCGAGCAGCTACCCATTCAAATAAACAATCTACTTACAGAAGATCAGAAATCACTTACCAAACGATTTTTGTTAATGGTAAAGCCACATTTTACCCTTGCATTTGCAATGGTATCGCTATTTCTGATAATATGGGCCGGATTGTCGTGGTTCGATATTAATATTGATGGCAGTAATGAAAACAGGAATGAAATTGCTGAGTTAACGGAAATGGATATCTACGGTTTCGAGGAAGCAATGATTATCGAAGTAATAAATGATTCTGTTCCGGTGAAGGATCCTGAAATTAATGCAGAAGAAATTATTAGTTTTCTAATCCTTGAAGGAGCGGATGTTAGCGGATTATTAAACCAGTTGAACAATTTAAATTAATACATATGAGAACACGAACATTTTTGATAATGGTGTCTTTTATTATTTCTACAGGACTTTATGCACAACAAGGCCAGCGATTGGAAAAGATCAAGGCTCAAAAGATTTCCTATTTAACAAGCGAGCTAAACCTGACTGTGGAAGAAGCCCAGCTTTTTTGGCCTGTTTATAATGAGCTGAGCGACAAATTAGAAACTTTAAGAACAGATAAAGCCAAACTGTATACAGACGAAATACGTGGCAGATTAAAAATTTCAGAAGAAGAAACCATATCGATAATCGATCAGTATATGGATTTCGAAATAGATGAAGTGAACCTGAAAAAAGAATACCATGAAAAATTCAAAAAAGTCCTCCCTCCACAAAAGATCATGAAACTTTATCTGGCCGAAAACAAATTTAAGCTGTTTTTACTGAATAAGCTCAAAGACAACAAATCCACATTATTCGGATATTAATCTTTATGACCGAGAAACTTACCTGTATCTGTAACGAGGTGCCCGAGGATGAAATCATCCGAATTATTAAATCGAACAAAGATTTAAGTCTCCATGATATTTCAGAAAAAACATCGGCCGGAACTGGTTGTGGCCGGTGCCGCCGAAGCATCAGGCTATTGCTTAAAAAATTTGCTAAAGATTAGGCGTTCGAAAGATTTTTAACGGCTACCGATTTCTTTTTCAAACTTGATTCAGGAATTGGAAATCGTTTAAATTCTGCCTTCCTGTCGAACAGGTACCGGTATGTGATATGAGTTTTGGCCGGTTTGGCCCCTGTAGTTTCATACAATCTGATCATCCTTGGATTGTAATCACCAACCCACGAGAGTTCAATTTCGGTGTAGTGTGGTTTTTTACTGAACACATCGCGCAGTTGCCAGAAGATGGCCGATTCCAATCCTAATCGCTGAAATTTTGGTTTTACGCCCATTACAAGTGCCCGGGTGCGAGTTATTGTTTTTTGCTTTTTCAACCAGGCAAATTTAATTTTGTTCAACAAATTGAGTTTTCCATTTAAATGTTTGATTATCTGATTAGCATCGGGGAACATCACAAAAAATGCTGCCGGCTCGTTGTCTTTGTATACAAACCAGATAAATTCCTCTTCGATGATATCCCTGGCATCATCAAGGGTATTTAGCAGGTCATCGGCATTCATTGCAGTGCTGTCTTCTTTAAAGGTTTCCCATGTTGAGTTGTAAATCTCTATCAGGTCATCGACAAATTTTTTCTTATTATCGAATCGAAAATGCCTGCACACAACACCTGGTCTTTTAACTACACGTTCAGCAATATTCCAAAACCGTTCGGGAAACGGAATCGTTAGATCGAGGTGCCAGGAGTATTGTTTGTAAAATGTTCGGAAACCAAATTGTTCGAACAGCTTCTGATAATAGGGTTGATGATATTGCATCCCATAGGCCTGGTGCATAAAACCATCGACAAGCAATCCCCAATGGTTTTGGTTTTCGCCAAAATTAATAGGGCCGTCCATGGCCTCGATCCCTTGTTCAGCAAGCCAGTTTTTTGCTGTGTTGAAAAGCAGGTTGGCAGCTTCCTGCTTATCGATGCACTCGAAAAAGCCAATCCCGCCAGTTGCCTGATCCCATAGATTTGCCTTGCTTTGATCGATAAATGCAGCAATGCGCCCGATGGTTTCACCTGAACTATCATTTAAAATCCAAAGCGATGCTGTTCCATGATTAAAAAATCGGTTTTTTTCAGGATCGAAGATACCTTCAATTTCCACATTAAGCGGACATGTCCATGCTGAATTTCCTTTATAAATTTTTCTTGCCAGATTAAGAAACTCTTGTTTCGTTTTGTTGTTTTCAACTATGATGATGTTCATGTGTTTTAAATTTCCTTTTCTTTTCAACAAAAAAATAGTCACCCTTTTCCATCACAAAAGCATATCTTTTGCTGACACTATCTAAATGAAAAAATCGTTCAAATGATTTTCAGACTCAAAATTAATTTTTTGTATTAAATTGATAGAAGGTTTAGCAGCAATCTTTTGGTTTATTTCAATTATCAGTTTAATCCTTTAAACATCTGACCGAAAATCCGGTCGATTTTTTCATGTGA
>CAYLZH010000122.1:0-14182 GCA_964388245.1 uncultured Bacteroidales bacterium
ACTCCACCGTGTTCCGAAGTAGTTAACTGGTATATTTTAAAATCTCCGCTGATGGCTTCAAAAGATCAGATTGACAAATTTTCAGAAATATTACACAATAACTTTCGACCAATTATGCCACTGAATAACAGAGAAGTATTTAGCTCTCAGGAATAAAAAACAGGTGTCTTATCGGCAAGATGAACTTAAGTTAGATCGTAGTTAATTTAAATAAACACCACTCCCGATTAAATAGTTTTGACCAGGAATTTGTTTTACATAAGCTTTCTTAGGTTCTTCGTTCCCCGATTGATAATTCTCCCAATAATACTCAAAAAATCCGCCTCCGTTTTGTGCTGCTTCAATCAGACCTCTAACCAAATATGTTCCTCTTGAATCCTGGATATCTAATTCGTAAGTTCCCTGAAAATCAGGGTCAGGTGGTTGAACAATATTATAGCCACTAAAACTTATTACGAAAAAATAGCCACTTTGATTATCAAAGAATCGAATATGACTAAGAAATTTTTGCATTAATTCAGCGCCATGCAACGAATCGGCAATATGAGAATTGTAAAGTGCTCCTAAACCATTTGCCATTGCCTCAACCGAATGACGTACTGTGAGTTCATTTACCTCGAGTGATGTTAAATACGGTTCATCTTCTGTGTGGTAAAAGCCGGTACCCAAATACCATGAAGCTACAGGTATGGATTTGATAAAGGATGTTTTCCTTTCTGTATTTTGATTGGCAGGATTTTCATAATCATATTCAAGAAATCCAAAGCCAATGTTTTGAGATATATTTATCATTTGTAAAACAACATTATAGATGTATTCATTGGATTGATCAAGGGTTGTAGTTCCTTCCAATTCCGGATAAACAGGATGTGAGATATAATATCCGGAGTTGGTTTCAACAAAAACATATCCACTTTCGTCATCCATAAAACGCGCTGCATGTGTAAAATCCTGAATAACCTGAACCCGTTCGAGACTATCTGTGTACATATCTGAAAACAAGGTATTGAAACCTGTTCCAATACTTGTTGCTACATTCTGTATGATCATTTTCCTTGCATCGTTTTGCGTATACTGAGCAGTCATGATTTCATCTTCGCAATTCTTTTTATTGCACGAAAACAGAACGATTACAATGGAGCACATCAGTACAATTTTTCTTGAATTCAGTTGGTGTAAGCTTTTCATCGTTTGTGTTTTTATTATGATTTATACTATTTCTAATTTTAAGTATCACATCGATTTTGGAAATGATATCATTAAAAAATCCTAAATACAAACCTACATTGATTCAACGATGGTACAAAATTAATTCGCATGAAACCTACCATTAGCAGGTAACTTCTGAATCATTTATGTCTCTTTTCTGAAGATATGTAAATTATTGTTGCTCCGTGCGAGACTTTCAGGATAGCTTTCCAATGTTAAGCACCCAATTTTTTGCTTAACACAGGTTGTTTGGCATGCCAATAAAAAGAAAACAACAGCCTGCCCTACAATCGAACAGGCCATAAAATCATTTCCAATTATAACTTCGATACTTTTTCGATAAAGGTTTTACCTCCTGTTTTAATATGTATGAGGTATATTCCTGATTGTAGCGATGACAGGTTTATTGTTCCTTCAAATTGATTTATCCGATTAATATCTGTTGGTATTTCGAGGTTTTGTCCGGTTATAGAATAAAGCTCAATCTTAACCATTTTTAAACTTCCCGGAAGGATTAATTTCATGTAATTACAAACAGGATTAGGATAAAGCTTTATTTCATTTGATGCAGTGCTTTCTTCAATTGAAATAACTTGTCCCTGATTTAGGATAAATTGATTGTCAGCTGAGATAGGATTACTTGCATCCAGGGTTATTGACAATGCATCAGATTCGAGACCGGCTTTTTCAACTTTTATAAAATAGCTTCCGTATTCCAGTTGGTTAAAGGCGAAGTTACCGATTTCATTTGTGAGGCGGAAATCCATCGGATTCATTAGTCCATCGTAGAGAAGAACTGCAATATTGCGGGCCGGATCTCCATTGGCTTTAATGGCAGGGAACCATTCATCATCAAATATATCGGGATTGTAGCTGTCGTCATCGCCCTGAAAAATTTTACCTTCAATAGAGGCTGATCCGGTAGTATATGGTATAACCGGTTCAATTATCAGGTCAACCGAATTGGTATGATTAACTACCTCGATCCAATTAGCATCCTGCCACTCCAGCTTGTTTACATAGTACCCCGGAATACCATAACCATTCTCAGGTTGCGGAATAGCATAGAGCATATAGTCCCCTGCATGAATTCCTTCAATAAAATACGCGCCATTTACAACAGGGCATTTGTATTCTGCATTGTGCCCATTAGTAGTGGTTTGATAAAGTAATAACATTCCAAGAGGCAGATTCGATTTTGTATTGGTACTTACAGTCCCCGACAAGGAAATGGTTTGAACTGAATCTACAGCGCTGGAACCTGATGCAGCAAAATATTGCTGGTTAGGAAAACTGCTTTGGTAGCTTGCTATAGCAGCATGTTCCGAGGTGTTTGAGGCATCCCAGAACTTCCACTGGAATTCATCGCCGGCCACAAATCCATCTTTATTTGTGGTTGATAAATTATCAGAATAAGCTAATAGGGTAGTTGTAACCGGTTGCCACACAATGTATCCTCCACAATATGCAGTTCCGTTATCCTCGTAGAAAACACCAATCATATCGTTTTGCTCGATTGGAATCCCGTTTATTTCCAGATTGGCAGTTGCTGGTATTTCAATGGTATGATAATTTCCGATAAAGTTTAATTGCCACGGTGGTAATACCGAGAAATCAAGAATAAAACATACATCGTTTGTGCATAAATTTGCATCGGTAACTGTAAGGTAATAGGTACCTGGAACCAGGTTGTAAATATCTTCAGTTGATTCACCATTGTTCCACAAAAAGGAATATGGACTTTGTCCGCCTGAAATTGTAACGTCGATGGCCCCATTCGATCCAATTGCCGGATCTATCTGCGTAACATTTCCGGTAATAACTACCGGAGGGGCAGACTGGACATTGAAACTGAGGAATATTTCCGGATCAGGTATAATATCAAGATCATCGATAGTTGACAGACCATTTGTTACATATTCGCCTTGTGTTGGCATCAATGGACTATAAACTGCATTAACCGACTCAACAATACCTGTAGAATTTCGCCATATTTTCCAGGTAAATGTTTCTAAGTTATCGAACCCATCCTTTTGAGGGGATGAAATATCGTTTCCCCAAACTGTAACTGCCTGGGGAGTCGAGGTTGCAGGAATTTCTACATATCCTCCGCATTCGTATAAACCATTGGAAAGATAAAATACACCCACAAAGTCGCCAATTTGGAGGTTCGCAGAATCCAGGCTCTCGTATGTTAAGAGTACGGTATGATTGATTCCGGTGATAACATATGTCCAGGGCATTATTGCTGATGAAGGATTGGTATTATCAGTAATGGTAACATCGTAAGTGCCAGGACACAAACCGCTTTGATCTTCTGTTGTTTCACTGTTCGACCATGAAAAGAAATAGGGTTGGTAGCCTCCGGTAATTGTTATATCGATTTCTCCATTGCAATATCCGGTACAGGTTTCATTACCGGCCAAACCGGAAGCATCAAGTGCTGTAAAAGGCGCATAAAGTGTATAGCTGAAACTTGCTTCACAACCCAGAGCATCAGTAATGGTTACTTGATAATTACCGGCTGCAAGGTTTGTAATATCTTCGTTGGTCGAGCCGGTTGACCAAAGAAAGGTATAAGGCGAAGTACCACCTGTTGGATCAAGGTATATCCATCCATCGGTGCTGGTTTGTGTACTGGTGTTGTAGTTATTGTAGTTTGAAAACGCAGGATTTGCAAGTAGTGGTTGAGGAGGTGTTAGCAACAGGTTTACTGTCGAACTTGCCGAAATTGTATAGGAACTATGTGCATCTCCCCTGAAAATACCTGATAAACCGTTAGTTTGAAAATAGCTGGTATTAGGATGAAGTGTATCAAATCCCATCATCATTACATTTTGTAAATATGTTGAAGAACTCCAAAGTCTCCAGTTCAGGAGTTCATTTTCTGTTAATCCATCTTTTCCCGGTGTGGCAGGGTTATCACCATAAATTGTCATGTTTATTATTGAACCCTGAAATTCTGAATATCCTGCACATTTCCACACACCTCCATCGGAATAAAAAGCACCGATATAATCTCCATTCACAATAGGGATACCATCCAGATGTAAATTATTTGCCGGAATTTCAACAGTATGAGAAATCCCTGTGGAAACATAGTTCCATGGATTGGTTGACGAAATCATGGGAACATTTGCATCTTCGACAGTTAGGTTATAGAAGTCTGCACAAAGGTTATCAACATCCTCTGTAGTGGCTCCATTCGACCAGCTAAAATTAAAAGGTGATACCCCACTCGTAACAGATATATCAATTTCTCCATCGCATGAATTCAAACAGCTTTCCGGAGTAATAGTATAGGTAATTACAGGAGCCTGTGCCCAGCTATAATAGCCAATAAAATGATCAGAAATATACTGGCAACCGTTTAAGTCGGTTGTTGTACATGTGTAGGTTCCGGCATTCAGACTGTCGATGTAAAAGCCTGCTTCATTATTTGACCACAAATAGGAGTAAGGGCTAACTCCCCCACTGGCAGTAATACTTATTGTCCCCAAAGCATTTACAATAGTGTCGATATGATAGGTGCTTATGGTTGTTGATATAGATCCTGGTTCATTAATCGAGAATGTTTGGGTAACAGATGAAGTATCACTGTCGTTTATGGTTACCGAATAATTTCCTGCTGGAAGGTTTTGAACGCTTTGAATAGTATCACCAGTCGACCATAGGTAATAATATGGTGAGAAACCACCAGTGGCATACACTTCGACCGAACCGGTGCTATCTCCAGCACAGATGACATTAGTTATATTAAGAGAAGCTGTTAAAGTATCGTATGAAATTGGGCTATAAATGCCAATATTAGGAAGGCCTTCCCGACATGCATTTGATCCAAGATTAATTGCCTGATCGACATAATTACAGGACAATCCGAAATTTGCAGGATTATTAATTCTTCCTAAATATGAAGTGTTGCTGCGGGCAAGATAGATTTTGTTATCAGGACCAAGTTGTAAAGCCCCACCATATGGTGTTGGCAATAAGCCGACTATTTGTTCCGAAGCAATTATTGCTGCACTTGTAGTTAGACTGATGTCCCATTGCCGGATCTGATCACCCCATCGCTCGCTTCCGAACATATAGTTTCCATCATGGGAGAATTCAACACCATAACAGTCATTAAAGTTAGTTCCCGTAAATGTAATTGGATTTGATATGGCACCGGTAGCAGCATCAAAGTCGAACAACTCATATGTGTCCAGCCCTTCAATACCCACAGCCAATTTATTACCTGCCTGAGAAAATTTCAAATATCCCCTGGTAACTGCGGAACTTCCTGAATAGGTGGATCCTATACTGGATATTACCGGTGTGGTGTTCACACCGGTCGACGTAACCTGATAAGCTATAAAATTGTTTGAATTCCATGCATGTGAAACCACCCAAAAATCTGTACCGTTGGCATGAAGCGAACCGTTAATTTTTTCAGAGCATGGCGTAGTCAGGATAACATTCTTTTCAGTTAATACTACGTCACCTAAACCGCTATTCAAGCTCATATCAATTAATGAGTAGGAAAGACCATTCGTCCCAATGTTTGCATCCACTGCAAACAAATAATAGAGGTTGTAACTTCCAGGCTTTTGAACAATAAATGCGGACTGTGTGGATGATGGATCACCTAAAAGTAATCCTCCCGGAGATGTAGCCAATGAATTGGTCATGGCTGTATGATTAGAATTCCAAACAGTAATCCCATCAGTATAAAAAAGTAAATTGCAGTTCGCATCCGACATTACCGCACAACCTTCGTTTGTAATAATAGAGCTGCCGGTAACAGTTGTAGGATCACCATTTGATAAAGTTGTACAAAAAGTTATTCCGGCTTGTTGACCAAAATACCATGTGCCTGTAGGAACCTGGGAGATTCCCGGCTTTAAAAAGAGTAAAAGCGTTAATAAAAGGAGAGTAATTTTTTTCATTGTGATTTATTTAAAGATTAAAAATGAATTCCTACACCTAGTTTTAAACCATATTTTTCCATCCTCCTGTTTATTTTAAAAGAGGAATAATATGGATGTACTGATCGTCTATAGTAAAGATCACTAAATATATAAAAATGTGAGCCAAATAAATAACGTGCTTCAAAGCTGGCGTATAAATCGAAGCAGACCGCCGGTAAATCAGTCTTTTTTATTGCATAAAAGTTTTCCTCGTTAGTTTCAGCCAATGTATATGCCGAAACATCTCTAAGGATACTTGTAATTAATCCATATTTTAGAATATAGGTAAATCGTCCACGATAATAACTATATCCGACGAACAGGGGCACCTCGACATAGCGGTAGGAATTTGAAAAAATGGTATCGGTTTCTGAGGTAAAAGTATCTACCCTTGTTGTTGGTAGTGAATCGGATACTTCTTCAGTATGGCTTTCAACTATTGGAATCCAGATTGAATCTGTTCCGGTCTGGCAATACCAGTCGATAGTATCGTAAAAAGTGTGCATGTAATTGTAAGTCTCCCAATAATTTACATTGTTTATGAGAATTTCATTGAAACTATACTTTTCCTGCTGATTGATTTCCAGCATTGTAAGACCGGATTCAAAATACCAATGTTTACCTGTAGTGGTAATCCGGAGACCATATTCCAAAGCATTGGTCTCAGACAAGCCTGCCATAATCATATCTGCAAGTTGGCTGTTTTCAATATTTGAACTGCTTATATTTGAATTGATTTTCTGAACACTCATATAGGCAGATAATGTCCAGCTAAGCTTGTTTGACCTTAGGTTATCTCCACGGTATAAAAGTGCTGTTTTCTTTGATTGATGTTGCCCGGGACTAAAATGATGAAGGCTATCGATCCAATTAGGGTTAATTAAAAATAGATCGTTTCTGCGATTAATTTCGAGGTCTTCTTTCAGGTTTAAGGGTGATATTTGAGACTTAATTACTTCGGATGTCATCTTTGCAAGTGGAAGGCTTGACTGTTCCTGGAAGAGGTTTTTTCGGTTTTCAGATTTATTATAGGCAAGGCTAATAGGTACTTTCTGAGAGGCAGGAAACTGATGAGTGTCCTGATGATTATTTGTGGAATTTAATGGATTGATTTCATTTATTACTGATTGCTTAGGCTTGTCTGCGTTTAATCTGTCTGTTTGTTGTTGGACTTCAATTTTACTAAGATCATTCGCTTGTGTAATTTCCAAATTATGAACAGTTTTGCTATCAATGCTTGTGCTGTATTCCTGAGGTGGTAATCTCATAATCTTAGTAGATTTAAGATTGCGGTCTCCATAAAGTAAGACACCCCATGAGACAACTAAAAACAAACTGAATATAGCTGAAAAGATTCGTCTTGATTTTATAAAGAAAAATCGTATTCCCTTTTTTTCGTCGATGCTATTCGAGAGTTTTGCCCAGCCCTGGTTGGGTGGTCCAACTTCACTGCTACCAATTTTGCTCTCAAAAAATTTATCAATATTTTCTAATTCTTTAGTCATTTCTTTGTTCCTAACAAACTACCCGAAGAAAGTCCCTGTATTCATTTTGTGCCTCGGTGTTTCTTTTTTTTTCACTCAATTCAAATAATTCCCTTTGTAGATATTTGCGTGCTTTACTCAACTGCGACTTGCTTGTTCCGATCGAAATTCCGAGGATATTTGCAATTTCTTTGTGGCTATACTTTTCGAAAACATATAGATTGAAAACCATTCGATAACCTTCGGGTAGTTTTTGTAAAATATCGAATACTTCTCTTTCTGAGATTTCAACACTAAACATATTTTGGTATGGTGATGAATTGTCATTTTTCTCCCTTGATAAGACCGGATTTTGTTTATGCATTTGAATGAAATCAAAATGGTCGTATGAAAAATCTATTTGCTTCTTTGCTTTGATGAAATTGATGGCATTTCCTATAAAAATTCTACGTATCCATCCCTCAAACGATCCTGTCCCTTTATATTGATGTATCCTGGTAAAAATCCAGAGGAAACTATCGTGTAAAACATCTTCCACATCTTCTTTTGACTTTAGATACCGGTAGCACAAAGCTCTCATTTTCGGTGAATACTGCTCGTATATTAAGCATTGTGCCGATTTCTCACCCTTTCTACATGCTTGTATTGTATCTGATAGCTCTGGCATTCATCCTTTGTTCTATTATTTAGTCGGAAAAATAACGAAAGGTTGCCTGTGGATTCATTTAATTTTTGAAAAAACAATTGGATTATTTGGTTCAAGATTATATGATTTAATTCATTCGTTAAACTCATTGTTCAAAAACAGCCTGTCCTGTAATTTTTTTTACTGAAGGTGAATTGAAGTGATCTCATGAATGAAGGGAGTAATCTGAACGTTACAAAGTAGTTAATCAAATTGCGATATATGAGTTTATCTTCCGCCACAGGCAGTTATCAGGTGCTTTCATCATGCGACAACAGGTTCTCTTTTGAATACCTTGTTTGAATGCTAAAAATAGTTTATTGAATTTCATTATGAAACAGTTCTGAATCTGGTCAATATTATTTTCATTATTTCATATCGAAATAGTAGATTTGTAGCTATATGTGGTTCAGGTATTCAATATTGCTGTTTTTTGTAAGCTCTTTCTTGTTTTCTTTGAAGGCCCAGCACAGGCAGGTCGGCAATCCTTATATTACAAATTATAACAAAACAGACATTAATGCAGGATCGCAGAATTTTACTGCAGTGCAGGACAAAAACGGGAGGATGTATTTTGGCAACGGTATGGGCGTTGTTGTTTTTAATGGCAATCACTGGCAACTCGTTGAAGTTGACAATAATTCTTATGTGAGATCGCTGGCAATTGATTCAAACGACCGGATTTATGTTGGTGCGTATCATGAGTTTGGCTACCTCGATGTTGATGAATCCGGTAATCTTAAATATCATAGTTTGTTGCCTTTAATTAATGAGGACATTGATAATTTTGCAGATATCTGGAAGATCAATATTATTAATGATGTAGTTTATTTTCAGTCGTATTATTGTATCCTGGCTTACCAAAACAATAGTATTTCCATTATCAGACCTGTTAATGAGTTTGTATTTTCTTTTAATGTCGGAAATCAATTGTATACAAGTGATAAAGGACTTGGACTGTGTAGGCTGGCAGGCAATTCTGTAAAATTAGTGAACAATGGTGATTATTTCGCCAATATGGAAATAAGGAGCATGTTGCCCATGTTTGGTAATAATATTCTTATTGGTACCCGACAGCATGGTTTTTTCATATTTAACGAAGGTCGGATTAGTGAATGGAATCAAATTGTTAGTAACGAGATGATCATTCAAAAGCTTAGTTGTGGTGTTAAAATAGATAATGAGCGCCTTGCATTTGGTACGGTACAAAACGGCGTTGTGATTACCGATTATACAGGAAATGAAATTATGAGCCTTACAACCGATCAAAACCTCGGTGCTAATGTAATTGAAAACCTGTATTCCGATCAAAGTAATAATTTATGGATTGTACATAATTTAGGTGTCGATTATGCCGAAATTTCATCACCTTATCGAATATTAGCCACAGGTATTGGATCTGGCTTTGCTTCGCTCTTACACAATAACATTATCTACCTCGGAACAAATCGTGGATTATATTGGGCAAACTGGCATCAACTGGGTCAAATAAATCAGGAGAGTTACAGCCTGGTTCCTCTCACTGTTGGGCAGGTTTGGAACATTTGCAAATACAAAGAACACTTATTGTTGGGGCATCACGAAGGTGCTTTTCTTATTAAAGGCAATGTTGCAGAAAAGATCTCATCTGTACAGGGAAACTGGCAGTTTCTTGAATTAGCCGGTTTGCCTGGATATATATTGGCCGGTACCTATACTGGCTACAGCCTTTTACAGGAAGACAATGAAGGCATTCGTTTTCTGAGGAAGATTGATGGTTTTAGTGAATCGTGCAGGATAAGTATTATCGACAGCGACGGATACATCTGGATGAGTCATGGTTGGAAAGGGATATACAGGCTTAAGCTTAATCAGGCGCTTGATGCATTCGATGAAATCAGGTATTTTAATTCTGAGAAAGGGCTGCCATCCAATCTGTATAATGATATCTTTTCCTACAATTCAAAAGTATTCATATCCTCTCTTGATGGAATTTATACCTACAACAGCAACACCGACCAGATGGAAAAAGACAATCGAATGTCCGGTTATTTCGATTTCAGCCAGTCATTATCAAAGATTGTAGTGGCACCTGATAAAAAAATATGGAATTTTAGCGAGGGTAAGGCAGGGCTCCTCACTATTTTAAATGATACTATTTTCCTGAACGATTTTATGGCATTATCTTTTATCAAAGATAAAGTAATTCCACCCTTTGAAAGCCTTTACTGGTACGAAAACGAAAATATGTTTATCGGCACCAACAATGGTTTTATCCATTTTCAGCCTGATCAGGCATTAACAAAACCCGTTGATGCATCAACAGAAATAAGTTATTTCGAGGCCATTGGAGGAAAATCTAAATTAAGGTTTGGAGGCGATTTATTCCGTAACAACAAACAATACCCCGACATTGATATACCTTTTAAAGAAAACTTTATAAGAATAAGTGTGTCGGCAAATTTTTATAGCAATCCACAGGCAACACAATACAGGTATTTGTTAGAAGGAATCTCAGAAACATGGTCGTCGTGGACAACTAATACAACCATTGAGTTTCCAAAACTCAGGGAGGGAAGCTATCTGTTAAAGATAGAATCGCGCAATTATATGCAGGAAGAAGGAGCGGAGATTGCCGTAAACTTCAATATTATGCCTCCCTGGTACCGCACATGGTTTGCCTACACTGGAATTGTAATGTTGCTGTTATTTATTATTGGTTTCACATACCTGTTGATTTACAGGAGGATGGAGCGTCTGAAAAAAATGATGGCACAAAAACAACAACGTTTGATTGAAGAAGAACAAAGAAAGGTACAGGAGGAAAAACAAAAAACCGAACAGGAATTGATCACCCTCAGAAACGAACGTTTACGCGACGAAGTAATTCATAAAAGTAAGGAACTGGCAAACAGTGCAAATAATATAATTCATAAAAATCAGGTTTTGAATGAAATAAAAGCCGATCTTAAACTTATGGCCGAAGAATCAAAGAATCTGTTTGTTCAAAGAAAAATCAAAGGGCTATTAAGGAAAATAAACAAGGATATCGAAAACGACCAGGGACACGCAGTCTTTAGAGCAAATTTCGATAAAGTTCACGAAAATTTTACTAACAAAATCCGAAAAGCACATCCGGAACTCACACCAAAAGATTTGCAACTTTGTGCCTATCTGCGGATGAATATGTCGACAAAGGAAATTGCTCCGATGCTAAATATTTCAGTCAGGGGGGTTGAAATTGGAAGGTACCGCCTTCGAAAAAAGTTGGGATTACAACACGACGAAAACCTGACTGATTACATTCTGAATTTCAATTAATAATTAGTCAACACAAATTCAGATAGAAGGCCTGTTTAGCAGATTATGTTTTTTCTTTCTACCGGATTATAAAATGCATCTTATGTTTAATTGGTCAATAGATTTTAAAATTCTGATAATTTGTATGATAGATCAATAATGATGTAGTAATGATGTAGTGAGAAATCTAAAATGTTAAGGTGAAGATGAGGAATATTATTTGACTACAACCTGCGATCTTATCACTTTTGTAATGTGAAATAAATAATTGGAGTATTTACATAAAAATTAAATTATGAAAAAAGTTTTACTAATCTTAATTGCAGGTGTTTTAACTATAGGTTTATCTGCGCAAATGCTGAATGATTTCGATTCGAACCAGAACATTACTGTTGAGGGTTGGCCGAATTTTCCTAACATTATTTCGAATCCCTCTGCTACCGGGATCAATACAAGTGCAAATTGTGCCGATTGGCAACGGAGCACTGAGCAATGGGCACATATCTATTCGAACCTGGCATCGCCGCTCGATTTTTCTGTGAATAACACCTTCAAGGTAAAAATCTATTCACCGATTGTTTGCACAGTTCTTTTTAAATTAGAAGTCCAGGGTAGTTCCACGTTTGTCGAAATACTGGATACCTGTACGGTTGCAAACGAATGGGTGCAGTTATCTTATAATTTCTCTGGAATAGCCGCTTCAGGCGTTTACGACAAGATTGTAATTTTTCCTGATTTTGCCACAACTACTGATAATTTATTTTATGTAGATGATATCGAATTTGTACAGGGTGGCTCTGTAATTCAACAAATTGATCTGCCATTGGATTTTGAATCAACAAATGTTGATTATACATTAACTGATTTTGGTGGTAACAGTACTGTACTTGGTGCCGATCCGGTAAATGCCTCGAATACTGTTGCTATTTCTACAAAAGGTGTAGGCGCTGAGACATGGGCTGGAACCACCATGGGAACTGAAGCAGGTTTTGCAACAGTAATTCCATTTTCAACCATCGACACAAAGATGAATGTGATGGTGTATTCGCCGGCAGCCGGCCTTCCGGTTCGTTTAAAGGTTGAGGAGCATGCCGATCCAACTCATTCCTGTGAAACAGAAGAATTAACCACTGTTGCTAATGCATGGGAAACAATCGAATTTGATTTTTCGGATGAAGCATCAGGAACCGCTGCATTAGATCTTAGTTATTCATATGATAAAGCATCTATCTTTTTTGATTTTGGAACTACCGGAGCCGGTGACGATTTCTATTGGGACAATGTTGAGTTTTTATCTACCACATTAGGACCATTAACTTTACCAATTACTTTTGAGGATCCATTGGTTGACTATACCTTTGAAGTATGGGGAGGAACAGCATCGGAACTTGCTACCGATCCTGTTGATCCTTTAAACACGGTTGCAATGACAACCAAGTCGGCAGGCGCAGAATGGTGGTCGGGAACAGCACCGATTGGTTTAGAGAATGGTTTGGCAAACCCAATTCCTTTTACTGCTACCGATACTAAAATGCACATGAGCATTTATTCACCTGCAGCCGGTATCCCTATCCTGTTTAAGGTTGAAGATAAAAATGACAATTCGCATGCTTGCGAAACGCTTGATTCAACAACAGTAGCAAATGGCTGGGAAACAATTGAATTTGATTTGTCAAATGAGCAACCCGGAACACCAGCATTGGATCTGTCATGGACTTATAACAAAATAGCCATATTCTTTGGTTTTGGAGATGCAGGTGCAGGCGAAGTATTTTATTGGGACGATATTTATTTCGGTCCAATGCTTAATCTTACCGAAATTGACAAGAATGTAATAAATATCTATCCAAACCCATCAAATGGAATGCTAAATATTGAAGGAATGCAGAATGCAAAATCAATAAATATTTATAATATCCTTGGCGAATTAATTATCACAAGAGACCTGAATGGTATTCATTCAGCATCAATGGATATAAGTTCATTGTCAAAAGGCATTTATGTACTTTCAATATTGAACCATGATAATTCAATGATTACAGAAAAAATAATCAAAGAGTAGATTTTATCAATACAATCTTTTAGTAATCAACAGTTAGTAAAGTGCTTGCTTTGTTACCGGCAAGCACTTTCTTTTTTCAAAATAATGGAAGTATGATGAAATTTCTACGATTGAAGATTATCCTAGTATTTCTGATAGCAGCAAGTGTTTCATGGGCTCAGGAAGGATTGGTCTCAGGAGTTGTTGTTGATATTGAAGGTATTTCCCTGCCCGGAGTTTCTGTAATTGTTGTCGGTACAACTAATGGTACTTCTACCTCGGTGGACGGGAAATATGTTCTTGATGGTGTTTTAACTACCGATACAATCCAATTCTCGTTTATTGGTTACGAAAACGAGTTACGGGCAGTAAATAGCAAAGCAGTAATTAATGCTATCATGAAAGAAAGTACCGAAATGCTCGAAGACATACAGGTAGTAGCTTTTCAGAAGCAACGAAAGGAAAGTGTAATTGCCTCGATAAATACCATAAAACCAGACGAGTTGAAGCAACCCACTGCAAATTTAACGGCTGC
>CAYLZH010000123.1:0-14168 GCA_964388245.1 uncultured Bacteroidales bacterium
CCATGAAGATGAATACGTGTTATACAGGCAGTTGTTTGATATTATTTATCAGAAGCTGCCTAAACCATGTTTATATGTATATCTACATGTGGATTTAAAACGGTTGATGGACAATATTCAAAAACGAGGAAGAATGTATGAGGCAGAAATAAACGAACAATACCTGCATGAGATTCAACGAAATTATTTCGATTTTTTTAGGCAACAGCCCGATCTGACATTTCTGGTTATTGATATGACTAATGTTGATTTTATTCAAAACGAGGAACATTTCGATAAATTAACAGGCCTGATAATCGACCAGGAATATCCTCCGGGAATCCACCGGCGACAATTGTAATTCACTTCTTGTTTCCTTATTAATATTCCATATGCCTTTAATCAATATAAATTCTAAATTACACAATTATCATCAGGCACCACAAGGTCGAATATTTTAAAAGTAGTTGATAGGTAGGTCATAACACAATTCCGGTTTTTGCTTGTATGATAATTTTAAAACGAGAATTAAAATCAGACAGTTCAAAATTTGATAGAATATTGTGGATCGAATAGACACAATAATTTCTTTATATTAAAAACATTACTTAGTTTTGCAGACATAGTAAAAACAGGTTAAGTAATCAAATATTAAATAATTATGAGAAAAAGGAATATTCTTTATTTAGCTTCATTTATGTTGGCTGTTTTTGTTTTTTCAAGCTGTGGAGGAATCAAAAAAATGGCTAAGAATCAGGAATTAATGGAGTTTAAAGTTCAACCCGAGGTTCTTGAAATGCATGCCGATCAGGTTGAAGTAAATATTTCAGGTTCGTTTCCGGCAAAATTCTTTGCAAAAAAAGCTGTTGTTACCATAACTCCGGTATTAGTTTGGAATGGTGGTGAAAAGGCTTTCAAATCTATCACTCTTCAGGGCGAGGGTGCCGAAGCCAATAACAAAGCAATTTCATTTGAGAAGGGCGGTGAGTTTTCGTACACTGATAAAATTGCCTACCAGTCAGATATGAAAAGATCGGAATTATTCCTGCGTTTCAAGTTTGAACAGGGCACAAAGTCGATTGACGACCTTCCTGCTTTGAAAGAAGCCGATGGTGTAATTGCAACACCTGCATTACTTCAGGCCGATGCAAAATCGATAAACGGCAGCACCAAAAAGGTAAATGTAACACCTCCGACTTATGATCCGACTCAAAGTGTTTTCCAACAAAAAGTTATGGAATTTCTCAATGCTGATATTCATTATCAGATCCAGCAATCGAATATTCGTTGGTCAGAGAAAAAATCGGATGACATTTCTTCATTAAAAGAATATTTTGAAAAAGTAAAAGAAAACGAAAGGCTCGAGCTTAAAAATATTGATATTTCATCATATGCATCACCCGACGGAGAATTTGATCTGAATGAAAAGCTTTCGGAAAACCGGGGAAAATCAGCCAGTAAATTCGTTAATAAAGAATTGAAAAGGAAGAAAATTGAAGAAGCTAAGATTGTTGAGAAAACTACTGCTGAAGACTGGAAAGGATTCAAAGAACAAGTACAGGCCTCCTCAATCGATGACAAGGATTTAATACTCAGGGTTCTTTCGATGTACTCAGATCCTGCTGTTCGTGAAGAACAAATTAAGAATATGGCAGCAGCCTATAAGGTTTTGGCCGATGATGTCCTGCCTCAATTGCGTCGATCAAAAATGCAGGTTAATGTTGAGAAAATCGGTTGGTACGACGAAGAGATCAAGGAGTTGGTAAAGACAAAACCAGATACCCTGAACCAGGCAGAACTTCTATATGCAGCAACACTTACCGATGATCTGAATGAAAAACTTGAGATTTATAACTTTTTCAGCACAAAATATTCTGATGACTGGCGAGGACCAAACAATGCCGGTGTAATTTATCTTGAGCAAAACAAAATCGAAGATGCAAGAAAGTCGTTCGAATCAGCAAAAAAACTTGACGACAATGCTATTGTGCTCAATAATCTTGGAGTTTGCGAAATTCTGAATGGTAATTTTGTCGATGCTGAGAATTATTTTGGAGCAGCTCTGTCAGCAGGAAAAAAGGTATCTTATAACCTTGGTATTTGCGAAGTAAAGAAGGGAAACTATGGCGAAGCCGTATCTAAAATGGGAAGTTGTACAAGCTTTAATGCAGCTCTTGCTCAGTTGTTAAAAGGCGATAACAATGCTGCACTACAAACTCTTGAATCCAACGAAGAAAAGGATGCTATGATTTACTACCTGAAGGCTATTGTGGGAGCACGCACAAGTAACGATGAGCTGGTATTAAGTAGTTTAAAAACGGCTATTAACAAAGATGCTACACTGGCCGGAAAAGCTAAGAATGATCTGGAGTTTTATAAGTATTTCGAAGTAGGTGCTTTTAAAACTTTAGTTGAATAAGCATTACTAAAATAATGATATTACAGGAGGCTGTCTTATTAAGGCAGCCTTTTTTCATTATTACGGTTCAAGGTAAAGATCAATTAATCCTTCAGGAATATTCATCAGTAAAGTATTCTTTTCGTAATCGACCGACTGGATAATATCCTTTTTAGCGGGGATCAAAACCTGGATATCATCAATTATTATTTCAAAAACCGGATTATCAGGATATTCAATCAGGTTTTCAATTCGGCCAAGTACTCCTCTTTTTGTATCGCAGAGAATAAAGCCGGTATATTGTAACATTGGATCAGGTTCGCTAATATCCCCGGCAATGATATCCTCCTTGTCAATAAACACCAAACTATCAACATAGCTTTGCGCTTTCTCCTTTGATTGAATTTCCTGCAAGTCAAAAATTATTGATCTGATCCTGAGGTCGTAGCTAATTACTGAAAAAGGTACAAGTCCTCCGTCAATTTCAAGAAAAATGAATTGGATGTCATCGCTGATATCGATGGTATCGTTAATTAGTTCGATGTTAATTTCACCATGTACACTGTGCACTTTTTTTACTCTGCCGATCTCGTAAAGATTGTTATTATTAATCATGGTTTAATCAATTCTGATTCATATTTGTGAAAGTAATGATTTTTTAACAATAAAAAACCCCGGTTGATCTACCGGGGTTTCCTTATATCTGATTGCAAATATCTTAATCTATTCCTGAACTTTTTCTTCTGTGGCCGGAGCAGCTTCTTCAGTAGTTTCATCTGCTTTAGCAGCTTCTTCAGCTTGTTGCTGTTCCAGTGCAGCTTTTTCTTCTGCAGCTTTGGCTTCGGCTTCTGCAGCTATTGCCGATTGTCTTTCAGCAATTTTTGCTTCACGGGCTTCTTTTACTTTTGTTTCTGCATCTAAGCGCTTCTTGCTATCTTTTGCTTTTTCAGCTTTAAGTTTGTCTTCTTTTGAAGATATCTTAGCTTCTTTTTCTTCGAGCCAATCTTTGAAACGCTCTTCAGCAACTTCCTCTGTGAATGCTCCTTTTTCGACTCCTTTTAGCAAATGGTTTTTGTAAAGGACTCCTCTGTAAGAAAGGATCGATCGCATTGTTTCAGTTGGTTGTGCTCCTTTTTGTAACCATTCAAGAGCTTTGTCAAAATTTAAATCGATGGTAGCCGGATTGGTATTAGGATTATACGAACCTATTCGTTCAATGTACCTACCATCCCGTGGTGCTCTGCCATCCGCAATCACGATGTAATAGAAAGGCTTACGCTTTCTACCGTGTCGTGCTAATCTAATCTTTACTGGCATACTTTAAAATTTAAATTATTAATAAAATTCGAGGCGCAAAAGTAATACTTAATTCCCGAAAAAAAGATTTTTATGTTTATGATATCAAAAAAAGTTGTTCAAATTTCTTTCAATCGAAAATGAGGATGCTTCAATCCACAAATTTCATTAAAAATTTAGGCTGGCCTACTTTTGATTAATCCCTTTTTTAGTTATTTTACCAAAAATTCATGGTTATGGAACAATTGCCAAATCAACCCCTTGCAGACAGGTTAAGGCCAAAAAGTCTTGAAACCTATTTTGGTCAGGATCATCTTGTAGGTGATGGTGCCGTACTTCATCAAATGATAACTACCGGGAATCTGGGATCATTCATACTTTGGGGACCTCCGGGAGTGGGAAAAACAACAATGGCCCGGATTATTGCTCATCAACTTGAACGACCTTTTTTTACTCTGAGTGCTGTCCATTCAGGTGTAAAAGATGTTCGTGAGACTATTGATAAAGCCAGGAAACTACAATATTTTAATAAACCCAATCCTGTTCTTTTTATTGATGAGATTCACCGGTTTAATAAGTCGCAACAGGATTCTTTACTGGGTGCTGTTGAGGAGGGGATTATTACACTGATAGGTGCAACCACAGAAAATCCTTCGTTTGAAATAATCAGTCCCTTACTTTCACGTTGTCAGGTTTATATTCTGAAGAGTCTTGAAAAGAACGACCTTTTAGCCATTTTAACTAATGCTATTTCGGCTGATTATTATCTCAAGAACCTAAAGATTACAATCGATGAAAATGAGGCACTGTTACGATTATCAGGAGGTGATGCCCGGAAATTGCTAAATGTTCTTGAACTGGTAGTTACAGCATCAAAAACAGAAGAAGTGGTAATCACTAATGATAAAGTTATTAATACCGTTCAGGAGAATATGGCTTTGTACGATAAAAATGGTGAACAGCATTACGACATTATCTCAGCTTTTATCAAGTCAGTCAGAACCGGCGACCCAAATGCAGCCGTATATTGGTTGGCACGAATGGTAGAAGGAGGGGAGGATCCAAAATTTATTGCCCGGCGATTGGTTATTCTTGCATCCGAAGATATTGGCCTTGCCAATCCAAATGCATTGTTGTTGGCCACCAATGGCTTTCAGGCTGTAAACATGATTGGATGGCCCGAATCCAGGATTATCTTATCAGAGCTTGCTATATACCTTGCTACTTCAGCAAAAAGTAACTCAGCCTATATGGCCATTAAAGATGCCCAAACTCTGGTTAAAGAGACAGGTGACCTCCCAGTTCCTCTGCATTTACGAAATGCCCCAACAAGGTTGATGAAAGAAATCGGATACGGAAAGGACTATAAGTATTCCCATAAATTCGATGATAATATAACCGGGCTTGAATGTATGCCCGATCAATTGGTTGGAACTCAGATTTATAAACCTGCGAAAAACACTCGCGAAGCCGATGCCCAAAAATACATCAACATTCTTTGGAAGGATAAATATGGGTAGTACCAAATTGCTCTTGCTGGAAATCAAAGCGTTCGACCAGTTGTTTTCAGCCATGACTCCATTGGATTCTCTTATGTTTTTCGTACTTTTCGTCAATATTCATTAAAAAAATGGAAAATATCTACCAGAAAATTACAGATTGTGAGCAAACCGGAAAAATTGCGGCAGCCTGTATTATCATAAAAACAAATGGATCGACACCACGAAAGGCAGGCTCAAAGATGATAGTTTATCCCGATGGCGCTACAATTGGTTCGGTAGGAGGGGGTAGCCTCGAACTTCAGGTTATTCGGGATGCCCAAAAAGTAATTGAAAACGGTCAGCCTGCATCATTCGACCATAACCTGACCAGGGATCATAAAATGAGTTGTGGAGGCACTGTTCAGATATTTATTGAACCTGTTGGAATTAAATTCAGGTTATACATATTTGGAGCAGGGCATATTGGCAGTAAATTGGCGGAGATGGCTCAAAGATTTGACTTTCTGATAACATTGATTGATGAACGACCTGAAATTATTTCTCAAATTCAGCTTGATGGCATCAAAAAGATCAATAAAAATCACAAGGATGCCTTTGCGGAATTAGTATTCGATGAGAGAACCTTTATAGCATCCCTGAGTCATTTACATGAATACGACCGTGAGATTGTTGCATATTGCGCTAAACAGCCCCGTGCTTATCTTGGAATGATAGGGAGCAATCGAAAAATTGCAAAAGCCCGGCTATTATTTACTGAAAAAAAATTACTATCAGAAAAGGAACTGGAAACAATCGATTGGCCAATGGGAATACCCATCGAATGTCAAACCCCCGACGAGATAGTTATTTCGATTCTGGCCAAAATAATTGATGTCAGGGGAAAATTGATTAACTAACAACAACATTTTCGTGGGAAACAAATTTACTTAAAGGGATGACAGAAAATCATAGCGACATAATTGAATTCGTTCTTAACAGGAGAATAAAACGAATCAATTTCAAACAAGAGAAGCTTTCCCCAACAACAACACTTCTCCAATATTTACGAAAATTACCCGAATGCAGGGGAACAAAAGAGGGTTGTGCCGAGGGCGATTGCGGTGCATGCACTGTTGTATTGGCTGAAGTTACGCACGAAGGAAAATTATTATACAGTGCCGTAAATTCCTGCTTGATTTTTCTTCCGGCAATCCACGGAAAGCAAGTTATTACTATCGAAGATCTGGATCAGGAAGGACAAATGCATCCTATTCAAGAAACCTTTTATCAGCATAATGCATCGCAGTGTGGTTATTGTACACCGGGATTTATTATGGCACTGTACGCTCTTCATAAAACAAACGCAAGATTTGATAATGAATCCATTCGCTATAAATTGGCTGGAAACTTATGTCGTTGCACGGGTTACAGATCGATAATAGATGCTGCTGCAGAGGGATTGGCTATTTCGAAGAATACTTCCATTTTTTCGGATGAAAACCATATTATTGATCAATTACAAAGAATTAAAAGTCAGGAAACAGAAATATCAATCGACTCGAATAATCAGGAATATTTTTTACCATCTTCTTTATCAAATGCACTCTTGATCAAAAAAAATAAACCTCATGCACTCATTGTTTCAGGAGGTACAGATGTGGCACTTCGGGTAACTAAAAACCATGAGGAGCTGCCTGCTATACTTGACCTGTCGGCAATCGAAGAATTAAAAACATTCCGGGAAAACAAAGTTCATATTTCTATCGGTGCAGGACTTAATCTTAACGCAATAAGGAAATTGTTGAAGAACCGGTTTCCTGCAATTGACACCATGATCCATTACTTTGGATCGGAACAGATACGAAATCTTGCAACGTTAGGTGGCAATATTGGATCGGCATCACCCATTGGTGATAGTCTTCCTGTTCTTATGGTTCATAAAGCGAAAGTTGTGGTTAACTCAAAAGATGGGACGAGGACTATCGACCTTGAAGATTTTATTACCGCTTATCGTAAAACGCTTCTTTCCAAACAGGAAATTATTAAGCAAATAATATTGCCTGTTGATCAACAGGACAACGCAGTACACGTTAGTTTCTATAAAAACTCAAAACGCAGACATCTTGATATATCTTCGGTTAGTGCAGCTTTTCGCTTAGCAATATCGGCTGATAAAATTGCTGAAATAATGATTGTTTATGGCGGGATGGCAGCTACTCCTGTCAGAGCAATCAAAACTGAAAAATTCCTTTCAGGGAAGATTTGGAGCCTTAAAACAGTAGAAAAAGCTGCAACTATTTTATCCGAAGAATTTTTACCCATTTCCGATGCCAGAGCTGACGTTGAGGGCAGGCGGATTATGGCAGTTAATTTATTAAAGAAGTTTTGGTTCGATTTATCAAAAAAGCTTGGCGATGAATAATACCGAGAAACATGAGAGTGGAATTTTGCACGTAAGTGGTAAGGCAATTTATGTCGATGATATACCTGAACCTGCAGATATGTTGTACGGGACTGTTTTTCAATCACCCATAGCAAAGGGACAAATCAAGTCGTATGATCTTAGTAAAGCATTAGAGGCCCCTGGTATTAAGGCAGTTCTTGCACATCATAATATTCCAGGTGAGAACCAGATGGGGCCGGTTATAAAAGATGAACCTGCATTGGCTCATGAAAAGGTCGAGTGTGTTGGGCAGGCCATATTTTTGATTGCCGCTGAAGATGAAGTATCTGCACGTAAAGCACTATCACTGATCGAAATCGATTTTATTGAGGAAGCTCCTATTTTAACAATCGATGAAGCGATGGCTCATGGGCAATTATTACATCCTGCAAGAAAAATCGAATGCGGATCACTAACGGAAGAATTTGCCAAATCGAAGAATATTTTGAAGGGACGGCTCCGTACTGGTGCCCAGGAACATTGGTATCTTGAAACGCAGGTTGCCCTTTCGGTTCCTGGCGAAGCCGGTGAAATGAAAGTTTATTGTTCATCGCAGCACCCAAGCGAAACACAAGCCCTTGTTGCCGAAGTTCTTAATGTTCCAAGAAACCAGATTGAAGTTGAAGTGCGTCGTATGGGTGGAGCTTTTGGAGGAAAAGAAACACAGGCAAACCATGTGGCTGTCTGGTCGGCATTGCTGGCAGATGCAACAGGAAAGCCGGTTAAAATAAGATTGTCGCGCAATGAGGATCAAATCATGACAGGAAAACGTCATCCTTTTCATATTTATTATCGGGTGGGATTTTCGGACAAAGGAGAGATAAAAGCTCTCGATGTTGAATTGAATTCAAATGCAGGATACGCAACCGATTTGTCGATGGCAATTATGGAACGTGCTATGTTCCATGCAACTAATACTTATTATATTCCTAATGTTCGGATTATTGGAAATGCCTGGAAAACCAATACCATGTCGAATACTGCTTTTCGCGGCTTTGGTGGACCCCAGGGAATGGTATCCATCGAAAACATTATTGATCGCATTGCAAGAAATCTTGGTGAGGATCCGGCTGAGATCAGGTTCAGAAACTTTTATCAGCACAGCGACCGAAATATTACGCCCTATCAGCAAAAAGTTGAAAACAATCGACTTAGTATTCTGTGGAATAAGCTTTTAGAATCATCCGATTATTTTAGACGGAGAAAGATGATTAATGAATTTAATGCGAAGAATGAGTTTATAAAACGCGGGATAGCTTTATCACCTGTGCAATTTGGGATATCGTTTACAACATCATTTCTTAATCAGGCAGGCGCACTGGTAAATATTTATCAGGACGGAAGTATTCTTGTAAACCATGGAGGCACAGAGATGGGGCAGGGGCTTCATACCAAGATCAGGCTTATTGCCTCACAGGAATTTGGGGTTGATATAGATAATGTTAAAGTGTCGGCAACGAATACAACTAAAGTTCCAAACACCTCTGCAACTGCTGCTTCTTCGGGCACCGATTTAAATGGAATGGCTGTTAAGAATGCGATATCGATACTTAAAAGAAGAGTTTCGGATATTGCTGCTCCAATCATCAGTAAAGAATTTAATTGTACTTGTGATCCAGACTCATTAGAATTTAGAAATAACTATATTATTGATATTGATAATCCTGAAAGAAAAATCAGTTTTAATGGGGCAATAATTAAGGCCTATTTGAACCAGGTTAGCTTGAGTGCGACTGGATTTTACAAAACACCGGGAATATTCTTTGATAAAAAAAATGGCAGGGGGAATCCTTTTTATTATTATTCGTTTGGTATGTCGGTGAGTGAGGTAGAAATTGATATTCTAACTGGTCACCACCGGATTCTCCGCACAGATATTCTTCATGATGCCGGAAGTTCCATAAGCGAATCAATTGATCGCGGGCAGATTGAAGGTGGTTTCGTTCAGGGTGTTGGATGGCTCACATGTGAAGAATGCAAATGGGACAAGAATGGGAATTTGTTGAATCATTCACCCGACACATATAAAATTCCAGGGATAAATGATATTCCGGAAGATTTCAGGGTTGAATTCCTTAAAGGTTATCCAAATCCAAATACTATTAAGCAGAGCAAGGCAGTTGGAGAACCGCCTTTTATGCTTGCTTTGTCGGTTTGGCTGGCAATAAAAGATGCTGTTTCTTCAGTTGCAAATCATACAATAGAACCTGAACTTAACATACCTGCCACTCATGAAAAAATTCTTCTGGCAGTAAGCCAACTATATGAAATTTCGGTTGGTCCCAAATAGCACCGATGTTCTATTCATTAAAATCTATAATTATGTAACGACCAATCTGCTTACTCTGGTGCGACGAATGTAACATCAATCTCTTCAATTAGACGGTCGCCTGTATATACTCCAAGTTTAATTGGTTCTTTCCCTGAAACATTGGATTTGTTCATATATACAAAAAATACCCCTTCGGTACTCGAGGCTTCATTTACTGTCATGTCGCCTGCTGCCATAACTACGCGACCATCGTGAGACTGGAGTTTGATTTCGATAGGGAAGTTTTCTCGTTTCTTGTTTATAACTTTAATATTGTACAGATTACTGATTTCGTTATTTACCTGCTCCTGATACAAGAGACCTGGTGTACGGAGAATCGATGTTTCAATATCTGAACGGCTGAACAAGAGATAAACGAGGAACGACATCAGGAAAGTAAGTACAAAAATGTAAGCTGCCAGCCTGACATTCATTTGTAGTTTCTTGCCTGTCTTAATGCCATTTTCAGAATCGAATCGAATGAGCCCTTTAGGCAGTCCAACACGCTCCATGGTATGATTACAAACGTCAATACAGGCTGTACAATTTATACATTCCAACTGTGTACCGTTCCTGATATCGATGGCTGTAGGACAAACATCAATACATTGCCTGCAATCGATACAATCGCCCTTGCCGGCCTCTTTTCTGTCTTCTGATTTTTTAAATGAATTGCGTGGTTCTCCGCGTTTATAATCATAGGCCACAATAATACTGTTAGAATCTAACAAAACACCTTGTAATCGGCCATACGGGCATAAAATGCAGCATACCTGTTCTCTAAACCACGAATAAATAAACATAAGAAATCCGGTAAGTACCATCATTCCTATAAAACCTGAGCGATGCCGTGATATTGGTTCGCTTGCCATTTTGAACAACTCTTCGACTCCGATAACCCATGCAAATAATGTATTGGCAATTAAAAATGAAAGGATCAGAAAAATTAAATATTTCAGGCTTCGTTTCCATATTTTCTCAAAATTTAATTCCTGGGCCTTTAACTTGCGTTGCTTTCCGGCATCTCCATCTATCAGATATTCAACTTTTCTATATAGGATTTCCATAAAAACGGTCTGTGGGCATGCCCATCCACACCAAAAACGTCCTAAAGCAACCGTAAATACAACGATAAACACCAATATGGTTAACATCATAATGGCAAAGACAAAAGTATCCTGAGGCCAAAAAATATTGCCAAACAGGATAAATCTCCTGTCAATCACATTAAGAAGTAGCAGAGGATCGCCTTTTAGCTTGATAAACGGGCTGATAAAAAAGAAAGCCAATAAAATCCATCCTACAATCAACCTGTAATTATGTAATTTACCGGATGGTTTTTTAGGATAGACAAAAACACGTTCCCCTTCTTTATTAATGGTAGAAACGCTATTACGGAATGATTCGTTGGTGTTGTTTTTTTTTGCCATAATATTCTTGTTATTGATTGATAATTTTAATATTCGGACTATGGTCGGGTGTCATATATAAGGTAGTTTTTATGATACAAATAGAAATAGCTACAACATATTGCAGCTATAGCTATTCCGTATTCACATTAACCATAAAAAACACTACCAAAACATTTTGGAAGCAATTTGCAGGGATAATTTATATGCCCTGTAAAATTATTAGTTCTCCTATGGTTGAACTAATATGCCCTGTGGCTCTTTGGCATTAGCCGGATTAGAGCCAACCAATTTATCAAGAACGTAGCTGCTAACCTGAAGAATTTTATCGTCGGGAAGCTGATCTTTAAATGGTGTCATACCTTTTGTCGGGACACCATTTTTAATAATATTAAAGACATCTTCGATTGATCCTCCACTGATCCAATAATTATCGGTTAGATTTGGACCAATAGCATTTCCCTCACCAAATTGTCCATGACAGGTAGCACAGAGTTTTTCTTTATAAATTGTTTCTCCGGCAGCAAGACTTTCAGCATCTGTAAGCAGGACAATCTCAACTGCTTTGGTTTCTGCCTTAAAAGCATCAATTTTTACCTGAGCAGCAGCCATTTCTTTATTATATTCTTCGTCCTGAAGGTCGCCTTTTCCCCATGCATGGTAATATACCCAGTAAAACACTGAAAATATTACAGTTATGTAAAACAAATACATAATCCATGGTGGTGGGGGATTATTCAGTTCCTTTATTCCATCAAACTCATGTTCAAATGGTTTACCATCATATTTAACTTTTTCGTTATTCTTTTCCATGATGCAAACTTTTTATTTTATTTCTTTTTGATTTTCAACTATTTCACTGTCATCTTCGATAGGAAGGTTGCTCATTGTACTAACAAATCCATTATCCATACGGTACAGATGATAGAGCAATGTCAGAAAGAAAGCAAAGAATATCAGAACAGCAATTATCGGATATACTTCGATTCCATTGATTTCCCTTACATAATGACTTACAATTCTCATAACTTAGCTATTTGTTCATCAATAGTACCTTCCGGTTCTTTTGCATTGGGTGGATTAGTACCCTGAAGGTTGACAATGTATTGTGTAAGACCATGTATCTCGGTAGCCGAGAATTGTTCATTCCAGGCTTGCATTCCCTTATCTAATTTGCCTTCAGCAATGATCTGGTAGATATCATGTTTCGACCCACCGTTTAACCAATAATCATCGGTAAGATTTGGCCCAACGGGATTTCCTTCTCCATGTGCGCCATGACAAGCTACACAGTTTTTCGCATAGAGTTCCTCTGACGTTGCCAGTAATTCATCAGAAATTATTACTTCTTTTTCCTGGCTAACGGCTGCTGTTGGAGTCACATCTAATGTTGTTTCGAACGATGCCATTGATGATTTACTGATATCTACTCCAAGTCGTTGCATATACGCAATGAGTGCAACTATTTGACTAGTCGGAGAAACCTGGATATCGGCTTGTTTGAGGTTGTTTGTTATTTTATTGGCCTGAATCATTAAGTCAGCTTCAGCTTTTTCATCATACCCTTCAGGATAAGGTACTCCAAGTGTTTGCATTGCACGGATTTTTGCCCCTGTTAATGAAACATCAATTTCCTTTTCGGCCAGCCATGGATATGGAGGCATAATAGATTGGGCATTCATTCCCTGAGGATTGATCATATGATTGTAGTGCCAGGAATCGGATTTATACATTTTTCCACCGACTACGCCGGTTCTTGCCAAATCGGGTCCTGTTCTCCTCGATCCCCACAAGAATGGATGGTCGTAAACGAATTCACCGGCTTTTGAATATTCACCATATCGCTCGGTCTCCGATCTGAACGGACGTACCATTTGAGAGTGACAACTTACACATCCTTCAGCAATATAAACATCCCTGCCCTGTAATTCGAGTGGTGTATATGGTTTAACACTTTCGATCGTTGGAATATTAGTTTTAACCATCATCATAGGAATTATCTCGACAATACCTCCTATAAGGATTGCTATTAATGTCCAAACTGTAAAAGCAACCGGCTTTCTCTCCAGCCATTGGTGTGCTGTTTCACCCAGAATTCTTTTCTTGGCAACCTTTTCGAGTGCAGGAGCGGAAGCCTCTTCATTATCGGCACATACTCCAGTTTTTATGGTTTTTATCAGATTAACTACCATTATAACTGTACCCAGAAGGTAAAGAACACCCGCTGCTATTCTGACGTAGTACATTGGTAAAATCTGGGTAACTGTTTCGAGGAAATTCGGGTAAGCTAAAAATCCGTCAGCAGTAAATTCTTTCCACATTAAACTTTGTGTAACTGCTGACCAATACAATGGAACAGCGTAGAATAAAATTCCGAGTGTACCAAGCCAAAAATGCATATTGGCGAGCTTTTGTGAGTAAAGTTTTGTTTTAAAGAGATTTGGAATTAACCAATAGAGAATTCCAAATGTAAGGAAACCGTTCCATCCAAGAACACCAATATGTGCATGAGCAATGGTCCAATCGGTAAAGTGGCTGATTGCATTTACATTTTTCAATGAAAGCATTGGACCTTCAAAAGTAGACATACCGTATGCTGTTACTGCAACAACCATAAACTTAAGCAGGGCAGAATCACGAACTTTATCCCAGGCTCCACGCAATGTCAGAAGGCCATTTACCATGCCACCCCATGATGGCGCAAGCAACATAACGGAAAATACAACTCCAAGTGTTTGTGCCCAGTCGGGTAATGATTGGTAAAGCAAATGGTGTGGGCCAGACCAAATATAAATGAACTCAAGTTTCGCAGTTCCAAAAGTACTGTAATTGTTTGATTTCATAAAATCCG
>CAYLZH010000124.1:0-14141 GCA_964388245.1 uncultured Bacteroidales bacterium
ATTGCTAACGACACAAATAGTTGCGTGTTGGTTATACGTTTGGCACCATGTATTTTTATATTGCTCGTTTTACTTATCCTGGTAGCAATTTCATCTTTTATAAGTGGTAATTGATCATTTTGGCCTGATAAAATGGCAAATCCATCAGCAGCATCGGTACATAATTCACACGAGTTTAAATGGCTTTGAACAACATAAAGTTGATCAAAAGTTAGATGCTCTAAAGTGTATTTTTTCAATGCCTCCTTGGAGAGGCAACCTCGTTCATTAAAAAGTTCCGGGTCGTACATCGTAATTCCTCCTAATCATCTTCGTTAAACTCATCAAGCTTCTCAAGCATTAGCCTGAGATTTCTTTTTCCATTCTGCACATAGCTCTTTACTTTGTTCATTTCGAAGCCTGTAATTTCAACAACATCCTTGTATGATTTCCCATTTAAATACACAAGTTCGATGCATTGTTTCTGGGGCCCTCTTAGTTGTTTTACAGCATGGTTCAGTGCAGTAATTTTTTCTTTATTATAAAGGTTCAATGATTCATCAATCTCCACAAAATTTCTTTTACATTCAGCATTTATTGTGTCAGTATATTTGCGATCCTGCTTTCGTCGCCGTATAATTTTAAGGCAATAATTCTTGCTCACAATGTATATCCAGCTTTTAAAAGATTTTACATTGTGGGTTTTCAGATCGCGGAGGATGTTCTCAAAAATTTGCATCACAGCATCCTTGCAATCTTCTTCGTCGTGAAGATATTTCAGGCACAATCCATAAACCAGATGCACATAAGGATCAAACAGTTGTCCTACATAGACCGGGTCTCCTGTGTTTCGATAGCGATCAATCAATTTGTCTTCCGGAACGATATCCAATCCTGATTCAGTTGTGTTTTGTTTTGCAAAAAATTGTAACAAAATTTCGATTTAAATTTAAATTAATGATCCCTGTCCTAAAATGCATATTTCCTGTATGAGCAATTTCAGGATTTTAAAAAAGGGAACCCGAATATCAGATTTCCATAAATATAGAACACTTTGATTATGGAAAAAGTACAAGCCCGATCCCTTAATACCGGATCAATTATAATCAATAAAACTTAAAAATGATGGAAACTAAAAAAGCAAATCATGTTAACCTTGAGAAGAAAAGATCGGTTTTTTTACAATTGGGTTTTGTAATCGCCCTGACTTTAATTTTAATGGCCTTTGAGTGGAGTGTTGAAAAAAGTGCAGTTAAAGTATATTCGAGCTCAATTTCTACTGAATTTGAAGAAGATATAATCAATACATTCCGCGAGAAACCTGAGAAAATTGAACGGCCCGAACCGAAGCCAACTATTACCCAGATTTTCGAAATAATCGATAATGATGAGGATATCGATGATGTCCTTGTTTTCTCTTCAGAATCGGATGAAAATGATTGGAGTGATACTGAATTTACGTTGGACCCTGAACCGCCGGACGAATGGAATATATTTGTTTGGGTTGAAGAGATGCCCATATTCCGTCCGGCAATAAATAAAACCGAAGAACAGGGCGATGCCGACCTGCACCGATATGCAATGCGCCTGGCCCGGTACCCTGAGTTAGCCCGGATTCAGGGAATTGAAGGCAGGGTTTGGGTTCAGTTTGTTGTTGATGAGAAAGGTAAAGTTACCAATGTTAAAATTGAGCGAGGCGTAGACCGTCTTTTGGACGATGAGGCCTTACGTGTAGTTCGCAGCTTGCCAGATTTCAGCCCTGGTTTACAGCGTAGTAAAGCAGTTAAGGTTTTGTATCGTGTACCAATAAATTTCAGGTTGGGATAAAGAAAACGGGATTATTTCCTTACAATTATAAAAATATAGTTAAGAATTCAGGTCTTGCTTCTATTCTTCAACGTAAACTTTAGCATGGCCGTATTCAAAAACCGGTTGTAGATTTTTGTCGGTATAGTCCGAAATTTGTGTCCGGTTTTTCATTATGATATAAAAGGTTTTTGCCGGTTTATGTTTATGTTCAGTTAAGGCAGGATCGAAATCATTCATTGCCCAATAAAATTTAGTTGGATTAATTACAACCGGCAGGCCTGTTAATTTATCTCCATTATAAAATTTGTCCTCTAAGAATTTGGCTACTTGTTCTGCTTCTTTAAAAGTGCCAATATCTCCATAGCTTGTAATTAACTTATTACTCGAAATAGAATACACACAATAAAACATTCCTGTAATAAGAATAGCTTTTATAACATTCTGTATTGTGCTATTGAACAAGCGCGTAATTGACGACAAACCTGCATCGGCCATTATTGCAATAACCGGAACAAGAAATGTCCAGGTGCGGGAAAACGGAATTGCACGTTTGATCATGAATAGAACGAATACTCCAAATAAAATTGACCCCGCAAATAGTAAAATTTTATATTGTTTATTGCGTATCATTAGCGCAAACCCTAAAATAGTTATTATCAGTAAAGTGTAAAACAAATAGTCAGGAACATCCCTGAAAACACTTTGAAAAACCCCTTGAAAATGTGGGCCAATTTGAGCCGAAAATTCATTAAACGGGAGGGCTACTATATATTTATTGCTGATGATTTTATTAATATTACTATAAATAAATTTTGTGGTATATAAAATAAAGGTAATTAATATAAAAGCAACAGAAGTAGGGATCACATATTTTTTAATGATATCAGAAAAACTGTTTTTTTGATAAATCAGCAGAACGAACACCCATAATAACAGCCCCGCGGCTGCATACAAAAAACTGGTAATTACGAAAGCACCCATCGATAGGCATAACGCAAAGAGAAATACTTTCGGGACTGTAATCCTGTTTCCAATCGAATTCCCAATAATGATTCCTATAACAAAGAAAAAATTATTCAATGAATAACCCCGCGCAACGGTGTCATACATTATCATAAATGGAAGGACAACCAGCATTATTGTTGCAAAAAGTCCGTTTGTACTACCAATAATTCGTCTTGTAGCAATATATACTAATGGTAAAGTTAAAATACCTGCAGTTAAGGCCGGAATCCTGACTGAAAAAGGGCTTAATCCGAATAACTTAGTTGTAAGCTGAACAAATTGAGTGTGCAATAAATGATTGTTTGTAGAGAAATATACAACGGTTTTATAAAAAGGTCCAATTACCGCATTTACTATAGTTGATGATTCGTCAAGGCGAATTGTGTCGTTAGCAAAAAACAAACGGATAAAAGCTCCGGCAACTAATACTAAAATGAGCCAAATAATATTGAACAGATCAGGCTTTCGGCTAAACGTATTTCTTAAAAATGAATTGATCTGATTAACTGAATCAGTCAGCAATTGAATAAAGTTTTTTGTCAGGGATTTTCCTTTCCTTGCCAATAAAATAGAATAAGCCGCGAAAACAAAAAGTAGCCCTCCATAAATCCATAACATTGTAATAACCTGTGAGGTGCGATGTGTGACGACATTCAGATCTATCAAATGTACAAAGTCCCGGTTATGAAGTAAAAAGCCAAACACAATAAACATTATTCCGGTTAAGAGATAAATAATTGTTTCGATAGATTTTTTTTGCATTTTGATTATTTTTTTCGTTTGAGGAACTAATCTTGTCTGATTTTCAATTGTTTAATTTGATTAATGTTTGATTATTACAAATGTATTCATTTTTTCAATACTAAAGTAATTTGTAATCATTCTAATTAATAATTAAGGTAATTATTTACTTAATTTCTTATTTTTGACTCAGGATTTAAGCGTAGATTATAGATTAATAAACCTAATCATACTATGAATTTTACTAGACGAGATTTTATTAAAAGTTCGGCAGTTGCCACAGCAGCAACTGCAATTGGAGTAAGTATCCCATCAAGTGTTCAGGCATTGGCCGATACAGCCGAGTCTGACTGGAGGTGGGATAAGTCGGTTTGCCGGTTTTGCGGAACCGGATGTGGGATTATGATTGCTACAAAAGATGATAAGATTGTAGCAGTTAAGGGTGATCCTGCAGCACCAGTCAACCGTGGATTAAATTGCATAAAGGGATATTTTAATGCAAAAATAATGTATGGTTCCGACCGGATTAAGACACCATTATTAAGGGTAGATGAGAATGGAAACTTCAGCAAAAACGGAAAGTTTAAAGCGGTTTCCTGGAAACGTGCATTCGACGAAATGGAGAAACAGATCAAGAAAACCCTTAAGGAATTAGGGCCAACAGGCCTTGGAGTATTTGGTTCCGGACAATATACGGTTCAGGAAGGATATGCAGCGGTTAAGCTTATGAAGGCAGGATTCCGGTCGCATAATATCGATCCGAATGCTCGACACTGTATGGCGTCGGCTGTTGCTGCATTTATCCAAACATTTGGCATTGACGAGCCTGCGGGTTGTTATGATGACATCGAAATTACAGACACATTTGCACTTTGGGGGGCAAATATGTCGGAAATGCACCCGATATTATGGTCGCGTGTTACCGACAGGAAACTAAGTAGCCCTGATAAGGTAAAAATTGTGAACCTGTCAACTTTCACAAACCGTTGTACCGATCTTGCTGACTCTGAGATTATCTTTAAACCTCATACCGATCTGGCAATCTGGAATTATATTGCACGTGAAATAGTATATAACCGTCCCGAATCTATCGATTGGGATTTTGTTAATAAACACACAATATTCACAACCGGTCCTGTAGATGTTGGCTATGGAATGAGAACTTCAGATCATCCAAAATTTTCGGCCGCTGAAAAAGAAACTGTCGATAAGGAATCATCGAAGGTACTGTCGAAAGAAGAAGGAGTCACGCTTGGATATCTTGGTCACAAGGAAGGTGATAACCTGGCAATGAAAAATACTGGATCAGCAAAGAAGCACTGGAAAATATCGTTTGATGAGTTTAAAAAAGCCCTGGCTCCTTACACGCTCGACTTTGTTGCAGAGTTAACAAAAGGTGATGTTGATGAGGATCTTGGTGAATACAAACAAAAACTGCAGGAACTTGCTAACCTTTACATTGAGAATGGCAGGAAAATGGTATCCTTCTGGACTATGGGAATGAACCAGCATACACGTGGCACCTGGGTAAATGAACAAGCTTATATGGTTCACCTTCTTCTTGGTAAGCAATCGAAACCCGGAAATGGTGCATTTAGTTTAACAGGTCAGCCTAGTGCGTGTGGAACAGCTCGCGAAGTTGGTACATTTTCTCATCGTTTACCTGCCGACATGGTTGTAGCAAACCCAAAACACCGTGAAATTTCGGAGAAACTGTGGAAGCTTCCAACGGGTACTATTAACCCGAAGCCTGGTTCACACAATATGAAAATCCATCGTGATATTGAGGATGGAAAAATTAAATTTGTATGGATCCATGTAAATAATCCATATCATAACACTGCCAATGCAAACCACTGGATCAAAGCAGCACGTGAACTGGATAACTTTGTTGTAGTCAGCGAATCTTATCCTGGTATTTCGGCTAAGGTTTCCGATTTGATTTTACCCTCTGCAATGATTTATGAAAAGTGGGGCGCTTATGGTAATGCCGAACGAAGAACCCAACACTGGAAACAACAGGTAACACCAATTGGTGATTCAATGCCCGATATTTGGCATTATATTGAATTAGCCAAGCGATTTAAACTTCGCGAAGTATGGGGAGCTCAACCTGTTCCGGGAGTCGAAGGCGGATTGCCTGATGTAACAGCAGAAGCAATGGATATGGGTTACGACCTTAATAGTACACTTTACGATGTACTCTTTGCAAGCGATGAAGCTAAATCATATGCATGGCCCGATCCGATTGGTGAAGGTTATGTGAATACTGAAGCTGTCGGCGATAGCAGGAATGTTATTGGATCAGACGATCAGCCATGGGAGGGATATGGTTTCTTTATGCAAAAATACTTATGGGAAGAATACCGCAAATTCGGACAGGGAAATGCCCATGATTATGCCGATTTCGATACCTATCATAAACTAAGGGGATTGAAATGGCCGGTTGTTGATGGAAAGGAAACACAATGGCGCTTTAATTCGAAATACGATCCTTATGCTCGAAAAGCAGATACAGGCGATTTTGCTTTCTACGGAAAAGCATTGAAAAATCTGCCCCAGGGATCACTTTCAGGACCAAATGCAGATCAGGGAAAATACGATCTGAGCAATAAAGCGAAGATTTTCTTCCGTCCGTATATGGACCCGCCGGAAATGCCCGATAATGAGTTCCCATTGTGGATGTCGACCGGCAGGGTGTTAGAGCACTGGCACAGCGGAACCATGACCATGCGTGTTCCTGAATTATACCGTGCCGTACCAGAGGCCTTGTGTTTTATGAATCCGGCAGATGCCGAAAAATACGGATTTGTTGATGGAGATAAGATATGGATTGAATCACGACGGGGTAAGGTAAAAGCTCACCTTGAGCTTCGTGGTCGTAACCGTTGTCCGAAAGGGCTTATATACGTTCCATGGTTTGACGAGAAAGTATTTATCAATAAAGTTTGTCTCGATGCTACATGTCCAATATCTAAACAAACAGACTTTAAAAAATGTGCAGTAAAAGTTTATAAAGTATAGGCTCGATGCACACTTCGCAACAGAAAAATACCAGACGGGAGGCAATTAAACATCTCTTTAAAGGAACAGGATTTCTTGGGATTGGGGGTACTATCTTAGGTAGTATAGCCGACGGGCTGGCTTCAACTAATACTGAGTTGAGGCCACCCGGGGCAATTAATGCAAAAGATTTCCTTAAAGCCTGCCTAAAGTGTGGAGCATGTATTGAAGCCTGTCCCTATGATAGTTTAAAGCTTGCAAATACCCAGGATAATGTAAGTATTGGCAGTCCGTATTTTATACCCCGTGAGATTCCATGTTATATGTGCACAACAATTCCTTGTGTACCGGTTTGTCCAAGCGGGGCGCTTGACATAACCATGCTTCAGGATAAAGAGGGCAAGATGGACATTAATAAATCGAAGATGGGTGTTGCAATTGTTCATAAAGAGTCGTGCATTGCCTTTTGGGGAATCCAATGTGATGCCTGTTACAGGGCCTGCCCGTTGATTGATGAGGCTATTACTTTAGAATATCAGCAAATAGAACGTACCGGTAAGCATGCTTTCCTGAAACCTGTAATAAATAGTGAAAGCTGTACAGGTTGCGGAATATGTGAACATGTCTGTGTTACTGAGAAACCTGCAATAAAAGTTTTGCCGGTAGATTTGGCAACAGGACAGGTTGGCGATCATTATATTAAAGGCTGGGATAAATCGGATGAGGACAGGTTGAAGAACATTGAAAGACCTGAACAAACAGATGATGACAACAAAAAGGCCGTTGAATATTTAAACGATTGGGAAAGTCTGATTGATGAATAAGCTTTTGTATAACTACAGATTCCTCATAAGCCGAAGAATTTTTCAAACAGGTTTTTTATTCCTGTTTATAGGAGGCAACTACTTTGGTTGGCAACTTCTGACAGGAAATTATTCCTCTGCCTGGATAATGGCCAAACTTAATCTTAGCGATCCCTTTGCCGTTATTCAGGTTCTGTTTTCAGGATTTATCGTGGCCAGTGATGCTCTCTTGGGGGCTTTAATCGTACTGGTGTTTTATAGTTTTGTGGCCGGCAGGGCTTTTTGCAGCTGGATTTGTCCGCTAAACATAGTCGTTGATCTTGCAACCTGGTTAAAATCTAAATTCAGGATAAAATCTATAGAAACGAATACAAAGAGTATTAGGCATTTACGATATTATCTCTTGGTATTAACTTTAATATTATCCTCAATACTTGGATTTGCCGTTTTTGAAATGCTAAGTCCGATCGGATTTTTACATCGGAATATAGTATTTGGATTTGGAACAGGCATAATGGCTGTTGTAGCAGTCTTTCTGTTCGATTTATTTGCAAAACCTTTGAGTTTTTGTTTTCACCTTTGCCCTTTAGGGGCGTTTTATTCATTTGTTAGCCATTTCAGAGTTCTGAAGGTTAATCATATTGTAGATAATTGCACCAAGTGCAACTTATGCTTTACTGTTTGTCCAGAGAAACAGGTATTAGGAATTATTGGAAACAGTACTGGAAAAATCCAATCTGGAGAATGTACAAACTGTGGGCGTTGCATTGAGGTGTGCGAAGATAAAGCATTAAAATTTAAAATATTATAAAATAACAGGAGGTATTATGTATCGAAATTTAATTCCGGTTTTATTAATTTTTTTAGTATCGTGCCAGCAGGCAGATAATACTAAACAAACAGAAAGTAAGTTGATTGCTGATGAAGAATTAGGTATTATTACAGCAAGTGTTTTTAGTGAGAATACATTAACACCTGCCAAGCCGGTTTATTCAACAACAGCACCTGGCGAAAGTCAGAAAATCGAACGGGCATTTGAGAATGCACCACCGATGATTCCGCACAACACGGAAGGCTTTTTCCCAATTACTATCGATAAAAACATCTGTCTTACTTGTCACATGCCTGCATTGGCCGAAGCTGCAAAATCGATCCCATTGCCCGAAACCCATTTTACAAGCCTTCGTCCACAGATCGAAAAAGAGGGGGATTTGTACCACCTTTACGATCTCGACAATCAGGTAGTAAAATCGAAGACACCCGATGTGCTAAGCCACGCTTACTTTAGTTGCAACCAATGTCATGTTCCTCTGGCCGAGGTAACAGTCGACATCGAAAACCTGTTTACACCCGAATTCAGGGAGATGCTAAGCAAAAGCAGCTCAACACTTAGCGATAACGTATCGGAAGGAGTAAGGTAAAAGCTCTTTCGGAGGATTAATCGAATGTTTATAAGAATCATCTTGTTGGTTGTTTCTATGAGTTTAGCTTATGGGCTATTTGCTCAGGATACAAGACCAACAAGAACTGTTCAGATAAAAGGTAGTGCTGAAGATTTTTTTATCGATGGCAAATTGCTCTATGTAGCAGGCGACCATGGAACTTTGTTTTGCATCGAAATTGCATCAAAGAAAATTATTAAATCCTTGACACTATCGGATATATCTGATTTTATGGGAAATCCCATAAGACCGAAAATCCTCTGCATAGATAAGAATCCGTTTTCTGGCGAAATATTGTTGGTTTCACAAGGAAAGTCTGGTTATCGAAATGTATTTATTGTTGATAACTGGACCGAAAGAAACATCATTCAGGATATTGAATCAAAATTAATGATTGTTGAATCACGCTTTGTTAAACCATCGCATATTGTAATTGCAACCCTAAGCAATGAAATTATCCTTTATAATTATGCTGATAATAGCTTTGTATATCAGAAACAAATAGGATATTCCACATTGTCAGATATTAGTCTTGACGAGCAACGTTCGAAAATTGCAGTAGCCGATGAAAGTGGCACAATTACCATTCTTGATCCGGATAACGGCAATGTTATTAATCAATTCACTTCGGAACATGTCGATAAGGTAAACAAGGTATGTTATTATAACAATATAGTTGTTGGAGGAGGTCAGGACCGGAGGTTATCTTTTTACAATACCGAAAGTAAGAAATGTTCACATATCGAATCAGAATTTTTGATATACAGCCTGGGTATGAGCCCTGACAACAGGTATATTATATTTAATGAAGACGAATCGAATGCCCTGACACTTTATAATAGAATATCGAAATTGAAACTTACCAGGCTTGTTGGCCACAAGGGCATAGTTACAAACTCATTGTTCGATGGAAAGTGGTTGGTAACATCGGGCGAGGATGGAAAAATTTGTTGGTGGGACTTATGCAAATTCTATTAGAAATCATTAAAATCATTTTTAAATTTATAGCATGAAACCCTCATCATTTTAAAATGTTTATTAAAAAGAAAAAAGACAAAAGGACATGAACGCTGCGAAGCTCTTGAATACCAAAATAAATTAACGTGAATATGAAAAATAATGAAACAGAGATCAATGACAGGTTTCTGATGAGGGTTACTCATATGATAAATTCTTCTAAGGTATTCGTGAGCTTCTTTCAGTCGGTTCGCCGAACACCACCTTATATTAATTATTATGTGAGGCAACAGGTACCGGCCGTTTGTTATTGTAAGACATAAGTCAAAGTAAACAAGTATGTTAATTAAATTATATTCTCATGAATATTTCGAGTATAGTTGTTCTTGTAAATCCGGAGCATGAGCCCGGGATAATAGAAACCATTAAAAAGTCGGACTTCTGCGAATTTCATCTAAGCTCGGGAGATGGAAGAATTGTTGTTACTTTCGAAGGTGACTCGATTGAAGAGGAAATGGAATCGTTGAAGAAACTAAAAGCTATTCCAGGGATTATTTCTGCCGAAATGGTTTATTCATACACCGAAGATGAACTGGATCAGGAGCGCGATAAACTTGAGGTTGCACCGGAATATCCTGATTGGCTGAATAAGGACAATATCGATGCCCGGGACATTACTTACAAGGGTGACCTGAAAGGAAAATTTTAGGTTTTAATCGGAAACGGTATCTGTGATAGTAATACAGTTTCGATGGCTGGTTTTCTATAAACGATGTATTAGTAAACCTTGTCCATGTATGTTTTCGAGTTTCAAGCATCTTATTGGTTGTCAATTCTTTTTAAATAAAATTTTGTTTGATTGAGGCTTTTTTTTTCTGATTAAATTCAATCACTATGCAACGCTTTTAAATATTACTTGTCATTGTGATCGAAATGAAAAAATTAACCCTCTAATCATGAAAAGTAGCTCTATAATTACTCTGATAGTCCTGGTTGTAAGCCTGTTTGTGTTTGGCTCCTGCGAAAATGCCTGGTTCAATTGCATCAGGGGAAATGGCGATGTTACTGAGGAATTGCGATTTGTTAACGATTTTACATCAATTGATTCAGAAGGCTCATTCGATGTATTTGTTTCCATTGGACCTGTAACCGAGATAATTGTTGAAGCGGAAGAAAACCTCCTCGACTACATTGACACATATACCCGAAATGATAAACTTACCATTGATACCCGCAGAAACCGCTGTATTAGAAATACAGAACCCATCAGAATTTATATTACAACACAGCATTTAAAAAAAGTGGAGCTCGACGGCTCGGGCCTAATTGAGTGCGATAACATTGTGGGTAATTACTTCGAAGCTGAATTGAATGGATCAGGTGATATCCGGCTGAGTTTGCTTGTGGATTACCTCGATGCCGATATTTCCGGATCGGGTGAGATAGCAATGTGGGGCTCAGCAAGCGAAACGGAATATAAAATTTCCGGATCAGGAAAAATTGATGCTTTCGATCTGATATGCGACAAATCCTTTTGCACGATTGCAGGATCAGGAAATATATATGTACACCCGGTCGATCTGCTGGATGTAAAAATTACCGGAAGCGGAAATGTATATTATCTCGGTAGTCCATCGGTACATGTTGTAATTACAGGATCGGGCCACCTAATTCACTGGTAATAAAATAATCAAATGAAAAATAATATTATAAAAATGAAGAGAACTATTTTTTTGTTGTTGATATCAATATTAACATTGCAAATCCAGGCACAAGACCAACGTACATCGAATGAATTCAGAACGGTCCTTGGCCCTGGCTGTAGCCATGGTGGCTATGGTTCGTTAGATTTCAGGTATGGAATAATCGATAAGCGCGATGCTATGGTTGTTGGAGGCAGGGGTGCCTGGGTTATTAATCATGCATTGTCACTGGGGATAGCAGGCTATGGTTTTTTTACCGATTATATCCGTGATTATGAAAAAAATCGTTACCATAATTTGCAGGGTGGATATGGTGGTTTATATTTTGAACCGATAATTGCGCCCAGGGCACCAGTTCATTTTTCTGTTCCTTTATTGTTAGGGATAGGCGGTGTAGTTTACACAACCAGTTATCATGATAATTACAAGGATCCATGGCCTTACAACGATGAGCATCAGAATATAATGGTTGATGACTGGGATGCTTATTTTATATTTAAGCCGGGCTTTGAAGTTGAGCTTAATGTTTTACGATTCTTTAGGATAGGTGTAGGCGGATACTATAATTTTACTTCTGATATCAATATGATTAATACCAGTCGAAATGCATTGGATGGATTTGAGGCAGGCGTTTCGCTCAAGTTTGGCAAATTTTAAATCAACGGATCATCGATCTCTATATTATACATCTGACAAGCAGGTTATAAAAGATCTGGGAAAAGCTCAACAATCCCAAAATCCGGGGGCAGAAGAAAGCTTCGAATACCGAGCGCTTCGGCCCCTTTTATATTAGCCGGACTATCATCAATAAAAAGAGTTTCAGAGGCATTAAGCCCAGCATCATAAAGTACAAACTCAAAAATTTCCCTGCCAGGTTTCATCATTTTAAGTTTATGCGAAAAATAGTCTTTTTCGAACAGTTCAGCGAAATCTTTAAATCCATATTCCTTATAAAGATTGTTTGTATAATACTCGTAATGGATGGCATTGGTATTACTCAGCAAAAACGTTCTGAAATCAGTTCCTTTGTTTAAGCTATCTATAATCCTGATCCGTTCGGCAGGGATATCCAGAATCATTTTATTCCAGGCAAGTTGAATATCCGAATCACTAACATTAACGTTTAAATGGCGCCTCACTTCAGAGTAAAATTCTTTATCTGTTATCTTTCCCTTTTCGAGGTTGGGGAATAGATCGAGTTGAGTATTTGATAAATACATTAGCCCTGAATCCTTTAGCCCAAGCTCTTGAAAAGCCGACAAACATCGCGGCATATCAATATTTAAAATTACACCACCAAAATCGAAAATTATGTTTTTAATTCCTTTTAACAGATCGTGCATCGCATTATTTTTTTTGACAAAGGTAATGAACCGATTGATGAACGAAAACCAAATTATTATCAGGAAGGTTTAATTTGAAAAATCGGACATTATTAACACATACTTGTGGATAAGTTAGGCTACAAAATATGATTGAATTATATATTATATACCATTTTTAGCTTACTTTTGAGAATTGATACTGAAAGAGATGAGAGTAGGAGATAAAGAATATCAATCGATTTGGTTCGAAGAACAACAGCCTGACCGTATTTTTATTATTGACCAGCGATACCTTCCTTTCGATTTTAAGATAAAAGAGCTGAAGAGCCTGGATGATGTTTACGTTGCAATAAAAGAGATGCATACTCGCGGAGCACCGGTAATTGGTGCTTGTGGAGTCTGGGGGCTCTATCTTACGGCTATAGATCCGGCCAACTACAACCAAATGGATGATGCATTGATCAATGCCGCAGAATACCTGAAATCAACACGTCCTACGGCAGTTAATCTTGAGCATGCCTTGTATCGCTCGCTGAAAGAAATAATTAAAGGATATTCGCGGGAAGAAAAGATTCAAATAGCCCGCGATGTAGCAATTTCGTATGCCAAAAATGAGGTGATTGCTTGTAAAGAAATTGGGCAGTATGGATTATCGTTAATCGAGGAGGTATACAATCGAAAGAAAAAGGAAACTGTTAATATACTCACCCATTGCAATGCCGGCTGGTTGGCTTGTATCGATTACGGTACCGCTCTTGCTCCGGTTTATGCAGCTCACGAAAAAGGAATACCTGTACATGTTTGGGTGTCTGAAACACGGCCAAGAAATCAGGGCGCCCGGCTAACTACCTGGGAATTAGAACAGGCAGGTGTACCCTACACATTAATAGTTGATAATGCTGCCGGGCACATCATGCAAAATAAAATGGTAGATTTGTGCATAGTTGGAAGCGATCGAACAACCTCGAATGGTGATGTGGCGAATAAAATCGGCACATATCTTAAAGCGTTGTCAGCAAAAGATAATGGGATACCCTTTTATAGTGCTTTCCCATCAAGCTCAATCGATTTTTCACTGGTAAATGGTCTTAAAGAAATCACCATTGAGGAAAGATCCGAAAATGAAGTAAACTGCATAGAAGGATCGCTTCAGGACTGGGTTGTTGAGGTACGTCTTAGTCCTGAAAGTACGAAGGCAGGTAATTTTGGATTTGATATTACTCCTTCCGGATTTATATCAGGTCTCATCACCGAAAGAGGTATTTGTGAAGCCTCGAGGGATGGGATTAAAAATTTGTTTCCTGAAAAATTTTAGCCAAAACCAATTTTTGTATTTAATATTTTACTTATCTTTGCAGTCCGAAAATCGGGCCT
>CAYLZH010000125.1:0-13839 GCA_964388245.1 uncultured Bacteroidales bacterium
ACTGGAAAGTGGTGTGTACTTTATAAATATTGAAACTACTATTCAGGATAAGATAGTTTTAAGGTTCATTAAATAAATAGGTCATTACTTTAGAGAAAAAGGCTGCCAAATCTTTAGGCAGCCTTTTTTTTGGCTAAACATTTTATGTCTTATTATAATACTTCCAATACCGGGTATTTAGAAATCATCACCCTCGCCATAATCCATTCCGTTTCCGTTATGCGATTTCTTTTCCCTGTAGTTATTGATCTTATAGCTAAGGTTTATGCTTAACACCTGGGGGTTTCGCTCGAAGAGCATTTTTGAATAAAAACCAGGGCCTTCAGAAGTATATTCATGCTTTCCTGTTCCAAAAATATCTTTGAACTTCAGAGTAAGGCTAAATTTATTATCGAAGAAATCGGAACGAATAGCCGAGCTGGTCATAAAATATCCCTCACGTGTTCCCTGTGCTGTAACCGATGGGCCCCTGTAACTTCCATCAACCTGAAATTTCACATTCTTCCAAAGTTTGAATGTGTTTTTTAATCTGACATCCCAGTTAGTACTATGTCCCGGATCCTGCGACTCCAGGAATTCGCTGTCAATTTTATAACTGTAATCAAACGCACTACCCATAAAATTCAGGTTATACCATTTTGCCAGGTTTAGATTCAGCATAAGTTCAAGGCCTTTGGCAAAATCTTCTCCTACATTGGCCACCGTGTGTAGCATGACATCTTCTGAATAAACATTACGGATGCGCTCTACTTTGTTCCTGGTATTCCGATAAAAGGCTTCGACCGATACAAAGGACTGACCAAACTGTTTTTTGTAGCTCAATTCCATAGCATTGATATACTCAGGCTTTAGTCCCGGATTCCCCTGCCACAGGGTATAAGCATTGCGATAGGTAATAAAAGGCTCCAGCCAGTAATTCCGGGGCCTGTCGATACGGCGTGAATAACTTGCCATTAGCTGCTGATCGGCCGGCAATTGATAAGAGAAATGTGCACTTGGGAAATAGTCGAACCGGTCGATTGTATAGGTTTGGTTTGTGGCAGTATTTTCCATTGTCCGTTTTGTATATTCACCACGTAGTCCGAGCTGGTAGCCCAGTTTATCCCATTCATTGGCATAAATTGCATAGCCCGAATGGATCATTCTTTTGTATTTACTTTCTGTTTGATCTATAGCATCCGAAGAAAAATCACCTCCCGGAAATACTCGCTGATAAACACCATAGGCCTCTGTCTCATCATCTATCCTTGTTTGATAACCGGCTTCGAATTTACTCCATTCAGAAAAAGGTAAAGTATAATCGATTTTGACCCGGGATTCATAGCCATCACCATCCTCATACGATTTAAGCCCTTCGGTAATTATCCTGTCGGTATTAAAAAGATCGGTGCCATCTTCGGAGTACGAATCGCTGGTTTCGTAAAAGACTGATGCCTTCAGGTTGTGACCGTCAGTATTGAAATTATGCTGATAGTCGATATTACTGCTATAATAAGTACTATTCCGCGACATAAAATCATCGCTGATCCTGAATATTGTATCAGTTAATGGATCGGTCCATTCCGTATAATCGGAGAATGCGTTTCTGTCGAATCCCATTGATCCGGTCCGGAAGTTAAGTGCCAGATTATCATTCTTGCTGATTTGATAATCGATTCCGGCCTTAATCGATGATCCACTCCTGGCTCCTTCTCGCTCGCCTTTAGAATAGGTAAAATAGGTTGTATCCCCATCAATGCTCCAAACATCCGATTCACGATAACCCCGGCGTTGCCTGTCTTTAATATCGGCACTCAGCGAATAACTTACCTTCTCTTTTTTCAAGCTGAAAATTACATTGCCTCCATATGAGCCGTTCGAATCAGCGTTCAGGTCGATCATCCCGCTGGTTCCTTCGAGACTTCTTTTTTTGCTGATAACATTGATGATTCCAGCAGTGCCATCCGGGTCGTATTTTGCCGACGGATTGGTAATAATTTCAATCTTTTCAATCGATCCGGCAGGAATTTGTTCCAGGGCATCGCTTCCGGAAAACGGGCTCGGACGTCCATCAACCAATACAGTAAAATTTGAACTGCCCCGAAGGCTTACATTTCCTTCAATATCGACCTGGACCGATGGTGTATTTTCCAGCACATCCACTGCCGTACCTCCTCCTGAATTCAGATTAGAATTAACCGTGATAACTTTTTTATCGAGTTTATAAAGAATGGGGCTTTGTTCTGCAATTACTTCAACATCGTCGATATTGGTTGATGCAGGTGATAAACTTATTACACCCAGATCAACAGATGTTTTCTTCGGAGTAAGTTTAACTTTATCGATGGTTTTTTCATTGTATCCAAGAAATTTTGCCTTTAGAAAATACATCCCGTAAGGAATATTTCTTAAATTAAAAAATCCATTTACATCACTCACCGTTCCGGTTACAAGGCTCGAATCCGACTGTTTGTACACAACTACATTGGTGTACTCCATCGCATTTTGTGATTTCTCATCAGTTATTTTTCCCTGAATAAATCCATCGCCATGCGTGGAATTATCAGTTTTTATCTGTCCATCAGTTCGTTGTGCAACACCTGCAAATCCAGCAATTAAAAGGATTGCAATAAAAAATATATTTTTCTTCATGATTATATAACCAAGCTTAACTAATTTTGATCACTTTAGTCGACAAATATCAAGAAAACTTGGAAGAATTTCAGAATTTATTTTTGACCTGGTGTGTAGTACCCGTTTGTCATACCATTGATCTGCAAATAATACGAGACATAATTCAAGATTATTTCCGGCTTTATGATTTAATGTAAGGAGATTGGCTTTATTTTATTACATCAGTCCGAGTCACAGCTCTGCATTGTGATGCAAGCTTTCAGTCGTGCAATCCGTCAGTTTAAAATTTTCGAATGGGTCGTGCTACCATTCCATATCCATACGTATTGGTCACCGTATTTTTTGCGATATTATTCCCACTCTGTCCCATACCGATGTCAAATACAATCGCATCGCTGGAAGTGAATTCAGTTGATGTCCAATACTGGTAACCCGGATCGGGAGGCAAATACATCCAGTTTGTTATATTCAGGGTTTCTTTCACATCGTACAGCAATTGCATTTCTTCAAGCGAAGGGATAAACCAATCGTCAATCTCATCCCCGTTAGTATCGTTGATGCCCAGATTTAGCAGCTGATTGGCAATTGTATTCGCGGCTGCAAACATCAAAATGGTATTACGCTCCCCGGCACCTACTCCATCTCCAAGTCCGCGTGTTGAAACAGAAGTAGTCGACCATGCACCCGATATATCTATACCAGAATCAATTAATCCGTGCTCACCTGATTCATCAAGCCAAAATATTTTACCTCCACCATAAGTATCTCCAATGGAATGACTGCTTCCACCACCTGATAATGCTGACCATGCCGATCCGTCGTAGTAGTAATAGCCTTCGGTTCCATTGGTTTGATAAACCAGTAAGCCTTCGGCAGGCGAGGAGATAGCAGTTCGCTGCGATTCTGTCATACGAGGAGGTAAGAATCCTTTGGTCGTACTTTTAACTTCCAGCATTGCTGATGCATTTGCACTGGATCCATCTGTGTTTACCGAAACTTGTGCCGAAACAATATTACTTGTAATTAATGCAATCGCTAAAATAAATAAGTTTAAATTCTTCATTTTTACTGATATTAAGTTAAATTGATATTTTAATATTTTCCGATATGTCAATATTGATTTTAGAACAGATAGTTGTTAAAGCATAATTCTTTTTGATTCCGAAAACTCGGCAGTTTCAATTTTTATAATATAAATTCCTCGTGGAGAATCCATCCTTATCGAGTGCGAATTTGTTTTATAAGCCTGGCATTTTTTTAGCATCTGTCCTGTAATGTTATACACCTCAATTTGCGCAGTACACGTTTTCGTTTCGAATAAGCGCCTGTTTTAATGGAGTTTATTTATTGTTCTCATCTGTTTTCATCCTATAATAAATTGTAATTCAATTCCCCAAATTCGATTGTCTATCTTGCCTATGTCAAGTATCGGAATTCGATCCTGTCCATGAGGAATGTTTTCACCAAGAAGAAAAGATCTTCCAACTTTAACTCTTGCATTCTTTATCCGAATACCAAACTTTAGATTCACTAGGTTTTGACTAAAAGGACCTTTTAATCCCTCTTCACCATCACTTATTTTAGTGGTTCTAAAATGACTGAGAGATGACTCCAAATTAAAAATGCTTTTTTCGAAACCAACGATACCACTTAAAGACCCATAACCTGCAACAAATCCTAGATGTAGACCTAATTCAATTCCATAATAAGGGCTCACGATTTTAGTATTATGTTTCCTTATTAGATTTATTTTTGGAAAAAATAATGCCAATTTGGATTCCCCTCCATATTGAAAAACAAAACTACCTTCATAGGTCACTTTTATAGAATCTTCTTTATATTTTTCGAGCTCAATATTCGAATAACTATTACATGCATTAATTGAATACGGTATTAGAAACATGAAAACAATATGAATAACTATCTGCTTTTTCATTTCTTTAATATTGATGAGAACTTAAAACTTACTACAATATTTCCATTTACTGTAAATACATTCGTCCCATTGTCGAATTCATTATTGCCGGGCTGGCCAAAATGTAATTTAAATCTTATGATATCATCTTCATCCTCCGAAGAAAAATGATAAACAGGATTATCGCTTAATTTTTGAACATAATGATTTTTCATATCAAAAAGGTATACCTCTTCAATAGATGGTAAATTATCGATGCCTTCGATTTTTAAGTAAAACTCAGAAAAGGAATTTTTTGTAAAACCAATTGGAATTTCAAGCCCATTGCTTAATTCCGGAATTGTACTGGTCGACAATATAGTGTTTCCGGCAAAAGCATAAATCTCAGGAGCATAGCCAGGTAAAAAACGTGAATCAAATTGAGGATCAAATCCGGTAGTAGCATTTGGATCGACTTTGATAATACATGTTTGTGTAGTGTTTTTTCCTTTATCAGAAACAGAAAGGCAAATTCCATTGGTAAAATCGTTTTTATACCATGATGTGGCCGAATAGGTTTTATCAACTGTGGGTATGGTTAGCGAACCTGTTCCTGTTGTTGTAACATGAACCATAAAGCCTTGCATTGCAGGGATAATGCCACCTGACGATACATCCGAATAACTTGCTGTTGTCTCGTTCCAGATTTTAGCAACACCATCAATATTATTTAGATTCCAGCCCGCACCACCTGTAGTTTCATTCCATTTAAGCGCACACGGAAAAGGATTTCCCAATAAATGCCATCCACTATACGAACCTGATCCTGTATGGGTAAGACCCGATTTTGAAACATTTGAATTATTAAGCGATCCTTCGAACGATTTTGTCTGGCTAACACTGGAAGCCACCAGGTAACCTTGTCCGACTACAAATGCACTTTCAAAGCCTGAATTCCAGGTTGCTTCTCCGTCTTTGGTATTGATCCATGTGGCAGAAACTTCATCCCATTTGTAAAAATCTATTCCAGCTGAAGGTGGATTTGAAACAAATGTGGGTTGAATGTTTTGATCGGATACTGGTGTTGAAAGAAAATGCCAGCCGTGCAAATTGTCGGTACTCCCAACCTGGTATCGTTGTATTTCAGCCTGACCTCCTCCACTAAATGATATTGTTCCAAAATTAACAACCGAGGCATCTCCATCAGAATCAGACTCCAGAACAATATCACCGTTGCTGATATCAACTGTTGAGCCCGATTCAATTTTCAGGCAGGTACTATGTTCTAACCTCATTTCCTGCGCAATAATTATGTTTACTGAAAGCATTATGAGGAAGGTGATTAAGTAGATTTCAGAATCATTTTTGCATAAATTAGTTGATTATTCTCAAAAATATAACATATTTATGAAATAATCACATGATTTTGTGAATTATCAACTAAGCATTAAGTGTGAATCCTCCGAAAAAAAATTAGGATCAAAGGTTGCCGTTGTTCTCTTTGATTGAAGATGGATGCTGTATTAAAGACGTTTCTTACTCATAGAAATGGTTTCGAATGAAGCAAATTTTCTAAACCAGAGCAATAATACCATCCTGACTTTCAAACAATTTCGAGAAGAAATACCAGGTCATAATTCCCGAGACTATTAGTTTTAGCATGGTGCCGGTTATAAAACCGATAAATGAACCAAATCCGGCTTTCAACGCAGCCGATTGTTCCTTACCTGCTATTAATTCGCCCACAAAAGCTCCGACAAAAGGGCCAATTATTATTCCGAACGGCGGAAAGAAAAACATCCCCAACAGCAGGCCTATTATCGATCCGATAACACCTTTTCTACTCCCACCAAATTTTTTTGTTCCCCAGGCAGGGATGATATAATCCAGAACATAGACCACAATGGTTATGGCAGCCCATATTAACAGAAATTGTCCATCAAATGAATATCGCGAAGTAAAGTGAAGCATTAACAAACCAACATAACTCAATGGGGGTCCGGGAATTACAGGCAACACTGCTCCTGCAATACCGAGAATCAGAAAAATAATTCCAAGGGCAATCAATAGAATATCCATATCTTATTGTTTTTTAGTTTAAATGAAGATGAGAACGAATAATCGCAGCAAATATAACATCGAAAGTAATTATTTGAGATCACTCTCCTACTTTACAATTACGACTACATTCGTGAAACAAGCGTTTATTAAAGCATACGGGATGCGTGAAACTGAAGACCGAAGACTGAAAACATTCCTTAATCAACTTAATTTCTGAATCTCCCAAATTCATTACATCAATGTAAATCTGACACTAAAGCCAATAGCGGTGTTGGAGGTAGGATAAGACAAACTAACAAATGGTTTGTTGTTTGAATAATCGATGAAAAAACGAACATTAAATCGTTCACTCAATACATAATCGGCATTGGTTTTTATTCCAATTACACGCTGGCCCGAGGTAATCTGATCGGGAACATCGGTGAGCTGCCTGAGTATTGTCCAGTTTTCACGCAAAGAGAAATCGATCCGGATAGTAAGATCAGATTTTATTTCACGCCGGTTAATAATTATAGGTACATCCTGTATCCTGTAACCCGCCCCGATAATATATTCCTGGCTGCGTACCTCGGTTAATTGTTGATTGGAAAAACTCAGGATGAGGTTCCTGGTTTTCTTCATTTCAATTTTGGTGGTCAGGCTGTTGTTCCATGTAAGATCGAAATTAATAAGCGGACTAAACTGCTCATTTATCGATACTGAATTTATTTCCTGTTGTGGGAGATAGTTATTCAGCAAGTCGCGGGTAGTAGAGAAACCATCCTCGTTTGCCACGAAATCGAGGTTCGTGTTATAAGATCCCACATTGTAAGTCGACCTGTAGGTATGGCTAACCGACACAGTTTTGAAATATTTTTTCACCCATTCAACCCTTGTCAGCCCATCCCAGGTAACACGCCAGTTAGGTTTCAAACTTAATATCGAAGGAAATACATCGAGCGATATCCTGTTTGGATTGATATTTCCATATGCGGCTAAAAATGCAGGTATCAATACCTCCTGGGATGTAGGCCCGTAACCATCAGGGAATCCGGTTTCAGGATCAGGATCGCCTGTATATCCTTCATTGCCATAGCGTTCGTCTCTTAAACGCTGGGCAATGGTGATTCGTGAATCTTTGAATTTCTGGAAGGTTTCCGACGAATAATCGTCGCTAAGTTTTTCGAATGCCGTGCCCCATGTTCCAAAAGTCATCGAGAAGTTTCCTGTTATTTTTCGGCTGTTGGCGGTAAAATTCCCGGCTGAATCAGCCAGGTAATATTCAGTAACATTTTCAGAAAATGTACGGTTAGCAGTTACATCAATCCGCATCCCGGTTAAAGGCTGAATTGAACTCCGGAAGTTAAAGGTTTCGGTTGAATTCATTGTGAATGGTGAATTCAATGTAGGGTCTGTTGTTAGCCAACCTTTGTCGGCTGCTTTCCTTGCAAAATCCTGATCCTGCCAACCCAAAATAAATGGTGCTCCGGGAGCCATTCCTCCATTATATTGTTCGCTACCAAAAAATTTTGTCTTTGGCAGATATCCGGGCAGGATTGTACCATTATTAAACGAATAGGATACCGACAGGTTTTTTATTCCCATTAATGTTGCTATAGATCTTTCAAGGATGATTTTCAGATAATCAGGCCTCTTTTTTCTCCGACCTTTTATCACAATCTTTGCTTTCTCCATATCTTTATCAATCTTATAGGTAATCCTGTTTTCGTTGATAATTTTCTGCTGGCCGAACAGTCGGTTGCCCAGCGAATCGTACACAGTTGCCTGAACATCTTCAGTTTCTAACTGGTGATTAAACGATTTAGGGATATTGGCTTTAAAGCTTACATTTTCTTTCTTAAATTCAACATGCTCGGTTTCATCACCTTCTTTCTTGTCATCAGGTTTTCCGCCAGGGCGCTGACTACGTGTTCCTCCACGGCCACCTCGACCGCCCCGGCCTCCATACTTCTGGTTAATTTTTTTCAGATATGGAATTTTATTATAAAGTGTCAGTAAATTAATCTGACCGTTAAACTGGCTTGTTGATGAATTCTTAATAGTATTTCCAAGGTTAATTGTATCAACAACAATCGGACTGGCTGTCCAGTCATAGGTAGAATTGTACCGTGTCGAAAGTGTTGCCCAGTCCATTAAGGGCAAACGGTTAATCGGCACATTCCAGTTAACATTTATCATTTGGCGGTATTGCGTAGTACGGCCAAAGTTTCTGAGGTTTTGCCAAACCGAGTCGCGCCAGGCACGGTAAATCTCCCGGTCGCCGTTTTTATCCACAACTCCGTCGGGTTCATCGATACGGGCAAGGTTAGTTGCCGAAAAGTCTACTTTCAACGATCGCGATAAATCGTACTTTACATCGTAATTTCGGTTCCAGGTAAAGTTTTTATTAAAGGTTGGAGGTATAATAACGTCAGCATTATTCAAATAATTCGTGCTAATATTCCTCATTTGCATAGCCTGATAATCACGGTTCAGGTCGGAGCGGAATGCGATCTGTTGTGGTAGATAATAAAAGTTGAAGTCCTTTATAATTCGCATGGTCTTCGATTTCATCAGCTTACTGGATGACTTTTTGAACGGACTTATATTTTTTGGCCTGTTACTGAAATTATAGGCAAGACCTCCACGGTAATTCTTCTGAATGTTATATTCGGTATTTATATTTCGTTTGAATATTTCGCTGTAAGCATAGCTAACCGACCAATTGGATATATCGTATATTTTGGGCTGACTCATGCCCCGTTTCGATATTTGAACATTTGTAAAATTCAAGCTTTTCCGTCTGGTGTAATCCTGCGCAGCATGACGGATTGAATCCCTTTCACGTTTTGTTGTTGCATTATCAAGTGCCACATCGAACGGGATATCCGGATCGAGTGGATTATATTCAGGATTACTTACCGATTCGCTAATGCCAACATACATTGGAATACGCACACCCGATTCCTCCGAAAAGAATTTTCCAAGTTCAAGGTTCGAAGAAATATCATACTGATAAATTTCTTCCTTGCTTCGTTCGCTAACTTTTTTCTCGATACTTCCAAAACCGGGCTTGCTTGTACTACCGGCGATAGTAACATTACCAAAATCGGCAAGCTTTGCCATAACCCTTGCATTGGCTGCCCAACCTCCTTCTTCATCGAAATCTGTAAGACGTAATTCATTCAGCCAGATTTCGCCAGATTTGGACATGCCATCATCGCCTTCATCAGCGAATTCAGAATTTGCTTTTGGATTTCGTATCCCGATCATGATGGTCCGGATATTACTGAGATTGGGGTTTCCGGTTATAGATACCCTGTTGTGCGGTAGCCCATCATCTCCAAGTTTATCCTCATCAAATATCCAGTAGGGTGAGTTGAGAGTAACATTTACAGGATCGGCCCGGTTGGCATCGTTCCTTTCCTGCTTTACTTTTTGAAATGCTTCAAGTGCAACATCAATCCGGTTTGCATCGGGCCAGACTATTGACCGGTCATTGTTGTCGTCGTTGTTATAGTAACCAGGTTCGGTGAGTTTCAGCGGAACTTCGTATTCGTAGAAATTCTGTTTATAATCCGATCCGAGTCGAATGAACACCCGCAGATCATCATCATTTAAAATATCATCCAATGCCTCAGCATGAACTTCCATTTTAATTCGCTTGTACTGCCTGATATCCATGTCGACAGTGCGGTATGCTGCGCGGGCATCACCATCTTCAAGATCGATAACCCGTAAAACAATCGACTGTTCGTTCAGTTGCCGTAACTGTGGATTTGTTGGATCTATTACCCTGTCGATTCCAGGAGGCAGAACATAATTAACGGGTGTTCGCGAACCATTTTCTTCGATATTTACTGCAGATACATCAAAAGCAGCATTGGTTGGTTGTGGGCTTGGTTCATATTCTCCCGGTCCACGCAGACTCAGATTATATTTTCGCCATTCGCCACGAACCAAATCCATTTTTGCGAAACGGAGAAATACCTCATCTTCAAAATCATGAAGGAACATCCTTAAAAACCGTATCGACTTAAAATCTGAAATGGATCCTACAACCTGGTCGGGTTCATAGACCGGTATCTTAAACTGATACCACTTTACTTCGCCCTGAGATCCGTTCTTTAAAGTAACTGTTGCCTTAACTACATCGTTGATATATTTCCTGTCGTGATGAAGGTTTTGTTTAGTCAGTGGAACAACATACTGGTAATAGCTTTCCACCTCGCTAAGTGTATTATCCCGGTTTATATCTTCGGCATCGGGAATTGTTGTTGCTGTAGTCGGGTAGCTTTCGCTTGAAAATTCGTCGGCCGGAGAGTTCCCTTCCATGTTGTTGAACTTCTTATACCGGTCGAGGATACTCACCTGGGCTGCATCGTAATCGCCACCACGGAAATAGTGGTAATCATCGTTCGAAGGGTCATTCATGATCTGATCATAAATATCCTGGTTCAGTTTACCTGCATTGTAAAGCGAATCGATTATGGCGAGGTAATCAACAAAAAACGTTTGTTCATCGCCAAATCCACTCGATAATCCATCGAATCCAATATCCTGATATGGCCGTCCACTAACATTATTATCGAAAGCATTTACGAGCGACTGTACCAACGGTACACGCCCCCACACTGTAGTATCAACAAAGTCTTTATCTAAATCGTCAGCCGTTGGATAACCATTTTCGAAAGCCTTTCGTGAATCTTTCAGAATATCCTCAGAAATGTTACCAAGGTTAAAATACAAATTCCCGCCCGAAAAACTGCTGTCGTTATCCTCTGCATAAGGATCCATTAACCAGAATTCGATAAACTCGATATTGGCAGCTTCGAAATCGCTGGTTTCCAATTTACGCATTATCCCACCCCAACGTGTTTTCGGATTTTCCAATAAGCCACTTCCATTATCATTCAGTCCATCGGAGTATTGAGTGGGTACTGTTTCGTAGTTGTAGGGGCCTCTTTCTTCAGGATAAAACCCAATATTTAAAACCGGAATATTAGTAGGAATTCCATTGGGGGTTTCTTTATTGGGGAATATCTCCTTTTCGAATATCTCTCGCACAAAATGCGATGACTGCTGTTCCGGATCGTCCTTAATGTGGCCCGGTGTAGTACTATTATTCCTGAGGAACAAGGGATCGATATTATACCACGCAATCCGGGCACGATTATATCCGTATGCCAGGTTATTGTTTAATTTTGCCTCCGGGAATAAATTATCCTGAAGTTGCGGAGTACTTGCCAATACCCATGCGCCAATGGTTTTTATATCAATTGATGTTTTACTTCCTTCGAAATCGTCGATATAAGATACTCCGTTTTTGTCAATAGCTTTTGAATGTCCGGGGATTAACTGGGCAAACTCACCGTAAACAGTAATGGTCGACTTCTCTTTGGTTTCGAGAAAGGGCAGTTTATCGATCATCTTAGTCAGGAAAGGAACTTCGGCCCGGTAGTTTCCATCAATACCCCATATGGTGTTTGAGATAGGCTCGTCTCCAATATTAACTTTTGAAGTAAGTGGGCGTTCAGTCAGATTTAATATTGTGGCACCTATATTAAAATCGTTATTGAACCTGTAGTCGAAATGCGTTCCCAACAATGTTTTCGACTGAATGTTAAACATCGAATTGCTTTCGAGCGATATGCTGATTGGTGTTCCTGACTCCAACAATCCCTGATTGATGATTTTCACCCTTCCAAGTGTATAATCAACTGTATAGTCCTGATTCTCGGTGAGCTGCATTCCGCCTGCTGTTACTTTTACCGATCCTTGCGGAACATTAAGTGCATTGAGCGATATTTCCGAGCTTGATGAAGATTGATAGGTACCGGAGATATAGAATTTATTTTTCTCCGACTGATTGGCTGCTGTAGTTTTTGTCGAATCATACAATTCTTCATAAACATACTTATCAGCAATAAGATCATTATCGGAATTGCCGGCTGTAATTCTCTCGCGCAGGTATGAACCAAAAGGTTCCCGTACAGGAAAGATTACCCGCCCGTTCGATGGATTGATTGTGATTCCGGTAACAAAATCGAAAAATCCATCGGGCGACGGATCCAAATTCGAGTTCAGGTTATCGAGGTTTAATGCCTGCAACAAGGGCATACCATTAATCCCGCCTTCATCAGGTTTTGGACCTTCAGCAATATAATTTATTGATGTACCTGTTAAATCATTCTGATACATTACATTCAGCATAAAATCCTGAGGATTGACCTGATAGGCGCCGATGGCATAAATATTTTTCATCATCAGTTCCCAGGTAGGACTCTTGCGTGTTTGTACCGGATTACTTTGTATTTTTATTGTTGGCGATAAATAGGTGCCCTTCAACAATTTCAGGATCAAGGCAGCTGGATCGGCAGGTGCTTCGGAAGAAAATTCCCCAACCTGGTAAGTTTTACCGAGTACTGTATATTCAAAAGCAACCGCCAGAACCTCGTCGGCATTCAGCGCTGAATTAAGAGAAATGTAACCAAGTTTTGCATTTAATGTGTACTCCGATTGGTTCAGCTTTCGGGCCTTTTCTACTTTTTCATAATCCTGTCCCGAAAGGAAGTAAGCATTGATAAATTCACCGGTTCCCAAAATTGACGATACCTGGCTAACATCCCTGATGCCTTCATAGGTTGTGGTCATTTTGTTGTATAACTCGTTGACGTCGTTATCGGGATAAACACCGGCACCAAGTGTATAGGGCGCAATTACTTCATTAAAAATATTTGAGTGCTCATCGTACATCCCATATTCAGGATTCGATGGATTTTCGTACATTCCTTCACCAAGGTCGAGGAAGGCGACAAAGTTACGTGCTTCAGTAAAGTTTCCGCTTTTATTGGTAACCCAAATTTCAACCTTATTAATAGTTATTCCTGATGAGACAACAGGCATGGTTTGCAACGATTCGTCGTACCTGTCCTTAAAGAATTGCGACAGGAAAAAGTGTTTATTGGCCTCGTATTCATCTCCCCAGACTTCAAAGTCCTGTAACTGTGCACCACCCTCTACAGTAATTTGTGATGATTCTCCTTTCTGCTGAGAAAATACTGAAGTTACCCGCAATTTCCCAAACTGCAATTCTGTCTTCAAACCAAAAAGACTTTGGCTTCCGGTAATCAATGTTCCCGACAAAGGTAGTGTAACATCACCGGCCTCGACCACCTGAACAATTTCATCCTCTTTTCCTTCGTATCGAAGATTCATCTTGTTTTCAAAATCAAAAGTCGATTCAGTATTGTAATTTGTCTGAATGCGCATTTTATCACCAATCTGTCCGG
>CAYLZH010000125.1:13849-14122 GCA_964388245.1 uncultured Bacteroidales bacterium
CTGAAAATCGAATGTTGTTGTTCGCCGGAGTTTTACTGGTAGCGATGGATTCTCTGTTTTCTGTATGTTGATTCCAAAGATCAATTCGGCCGATCCCTGGGGCTGAATATTGATGGTGTTGCTCCCAAAAAGCTGGTCGAAAATCTCGCCTCCGACATGTAATTTGGGGATAATAGATGACTGATTGGCAAAGCTTTCGCCCCGTGCACGTTCACGGAAATAATCGCGAGCCGATTTGTCAAAATCGTACTGGATATATTCATCGACAGTCAT
>CAYLZH010000126.1:0-14066 GCA_964388245.1 uncultured Bacteroidales bacterium
CTGGGCCGGGTAATTACTTTTTAACGTCCAACGCCCAAAGAGATATTTTCATTGCCAAATACAGTGGATTTGGAAACCTTACCTGGGCAGTAGGTATGGGCGGAAATTCTTATTTCGACGAGGGCAAGCACATTACCCTCAATAACCAGGGAGATATTTACACAACCGGAATTTATGCCGATACTGTTGATTTCGATCCGGGCCCTGGTGTACAAAACCAAACATCATCTGTTGGAGAGGTGGCAACTTATTTTCATAAACTTTCTGATACATTACCCTTGCTGGCAAGCTTTACTGCATCAGCAACAACCATTAATTTAAATGATACTGTCCATTTTACCGACCTCACCACTGGTAACCCCACATATTGGTTTTGGGATTTTGGTGATGGAACCACAGACACAGTACAAAATCCAATACATATTTACCAAACATCGGGTTTGTTTACAGTTACCCTGATTGTGAATAATTCAAACAATACCGATACAGCCGAATTTCACCACGTCACGGTATATCCCTCTGGTTGGCAATCGACAAATACCGGGACACAGCATATGGTAATTGTTCCAAATAGCACTCCAATCGACATACTTGGAACTCCTGTAAGTATCGGTGACCATATTGGAGTATTTTACGATTCGCTGGGGACAGAAGTATGTGCAGGATTTGAAACCTGGACCGGCCAATCCTTTTGCATTTATGTAAATGGAGATAATAGCCAAACTACAGAAAAAGAAGGCTTTTATGTAGGAGAAACTTTTAATTGGAAAATACACAGTGCAAGCGACGGTACTATTCATAACGCAATTGCAACATATTATCAACCACCTGCCATGCCTGATACCGGGACATTTGTAATAAATGGAAGTAGTGGCTTAGCTTCATTGTTTGTCGACAGTATACAAACACAATGCATTAATATCGATCAGGGTTGGAGCATGATTTCAACGTTTATAAATCCTACCTATCCTGATATGGATAGCATTATGACCAATATCCTTACCTGTTTAGTTATTGTTAAAGATGAAAATGGTTCCATTTATTGGCCCCAGTGGGGGATAAATACAATTGGATCCATCAGCTTTCTGGAAGGTTATCTGATAAAATTGATGATACCCCAAACGCTTTGCATAACTGGTGAAAAAGTAAAGCCAGAAATCAACTTGTTATATTTGCCTTTCAACTGGAGTTTTATCAGCTATCTTCGTGATTCCCCGCTATCTGTGGAAACCATTTTTTCAAACATAATAACCAGTATTCATATAGTTAAAGACGGTAACGGACAAATTTACTGGCCTGCATATTCGATCAATTTTATTGAGAATCTACAACCTGGCCAGGGATATCAGATAAAAATGTATAATATTGAATTTCTGCAATATCCGGCCAATGGTTATGGCCCGACAAAATAACAATATCGATCTTTCATATTGTAAGGAAGCAATTGTACCGTTTACTATTTAACCAACGAAGGGTATACTTTTGAAATTAAGCCAGGCATTGAAATTGTTATTTATGGCGAGGATTGAAGGAGAGTTTTCATGGGTAGAATTCTGTCACCGTACTGGTTTGGATTACATTTCATGCTCGCCATTCCATATATCAATTGCACATTTGGCTGCAGCACAAGCGAACCTACTATAAATGATTAATCATTCGAAAACAATCGATATACTATTCAAAAACACCTGGCGAAATTCTCCGAGCTATTTTGTTATATTCTTTGGTAAATAAAAAAACTGCCATATATTTGTGTTGACCACATAGTTAAACCTTTTGATTTAAACAGATGGATAAAACCGAAATAAAAATACTCGCAGCGGCCCGTAAGGTCTTTGTGGCCAAAGGCCTCGATGGGGCACGGATGCAGGAGATAGTTGACGACGCAGGAATAAACAAAGCATTGTTACATTATTATTTTCGATCAAAACAGAAATTGTTCGATGCCATTTTCCAGGAAGCTTTTCAACAGTTTATCCCCAGGATGGATGAAACTTTTTCATCAGGAAAAAGTATGGAAGAAATTGTCAGCGATTTTATCGATGCTTATTATGCAGTTCTGGAAATCAACCCATTCCTTCCACAATTTGTAATTGGTGAATTAAACCGAAATCCAGATCAATTGCCTGGCTTTATGACTGAAAAAATAGGACTTACCACGATAGCTGACAAAGCAGTTCAATTGTTCCAACGTGAAGATATCAATATAAAAGATCCGTATCAATTTATGGTTTCGGTGATAAGTATGATTATCTTTCCTTTTGTTGCACGTCCAATTCTTCATCATATCGTTTTTAAAGGAAACCAGGAAATGATTGACAAACTCTTTTCTGAACGAAAAACCTATGTAAAGAAATGTGCCATGGAACTTCTAAAAGTTTCGTAGAACGAAAAATATCAAACAAGATGAAAAAGCGTATTCCCATTTTTCTATTAATCACCGCGAGCTTTTCGTTAGCTTCACAGGAAAAAATTGATTTGTACTCTCTATTTTCTCAGGCTCAGAAGAATCATCCATTACATAAACAAAATGAATTATATCAAAAGCAAAGTGATCTTAATAAAATTGCATTGAAGAAAAACTTCTATCCTCAACTTAACCTGAACGGTCAATTTACCTATCAATCAGATGTAACCAGTATTGATATTCCGGTGCCCGGAATTAGTTTGCCTGAAATCTCAAAAGACCAATATCGACTCAACCTCGATGCCAGCCAGTTAATTTATGATGGTGGGATTAACCAGTTGCAGCAAAAACTGGTAGAATTGAAATCCCATACATCACAAACCGGAACTGATACCGAGCTATATAAACTCTACGGGCAGGTGAACAACAGCTTTTTTACTATTTTGCTGATTGAGGAAAACAATAAAGCAATTGAGGCAAGCTTAGATGAATTGAGCAAAAGAATTGATGCTGCAAAGGTGGCAGTTGTAAATGGAGCGATGACCAGGAATGATCTCGATAAACTACAGGCAGCTAAACTTCAAATGGCCGAAAAGCAAATCGAATTGAAATACCAACGGATTAGTCTGATAAATACACTGTCGGAACTTACCGGACAGCATTTGAGTGAAGAAACAGAGCTGGCCTATCCCGATGTTTCAGCTTTAGTTACAGGTACTTATTCAAGACCTGAGCATCGGCTTTTTAAAAACCAACAGGTAATAAACCAGGAGCAAATCGAGCTCCAGGGAAAAACCCGAATGCCAAAAGTATTTGCTTTTGGCCAGGCTGGATATGGCAGGCCGGGCTATAATATGTTCTCCGAAAATTTCGACGATTACTACCTGATTGGTCTTAAAATGAGCTGGAACATTTATGATTGGAATCAAACAAAAAAAAGGCAGGAGGCCTTGTCTCTCGAGCAGGATATTATCAATAACAAAAAAGCAGCATTCGATTTAAACCTTAAAATTGCTTACGAACAACAACAATCTGAACTGGAAAAATTTAATGCTCTAATTGAGAATGAATTGAAAATTATACAAATGCAGAAAGAAATCCTGAAAAGAACTTCTGCAGAACTCGACAACGGGACAATTACTACGGTCGATTATATAAGTGATTTAAACAATTATACACAGGCTAAGATCCGTATGTCCGGGTACGAAATTCAAAAACTTCAGGCTCAGGTGACTTTGCAGATAATAACAGGTGAAATTCAGTCGGTATTTAGCAATCAGCAGTCAAAACAACTTAAATAATTGTAATAGAGGTAAAAATAAAAACAATAAAAACAAATAACATGAGAACCATATTTCTTTTACTGGCTTTGCCGATCATTTTTTCGGCCTGCCACAATGGAGAAAACAGCAAAATAGCTTATGGGAATTTCGAGTCGGACGAACGCTATGTTTCGGCAAAAGGCAATGGCGAATTGTTGGATTTTAAAATCAGAAAAGGTGAGGAACTGGAGGCTGGCCAGTTAGTTGGTACAATCGACACCAGTTCACTTCATCTTCAGGTTGAACAATTACTTGTAAAGAAAGCTGGTATCCCAATTGCTTTTGAAGAACTTCGTACTCAAAAAAAATTGCTGCGGATAAAAATTAAAAACCTTGAGGCAAATCTGAATCGAACATCCGAATTACTTAAAAAAGATGCAGCTACTCAACAGCAATTCGACAATCTGAAAACAGAACTGGAGATAGCAGAAGAACAGCTAAACCAGCTTGGCGTAAAACAAAAAAGCATTACACAGGAATCAAGGGTTTTCGACAAACAAATCGATCTTATCAGGCACAAAATCTCTGATTGTCGTGTTATCAATCCTATCAGAGGTATAGTTCTTGAGACATTCATCGAAGAACATGAACTCTGTGGTATGGGCAAACCTATTTACAAAATTGCCAATCTCAACCTGATGACACTCAAGGCCTATGTAAGTACAAGGCAACTGGCAGCCATCGAAATAGGGCAAACAGTGAAAGTTGCCATTGATGCTCCCAATGATGAATTATCATTTTACGAAGGCAAAATCTCATGGATATCACCCGAGGCAGAATTTACTCCCAAGGTAATCCAAACTCCGGAAGAACGGCTCAACCTGGTATATGCCATAAAGGTGTTTGTAGAAAATGATGGAATGATAAAAATTGGAATGCCGGGTGAGGTGCACTTTGATTAGTATTATGTATATAGTAGCAAGACAACAGACTACAAACTAACGGAAATAGAAGCCAAAGAAAGATGAACATATCTGTACAATATATATCTTGATACCTGGCTTAACTACTAAAATAATATCATGGCTATAGTAACCATAAAGAATCTCTCAAAATCGTATGGCGAAACCATGGCCTTAAGGGACATATCATTAGATGTGAAACAAGGCGAACTATTCGGTTTGATTGGTCCTGATGGTGCAGGAAAAACTACCCTTTTCAGGATTCTGGTAAGCTTGCTATTGCCCGATAAGGGAGAAGTAATGTTGATGGGTAAAAGTGTGATAAAGGATTTTCGGGAGCTCCGCAACCACATCGGGTACATGCCGGGCCGGTTTTCATTATATGAAGATTTAAGTGTAGAAGAGAACCTTAATTTTTATGCCACCGTTTTCGGGACAACAATCGAAAAAAACTATCATCTGATTAAAGATATCTACCAACAGATTGAAATGTTTAAAACCCGACGAGCCGGAAAACTCTCTGGAGGTATGAAACAAAAGCTGGCGCTGTCATGTGCTCTCATTCACAATCCTGAGATCATTGTTTTGGATGAACCAACAACAGGTGTAGATGCAGTCTCACGCAAGGAATTCTGGGATATGCTCAAATCACTGAAGATGCAAGGCATTACCGTCCTGGTTTCAACGCCATATATGGATGAAGCTATTTTATGCGACAGGGTTGCACTTATCCAAAAAGGAGAATTGCTCTCGGTAGCTCCTCCAACCCAAATCGAAACAGCTTTTGAAGGCCATCTCTTTGAAATTAAATCAGATAATCTTCACAGCATAAAAAACAAACTGAATGAATCTTTTGGAACCAACTCTGCCCATTTGTTCGGACAAAGCATTCATTTTTCAAATCCTGAAAGAAATCTGGATTCATATGAAATCAAAAACTGGATGACTAAAAACGGCTATCCATCAGCAGAAATCAATCATATAGATGCAAGTATCGAAGATTGTTTCATGCAGCTGATGGTAGAAAAGGAAAATATAAAGAATGAGTCGAGTTTAAAAAGGTAGATTTTCGCTCAAATCAAGGCGGTGATGATTTTTGGCCCGCAGTTAACTTTCTGTTAATGAGGAGTCGAAGATTTTCGACAACACCGAGTTGTTCGATAAAGATTCTTTTTAGACCGGTCTCAAGAATTAATAATTGAAACTGGTAACAGAAAATAGAAATTTGGCAGAATGCAAACATGTCCCACTGGGGCAAAGGCAATTGAAAGAATGAGCAAAAACAATCAAATAATCATCCATGTCGACACGCTGGTGAAAAAATTTGGCGATTTCACAGCCAACAAGGACCTCTGCTTCGATGTATATAAAGGTGAAATCTTTGGCTTCTTAGGGGCCAATGGAGCAGGCAAAACCACTGCCATAAAAATCCTGAGCGGCCTGTCAATGCCTACATCAGGAGTAGTAAAAGTAGCCGGTTTCGATGTATACAAACAGGCCGATGAGATAAAACGAAACATAGGCTACATGAGCCAGAAATTCTCCCTTTACGAAGACATGACCATTGTTGAAAATATCCGGTTCTATGGTGGCATTTACGGTATGCGATCATCAGAAATACAAGGTCGTACAAAAGAACTTCTTCAACGATTACAAATGAAAGACTATGCCCACAAACTGATTGCAGAAATCCCATTAGGCTGGAAGCAAAAACTGGCATTTTCTGTGGCTGTTTTACACCGGCCTCAAATTGTATTTCTCGACGAACCAACAGGAGGAGTTGATCCCATAACCCGGCGGCAGTTCTGGGATTTAATCTACGAAGCAGTGGATGAGGGCATCACTGTTTTTGTTACTACACATTACATGGATGAGGCTGAATATTGTCACCGGGTTTCCATTATGGTAGATGGCTGTATCGCAGCCCTGGACACGCCTGACCAGCTGAAGAAACAGTTCGATGTGGAAAGCATGAATGATGTGTTTTTGAAATTAGCTCGTTCTGACCAGTAATCTATTAACAAAAATCGGACGATGAGTTTATTAACAATATAAATTGAAAATTCAATGTGGAAAATAAAAAAAGGTAATCAGTCTATTTCTTTGTGGTTCTCTGTGAAACTTTGTGCAGAAGCTATATCACAAAGTTACACAGAGAACCACGAAGTTTCATAAAGCAAAGTAATTGTATTATTCCTTCTGTAATCGACAAAAAAAATGAACAGACTCCTTGCATTTATAAAAAAAGAATTCCTCCACATATTCCGCGATTACCGTACCATGATAATCCTGTTTGGGATGCCCATTGCCCAGTTGCTGATTTTTGGACTGGTTATTTCGAATGAAATACGCGATGCAGATATTGCTATCCTTGATAAATCGAAAGATGAGCATACCCGGAAAATTACTCAAAAACTTCTTTCATCAGGATATTTTATTTTAGCCGAAGAACTAAGAAACGAAAACGATATCGATAAATGTTTCAAAGCAGGAAGTGCCAAAATAGCCCTGATTTTTGAACCCGGTTTTGGCAGATTACTTGAACAAACCGGGCAGGCAAACCTTCAACTCATTGCCGATGCCTCCGACCCCAACTCTGCCGAAATGCTCAGCAACTATGCACAGGCAATTTTAGCAGCTTATATTAAAGATCTGAACATTGCAGAAATGGGAAACAAAATAATCCAGACCGAAACCCGGATGCAGTTCAATCCGGGTCTGAAAGGAGTTTTCATGTTTGTGCCCGGTACAATGGCCCTTATTCTAATGCTCATCTCTGCCATGATGACTTCAATTACCATTGCACGTGAGAAAGAAATCGGAACCATGGAAGTATTACTGATTTCTCCACTTCGCCCTATCCAAATAATAGTTGGGAAGGTAGCCCCCTATTTCATTCTTTCATTTATTAATGCAGTAGTAATTGTTGCACTTGGGTATTTTGTGTTTGGTCTTCCTATCCGTGGCAACTTATTGTTATTGATGGCCGAGTGTATGTTGTTCATTCTTATGGCCCTGAGCCTGGGGATATTAATATCAACTGCCGCAAAATCGCAACAGGTAGCCATGTTTATTTCCATGTTTGCACTTATGCTTCCCACTATGCTTTTATCGGGATTTATTTTTCCTATTGAAAATATGCCGTCAATACTTCAATGGCTAAGTATTATTATGCCACCAAGGTGGTTTATCATAATCATTAAAAATATAATGCTAAAAGGAACAGGCTTTATGTTTGTATGGCAGGAAACCCTGATTCTGATTGTAATGACCTTGGCCTTCGTGGTAATAAGTGTAAAAAAGTTCAAACTACGGTTGGAATAAAAGGAGGGAGAAGATGAATAAGCTGATAAAAATTCCAAAACACAAAAATCAAATCTCAAATAAATCACAATTTATCAATATTCAATTTATGAAACGTTTTGATTCATTGAAATTTGGTGTTTGGTGCTTATTTGGTATCTGAATTTTGTGATTTCAACCAAAAACTGGAAACTTAAACTGATATACTAATGAGGACAATACTATATCTCTTACAAAAAGAATTTATCCAGGTATTTCGCAACAAAACAATGTTGCCCATCATTTTTATTTTGCCCCTTGTGCAATTAATTGTGTTGGTATATGCGGCAACCCTTGAAATGAAAGACATCAAAATGGAAATTGTCGATTTCGACAACAGCGCACTTTCACGTGAAATTATCAGCGCCTTTCAGTCATCACCTTTTTATACAATAACTGATTTCAAGTATTCTGTTAGGGAAGCCGAAAAAGCAATTATAGACAACTCGGCACATGCAGTTCTGGTTATCCCGGCGGGTATTGAGAAAGATTTACTAAATGGCATTTCTCCTTCAGTTCAGCTTCAGGTTGATGCAATAAATGGCATGACAGCCGGACTTATTAATTCCTACACATCTCAGATTTTAATGAAAGTGAACACCGACCTGACATCAAAATTAATCAGGTTTTCACAACATATTCCGGAAGTAAAACAAATTGAAATCAGCAGAAGATTTTGGTACAATCCAGGCCTCAACTATAAAATTTACATGGTGCCTGGTATCCTGGTAATTTTGGTAACTGTAATCGGGATGTTTCTTACAGCGCTCAACATCGTTCGCGAAAAGGAGATCGGGACAATTGAGCAAATAAATGTTACACCCATTAAGAAATACCAGTTTATGATAGGAAAACTTATCCCTTTCCTTATCATAGCTTTGTTCGAACTGGCACTTGGGCTGGCCTTTGCATGGATAGTTTTTGACCTTCCGTTCAGGGGGAGCCTTGTTGTTTTATTTGCTTTTGCGTTTTTGTATCTGCTGCTTGTATTGGGTTTCGGACTATTGCTTTCAACCATATCGAATACACAGCAACAGGTTATGTTTCTTTCCTTCTTTTTCCTTTTGGTTTTTATATTAATGAGCGGATTATTCACACCAATAGAAACCATGCCGCACTGGGCACAAAAAATCAATATTATTAATCCTTTTGCTTATTTTATGAAAGTAAACAGGATGGTGTTGCTCAAAGGTTCAGGATTCTCCGATCTGGTGAAAGAATTTTCGTACATTAGCATATATGCATTGCTTGTTTTATCGTTTGCAGTGAAGTATTACCGGAAAAGGATTTAGGAATTTACTTAAGTAAGTAAATAAGTGATTGATGTGTTTGATTTTTTTTACCACGAAGTTACACAAAGGATACACAATGAAAAAGAACAAATATGAAAATTGAACTATTACACAAACTCGTAGAATATCCAAAGAATAAAGGATTTATTGCTGAAGGATTATACCTGTCTAATATTGTAGAATTTGATTATTAATAAATGATGAAAGCCTTTACCCAACCTTTTGTATTATTATTAGTTGTGTTGTTCTCAGTCGTTTTTAAGACTGTTGCACAATACCATAACCGCCCAAAGGTTGGCCTGGTGCTTAGTGGTGGCGGAGCCAAAGGTTTTGCACATATTGGTGCCATAAAGGTATTGGAAGAAGCTGGCATCGAGGTGGACATCATCACTGGTACCAGTATCGGAAGCATTGTAGGTGGATTTTATGCCATGGGATACAACATTGAATTCATCGACTCGATGGTTCGTAATGTGAACTGGGAATATATGCTGACTGATGAAATTACCCGTAATGATATGGCTCTGTACGAGAAAAGAGACCAGGACCTGTATTTCTTTCAGCTTCCATTTAATCAGGGAAAATTGGGATTGCGCGGAGGTGTTGTTGCAGGGCGCAATATTCTCAACTTTTTCACACGATATTCATTTCCGGCTCACAATCAGGAAGACTTTTCGAAATTTCCACGACCGTTTGCATGTATTGCTGCCGATGCTATAACAGGTGAAATTGTAGTATTAGACCATGGATATTTCCCCGATGCCATCCGGGCCAGCATGTCAATCCCAACGGTGTTTGAACCCGTGGAAATTGATGGCCGCTTATTGGTCGACGGCGGGCTGGTTCATAATTTTCCTGTTCAGGAAGCAATTAATATGGGTGCCGGTATAATCATCGGAGTCGATGTGCAGGATCCACATTTCAGTACAAAAGAAGAAATTTTGGCCAATCCAACCCGTATTCTTACCCAGGCTGGGAACATTCTCCGAAAACCTAATTATGAGAAAAACCTAAAACTTTGCGACTATTACATCAGGCCCGATATTTCGGGCTTCTCATCCGGTTCATTCCAAAATATCGATACACTTATCCAACGAGGCAAGGATGCCGCCCTGTCGATGTTTCCGGAACTAAAACTACTGGCCGACTCATTAAATAATATTGCCCCACCACCGGAATATCCAGCAATAACGTATCAATCTGATTCAATTCAAATCAATAGGGTTACTGTTATCGGCCTAAATAAAAAGGAGTTTGAACAATTTCTATCGATTATTGATATTGAATACGGGCAGAAGTATCTATTGCATGAGATTAGTCAAAAGGTTAACCATGCCTACCAACATATTATTTACCATAAAATAGACTACAAACTTATCCCTGATATTGAGGGAAACGGGTACGAATTAATTATGGATGTTGAACATAATTTGAACAATGGCTTCAATCTGGCCGTTCATTACGATAATTATTTCAATGCCTCGCTTCGGATGAATATTGTTTATCGCAATGTAACAAAGCATAGCGGCCGTTTATCTTTTAGTGGAGAAATTGGCGAAAATCATCACTTAAAAGCTGAATACCTGAAAGATAACGGATACAAGCCCGGTTTGTATTCCTGCCTTGGATACGAACGGCGCGAATGGCTGTTGTATGAAGGACAGGATGCTACAACAAGCCTGCACACAAGTCGTTTCATGGCAAACCTTGGACTTACTGCATTTTTTCGTGGCAATGGAATGTTTCGCGTTGGACTTGCGTCAGAATTTGTAAATCGGAAAAAAAACATTGGAACTGAATTACTTAATAATCCCTACAGACAATATTTTAGCTATTATGGTCAGTTCCTTGTCGACACTTATACCGAAGGGTATTACCCCCGAAAAGGGAACCTGGTATTTGGTTCGGCCAGGATTATTACCGATAATTTGTATGACCTGGAAGGGGGCGATCCAATCCTGCAACTGATTTTGAGGTATTATACCATAATACCAATCAACAGAAAATGGAATGCAGGATTTGGTATCTACGGCGGTGATTTACCTGGTAAAAACCCGGAATCGAAATATCTTAGCTTTAGCATGGGCGGTTTCTGGGACGAATATGTTGGTACAAATTTTCCCTTTTACGGATTAAAACTAATGCAAAAAACAGGCTATTCAACACTTATTACAAGACTCGATCTGAATTACAATCCGGCTTTTAATCATTTTATTTTTTTTAGGACAAATATTGGAAAAACAGACAGTAGCTTCGAAAACATATTCAATGGCAGGGATTACATCGGTGGATTTGGTCTGGGCTATGGTTTTAAAAGCCTGTTTGGACCTCTGGAGGCCATAATCACATACTCAAATGCCAATAACGGAATAGGATTTGTCATAAATCTGGGATACACTTTATAGTGTAGAATCAGTAGTTTTTCAAGCGGGGAGTATTTATCATCATAAAAAAAATTATGTAGGTTTGGGCAGTAAATAAAAATGTTATGGCTGTTCAAATCGACGAAAAAGATCTTAAGAAGTTTATTGTTATTGGCGACAGGGTACTAATCCGTCCAAAAAGTCATCAGGAACGAACAAAATCAGGTCTTTTCCTCCCTCCGGGAGTTCAGGAGAAAGAAAAAATACACAGTGGATACATTTTAAAAGTAGGCCCCGGCTACCCAATACCTGCCATTACTGAAGTCGATGAACCCTGGAAAGACCAGCGCGAAAATGTCAAGTATGTTCCATTGCAAGCCAACGAAGGCGACCTGGCCGTTTATCTTCAGTCGAACTCATATGAGATTGAATTTAACCGTGAAAAGCTGATCATTGTTCCTCATTCAGCGATTTTGCTTCTGATAAGGGACGAGGATCTGTTTAAGTAATATACCTGATTATTTTGCGAGAAGAATTTTTTTGCAGATGATATTTTTTTCCGATTCAACACGAATAAAATAAATACCGGTGGTCTGATTAGCCATATCGATTTCGTAGCTATTGCCGCAAACTTTTGATGTAAATATTATTTGTCCTGCTCCGTCGATAATTTTAACAATCGAGTTGCCGGCATTTTCTATCAGGAGTTTTTGATGATTGAATACTTGAAATATCTGCACCTCGTAGTCATCCTTATCCTGAGAAATGACAGAAATTAAGGGAGTGAATTCATCGGCTCCAAGATCGGGAGACATTCCAACAAATTCGCAATCGATATCCTGTATCCTGTTGATACTTGAAGTACCTGCATTTGAAGCATTCAGATTATCTGAGACTAAATGAAGGTCCCCCTCCTGGACATTCACAAAATCGCTGCTTTGTGCATTGATGCTATTGGTAGTAAGAATACATGATGCTCCGTCGCGGTTGTCCCAAATGGGTTCGTCGCAATAGTTATTGATTATCTGACAATTGTTTGTTTCGGCAAACCGTGCCTCGATAGAATATGGCCATCCTCCCGGCGAATATACAGTGTTGTTAATTACGATAGCTCCAGGAGCATAAACCAATCCGATTCCAAAATCGCTTGTTGAATAACCTAGCACAAAATTATTCTTAATAATACCTCCTGAATGACTAATGCCACCTTGTCCTGCATTCCCAAACGAAATTCCAAAATCGCATTCAATAATAAGATTCCGTTCGATAATTGTATTGGTACTTCCATGCCAGCATAAAATGGCTGGCCCGGCTAATGTTGAGGTTAGTCCGGGATTATGTTTGATATTTCGGATTAGGTTATCGCGAATTATCCAGTTGTGGCAATTCAGCAGGTCGATACCATTGGTATACCATCCATCATCTCCATCATCGAGGGTGGTTGTATACTCAAATGCAGAGCATTGAATTATTCCATTGTATTTTGGTAATGAGCTTGTATCACCACTGGCCTTAAAAATTTGCTCGCCACAATCGAGGCCTCTAACGTTTTGAAAGAAGCAGGAATCAACACCCGGGGTTACAAAAAAGCCATGGTTTTGAACATCGCGAACTGTTAAATCAGCGATCGTAACATTGTGGGCCGACACATATACACCATGTCCAAGGCCGGAAGCAGCCATACCCTGTCCCTGAAACACAACAGAATCACGGTGTCCGGCAGTTGATCTGATGGTTATATTTGGGTTGTATACATTTACAAAGGAACTGCTTGAAACGGGATAAACGCCACTATTTAAAAAGATTGTTGTCTGTCCGGATGCATTTGCAATCGAGGTTTGCAATTCATTCAAATTGTTAACATAAACTACAGTCTCATTTGTGCCGGGCTGGGGCAGAGGATCACAATTACATTGAGAAATTGCCTGAACAAACAGAGATAGGATAAAAAACACAGAAAGTAGAAATCGTATCATTTTTTAAGATTTTAACCAAAATTACGAGATTTTTCTTTTCTGACCTCAATAGAAGATTTGATAATAACGTTTTATTGATATGAAATTGAGCAACCAAATAGATATGCCCTCGTCTAAATCCTGATGATTAAAAATGTAATTATAGTTGCCGGCGGGTCAGGAAAACGGATGAAAGCCGACATTCCAAAACAATTTATGCTGCTTCGGAAGAAACCTGTACTCATGCACAGCATCGATGCATTTTTTCAATTTGATAAAAACATAAATATTGTTTTGGCCTTACCCGGAAACCAATTCGATTACTGGAAAGAATTATGCACAGGTTATGCTTTCACAACTCCCCATACTCTTGTAAAGGGTGGTGAAACCCGGTTTCAATCAGTTAAAAATTCACTGAATGAAATTACATCCGTTTATTTCAGCTTCATCGAACGTGCGCTTAATTGTTGACTGCGATACAAG
>CAYLZH010000127.1:0-13998 GCA_964388245.1 uncultured Bacteroidales bacterium
AGGGCCATTTCATATTCTATATCCTGGTTGTCAGGAATATTTGTAAAGATGTGCTGGGTTTATAAGTGAGTCCCGTTTTGTCCGGTATTGAGAAAATCAAATGGTATTAGTAAACTTGAAGAAGCAGGTATATCATAACTTTCACCGTTTGGCAGGATATAGGGTATTACATCGAAACCGATTTGTGAGCTACTTACATATACATTTCCTGCTGGTGTAAGATTTATACCGTTTCCTGAATAATCATTATAATTACTCTTTAAGGGCCAGTATCCTATCAGTCCGGTTTGAGGGGCATCAAGTGATGAATACATGTATCTTTGAATTTCTTCGTGACTACGGGCATAGTTCCAAATCCTGGCCTCGGACAGATAGCCATTAAAATCATAATTCCAGTCGTGTGCACGGGTTCCAAGTCCAAAGTAATATGTAAGGTTTGGAATGGCATTGGCCATTACATTGCCATTTTGGTTTACCAATTCTCCATCGGCATAGAAACACATATCAGTTCCTTCCCAGGTAATGGCCAAATGGTGCCACTCGTTAATTGGAACAGTCCATCCTGAACCGTAGCTTTCATAAAAATCATTGGAAAAACCTTTATACATTCCAAAATGATTATTACTGGAAATATACATCGAATACTGCCTGTAATGTTTGCCAAAAAATTCGATATGGCCATCAGACTGCCGATAAACCCAAATTTCCATTGTCATAGCAGTCATTCCTTCCAATGCCGATGGATCATTATAATAGAGATAATCATTATTGCCATCGAAATGTACTGAACCCTTTGTCATACCCTGTGGGATTTCGATATGCAATTCTTTCGATCCACTGTTGGTAACCAAAAGATTCTCGTTTAATGTATCGGTAGTAATGGTAAGATTAAACGATTCGGGATTAAAATCTACACCCGGCATACCTGGTGTAGCAGATACCTTTTGAGCATAATCGCTTTCGTATGTAGGATATACACCTGTTGCAGTAAAGTCGTATAGTGAATCGTTAATCAGTCCTGTTACATCGATTGACAATATTGTAGTATTCCCAAAGAAAGTATAAGATGATGCTGAATTTAGTTTGTAGTAGATATTGTATGACAACAGGCTATCAATTTCAATTGAATCCCAACTAAGGCTTATAGTTGCATTATCATATCCATCAACATAAATTTGGTGTGGATATCCCATATCAAAATAATAGGCACCTATATCGGATACGGTCTGGTCAGGATCATAAACTGCCGGATCGCCAGTGTTTATGCAGGGAGAAAAGGCCGATAACTGCAAATCGGAAGAATCAAGAGCAAACAGTAATAATGGATCTTCTGAAATATTGAGATAGATATCAGCCGAATCGTTTTGAGCATTGAATGAAACATAATTCCAGGTGTCGATAGGCAGGTTGCTTAGATTTGAGATTTCGCCAATTCCGTTTGAATAAACATTATTGTACTCAAACGATCCGACTACCTTGTTGCTTCTTAATCCATATCCATTGTTGTTTACAATAATATTATTATTGATGTGAAAAGCCCCGCTGTTTTGATTCACTTCAATACCATCGCCATAATTTCCGTAAATGGTGTTGTAACTAATTGTTGGTGAGCCATAGTGTTCGTCGCGATGGATGCCATCGCCGTTATTGTATGCAATAACATTATGATGAATATATGGATCGCAATAGTGGTTATTATCGAAATACATGCCATGGCTATTATTTCCAATTATCTTATTATTATATATCCTTGAATCAATCTGATAATAAAGGTAAACTCCACCTCCATTGTTTTGGATAGTATTTCCACGAATTTCTGATGATGAATTGAGGTAATGCCGTAAAAGCATTGCCCAGGATGAATTGCCTTCAATCAAACAATCAACAATATCTGTGCTTTGCCAACCATTCCCATTATAGCCGATCATAAGCCCATACCCTGAATTATAGGATATATCGCATCGATAAATTGCAGGACTACAATAATTTCCGGTCTGTAATCCATAACTGGAATTATACTTTATCTCTGAATCATAAATACCAGGAGAAGCCCGGTTATAAAGATAAATTCCGTAGGAACTATTGTTATTAAATGAAGAGTTGTAAATATGCCCATACGAATAATATTCAAAAAACAATCCGTATCTGCTATTATTATGCGAGTTCATGTTGAAAATTTCGGGCCTTGCATAATAGCTGTAAATACCATCGTAACACGAAAAGATTTCAGCATACCAAATTTCAGGATATGATGTTGATCCATTCAACTGAATACCACGGTCGCTACAAGAGTAAATAGTACAATGATTTATTGTAATACTTGCCTCATCAATATAGATACCATCAATAGCATATTCTATGTTTGCATAGCTTACTTTACAATTATCATCGCAATCGTTGTAAAAATCAAATCCCTGCCACTGTCCGGGAGCTTGTATCTGGTTTGCAGGCGCTGAGGTAAATAGAACTGAATCTCCTTCTTCGCCATCAACCAACAAGAAACCATAAACTAAGATATGATAGTTTCCAAGGAAGCGGATTTCAGAGCCTGCTTCAATTATCAGGGTATCGCCGTTGGGTACTGTTATGTTTCCATTAACAGTATACAATCCGGACATTACTCCGGTTTGATTGCCCGAAATTGTTGTACCCAGTTGCATAAGGGTGGACTCACCGAAATTCACGTCATCAACAATTGATAGATTGGATGTACGTGTGTAAAGCTGGAAAGTGGCTTTGTCGTACGTAACGGTATATATTCCCGGATTAATAGTTGTTTCATAATAGCCCAATGCATTGGTATATGTACTATCGAGAACCGCAGAGGGTGAATTTGGTATAAAAAGAACCTTTATATTCGCATGGTTCGATTGTCCTTCGAGATAGACATTACCTAAAATTGTGGTTACGCTCAGATTATTCACCAGGATATTTTCTTCTTGCGAAGCTGAAACTGAACCACCATAATTTGCACCCACGATATAATAATATGTATAAAAATCGTTTACAGTATTATCAATAAAGAAGGTATCGGTACTGGTCCCGATTAGATATGAAGGACCTGGTGTAAATCCGGAAACATCGCTACGGTAGATATTATATCCTGTTAAGCCTCCTGCATTTAAAGGTGAATCCCAGTTTAATTCAACACTACCATCGTTCAAATCAGTAACTGTAAATGATGAAGGAGGGTAACCGTTTATTTCGAATGTATAGAATTCAGCTGGTGGGTTCGATGGCGAGTTATATATATCGGTACCATCTGTTGCAGTAAGATAATAATCTATTACTGATGCTAACGGTTGGCCCGGAATGCTACCAAAATAGATATCACCAAATCCACCTGTCATGGCAACGGTATTCCAGCCTCCATTGTTTACGCGGTAATAAACTGATGCTGAGGTTATGGTATTTCCCTGTTCATCAATAATCATTGCATCAAGGGAATATGGTCCTGAGGTACTGGCAAAATCACCTAAAGGCAGATGAATAATCCCGGCCAGCGGAGATTCTAATGCAGCAGGTGCAAAAGTTCCAGTATTAACAAGTGTTTTTGCAACTAAATGAATTCTACCAACCGATCCAGTTCCTCCAGTACTTCCACCTGCATATCCGCTTCCTCCGTAAGCAGTAATGCTGGAATCGTTTTGAAGCGTAACAGTCTGAACTAAAATAGAACCTCCGGCACCGCCACCTGCACCGCCATCGTTTCCACCTCCACCATGCTGTCCTGCTGAACCATCGCTGGATATTATTCCAAAATTATTAAGTTGGTTAGCTGCAATCATAATTATGCCACCTCCAAATCCACCATTTGGATTTGCAGCATTGCCGCCATCGTTATCGCCCCCGGTACCGCCAGCACCGCCCATAAAAACTCTTGTAAGGGAAGAATCACCAACTGTGAGCCCTCCTTGTCCGGGATCGGCACCTGTTCCGACACCACCTACATAAGCATGGCCTCCTCCGCCACCGCCACCGTAGGCATGAAGTCCTCCACCAGCACCGTTCCCAATTGGAGCGGTCGACTGAACACCAGTTCCAAAAATTCCTTCACCCTGATAGCCATGTTGGTTATCGCCTTGACGGTTATGACCGCGATATCCTTTTCCATCAACATGAATTAAACCGGTAGATGAAATTGTTAGCGTACCAGAAGCCCTGAAAATCAAAACACCTCCTGTTGTTCCGTCCCAATTTGAACAGGTCATGGTTCCGTTTACCATTACATCTGTAAAATTGTGAATCCGTAGTACCTGATGCTTGGCTCCACCTGAACTGGTATAATTATATTCCAGGTAATCATCAAGAAAAAGCTGATTCTGAAAAACTGAACTGATATAGTGTATCTCGAAACGGCCCACTGTGTTCAGGTTCATATCGGTTTCAGGATCAATCATAGTAATAATGATAATTTCATCGCCTCGCCGGAATATACTACCGTCACTAACGATAATTGAACCCGAACCGGCTGTGTAATCACCGGTCAATGGTGATTTTGCCAGATCTGTCATAAATACATCTCCACTTGCCACAGTAAGAGAACTGTCAATCCCAGTCCCAAAATGTGTCTGGGCATTCAGCCCGAGTATTAATGCCAATAACAGCACAATCAAAGAGAGTAGTTTTTTTTGCATTTTTTTTCCTCCTTAAAGTATTAGGTTTAGTATTTTATCATTGAATTAATCATTTATCAACTAAAGGCAAATTCAGAATCGATAAAAATGGTGTTGTAATAATACAGATACACAGCTTGGCCATGTGCTTCAGGGCTTGTCGGTAATAATGTGCAAAAACCATAATCATCACAATCGAACCAAATATACAATTTTATTGGTTAAATCAAAAGGACTTACCCTAAAAATTTCATCAAAATATTATCTGGAAATAAGAAAAAATGGCCAAAAAGAAAATTTAGCCTCTATTCTTTTATTCTTCATGCAAAGTTACCTGGTTTTGAGATGCCTACAAGCATAAGTTTGGAATTTGGATTTTATATGATATTTGTTGCATATTAATTGGAGTTTTCTTGTGGCCACTATTAAAACTGAATAGAACATGTTGTAAATTTTCTGCTAAATTTATCCCTATTGGATTTAATGTAGTTTATAGAAATATATCTTTGCCGAAAATCAGAGAATTATGAAGTTGACAAAATTTTTCCTTTTATTCAGTTTAATAGCCATTGGCTTGATACATCCAATATTGTCGCAAACAATTGGACTTCAACATTATTCATTAGATGTTTTTGATGGATATACATTGTTTTCACCCGAAAAAAACCAAAAGGTGTATCTGATTAATAATTGTGGTGAGATAGTTAATGAGTGGGCTTTTTCGGAAATTCCCGGAGCTACTTGTTACCTGCTCGAAGATGGAACCTTGCTTCGTGCTGGTAAAGATTCGCTGGAAATACGCGATTGGGACAATTCGTTGCTTTGGTCATATGCAATGAACAATAACGGCTTTTCGCAGCATCACGATATTGAACCACTTCCAAATGGAAATATCCTTTGCTTATTACGCGATATCTTGAGCCCTACGCAAATCATTGAACACGGAAGAGACTCCACATTAATTGGAAACAATTTCAAGCTGGACCGGATTGTTGAACTTCAGCCGGTTGGATCGAACAGTGCCAATGTTGTTTGGGAATGGAAATTCCTCGATCATTTTATCCAGGATATTGATAGCACAAAAGCTAACTTTGGGATTGTAGAAGACCATCCTGAACTGATCGATTTAAATTATGATAACGGACAGGTTTCCGACTGGACTCATGGCAATGCTATTGATTATAATCCTGTTCTCGACCAGGTCCTGATAACTTCGCGACATTTAAGCGAAATTTATATTATCGATCATAGTACAACCACAGCCGAAGCAGCAAGCCATACTGGTGGGAATTCAAATCGTGGCGGTGATATTCTATGGCGATGGGGAAATCCGGAGGTATACCGGAAAGGAAGTGTACAGGATCAATCTTTGTATGTTCCGCACGATGCAAAATGGGTTGAGCAAGGGTACCCAGATGAAGGTAAAATTTCAGTTTTCAATAATGGCGGCGACGGAACCGGCACATTCAGTTCAATAGATTTGATAAGCCCTGTAGCAGATAGTTCCGGTTACACTTTGCAAAATCAGGTTTTCCTTCCGACACAATCCGATTGGTCGTGGCATGGTGCAATCCTGGGCGATACCATTAACGAAAACAAGAAGTCGGGCACCCATGCATTGCCCAATGGTAACATGATCATTTGTGAATCTTCGATTGGCAGAATATCAGAAATCAACAAATCAGGTGATCATTTATGGAGCTACCGGAATCCTGTTGGGGAAACTATTTTTAACCAGAATGATAATCCTGGCATTGAAGCAAATTCCATATTCAGGGGTGAAAAATATCCAGCTAATTTCGCTGGTTTTTCAGGTATCGATTTAACTCCTGTTGGAATAATTGAAAATCAGAATATACTGACTGAAAATTGCATTTCAACGATAGGTATTGAAGTTTCCGTTAAGGAATCTGTAACTATATCGAATCCGGTAATCAACAGGAACATCCGGTTTAACAGCGATATATCAGCAAAATTAATATCAATTACCGATCTAAGTGGGAAAGTTGTTTTTCAACAGAAAGAATTCTCTGGAAATAATCTAAATATTGATTTAACACCAGCCATGTATTTTATCCAGCTTCATATAGGTGATAAGAGCATCAATCGGAAAATTATAGTTCAATAATAGAGGAGGTATTCGTCCTATTTTTTCTATTTATCCCATTTCCGCAACAAAAAAATAAATGGTAAAGAACCGGCCGATAACAAGGTAGCAAGTTTAAAACTATTTTCGAGGCCGATAAAGTCAGAAATAATTCCGGTTAGCAAAATTGCAAGTGCGCCAATTATAAAACTCACAGTCATAAAAACACCGCTTACAAAAGCCGGATGCGATGTTCTGATATTTGTTACCAATGATAATAACACCGGTGTTGTTGAGAGGATAAAAAATCCGAGTACCATTAGAACAACTATTTGCCATCCTCCTTGAGAAAACAGAAACAATCCCATAAATATTGGTGTGGCAATTGAAATTATCAACAAAGTCTGATGACGTCCAATCCGGTCGGAAAATATACCGGATAATAGCACACCAACTGCACCGGTAAACTGAAAAACAGACAAGGCACTGTTTACAAACCACAGGCTCTGACCCTGCTCGTCTAAATAAACTGTAAGATAGGTTGTAAGCGCTGCCTTGGCAATTCCCCGAAAAAAAACAAATCCGGATAAAATCATAAAAAAGGGCAGTAACTCACGAAAAATGAGAAAAAAACTTTGATACCCGGAAGTTTTTTGTCTGACAGGTGCAACATTTATTTTTCTCAAGCGGACATATAATATAAGCGAAGCTACTAAGCCAAATGTGATAAGACGCCAGCTTCCTTCAAGTCCCCAATATGATACTGCTGCAGTAATTATGAGTGGCCCGAGTGAGCGGGCAAACTCACCTCCAAGCATGTAAAAGCTCATACCCTTCCCGGGTTTATCGCCCGAGAGTTGTTTTATTAAAACCGGCGAAGGCGTATGAAACAAAGCTGAACTTATACCAGTTGTAAAAAGCAGGATTCCAAGAATCACAACACCAGGTGCTAAGCCTATCATGCTCATAGTTATAGCCGTAACTGCAGGCGATACAATTACAAATACCCTTAACGGAAATTTATCTGCTATAATTCCAACTAATGGATTGAAAACCGAAGGCAAGCGTTGAATTACAGTTAGCAGTCCAATGGTAGAATTACTCAGGGCCATTTTCTCTTTCAATAAAGGAAGAAGGGGTGCAAAAAAGGATGTAAAGATATCGTGCAGCATGTGGGCCAAGGAAACCAGCACTACATGCTGCCAATGAAATTTTTTACTCTCTTTCATTCGCTAAATCACTAATAATTAAACCTGATAGTTTGTATCAGGTCAGGATGCAGGCTTAATGAAGATGGACAAGTTTTGGTAGCCCGTTCAATAATTTTCTTTTGCTTATCGCTGTAATCGTTCTTCGGAAAATCAAATTCAACAACAACCTCTTGCACTCTCCTGGGTTTGCTCGCCATAATTTTCGTTATCCTGGCTTTTGTTCCATCAATATCGAAACCATGTTCGTTTGCCGCTATTCCAATTATTGTCATCATACAACTGCCCAATGATGTGGCAAGTAAATCGGTAGGAGAAAATGCTTCACCTTTGCCCTTATTGTCGATTGGGGCATCGGTAATTATCTCATTGCCCGATTGTAAATGGCGGGCCCTCGTCCTTAACTGGCCGGTATAAACGGTGTGTATTGTTTCCATAATCCAGAACTTTAAATTTTACAATGATGATTAAAACCAGAATAATTCCATTAGCTAAATTCGGCACAAATACGTCATGCTAAAACAATAAAATATCTGGTTAAGTTTCGGCAATCTAGAAAAAGCAATCCGTTAAATTACTTTCAATGCCTCGCTTGTTGCGTCGAGAACTGGCTTTATTGAAATCTTCTCCCCTACTGCCTCCTTCATCCATGCCTGAGGGATTATCCTGCCGGCCACCAACATCCTGGTAATTTCATCAGCAAGGTTTTTGTCTTCGATATATTTTTCAATCTGAAAATCGATAAGATGGCCAACCGGATAGTTTGAAAGATACAAGGGATTATCGATCATGTGTGAATAAATAGCAAGTATTGGCTCGTCAGAACTTCCAAAAACATCGGCATAGTATTTATTCCATATGTCTTTTGCTATACTGATTACAGCTTCTTTCAGTTGGGCCGCGCTTGCATCAGGATTGGCATACAACCATTTCCAAACATTCATATCAACAAGTGAAACCCCCATGATCTCGTATGACGACCAAAAATTATCAAGAGCTTTCAAATGATGTTTATTTCCATCCGAGCTTTTCATGCCAAGTAATTCAAGATCGCGGGCCTGGAACAGAAAAGCTATGGCTTCGGTAAAAGCTGTATTTGGAACACCGTGGAGCATATAATTATCAACATCATGCAGGGTTATGGTTTGCTCAACGTTGTGTCCAAACTCATGTATCGCAATGTTGTAGCCCTTGTAATCCATCCCGTCTTTTCCAAACCGGGTCCGGAGCCTCGATTTGTCATCCCGCATCTCGGCACCCCAGGCATGGCCGGCCCCGCGCGACGGATCAACTTTTATCTTATCTGCAATAGACTGCGCAATCTGTGACTTGAATCCTAACTTGATCAATATGTTTGAAAGATCATTCTGGAATGCCTGGACATTCGGATATTTTTCGGATACTATTTTATTCAGTTCCTCTTCATTTATCGAACTTCGCGATTTAAATCCATCATACCAGATATCGTAGGGCCTTAAATCGCGGCCTAACCTTTTTTTGATTAATTCAGCAACCTGCTTTACCTGAGGTGATGACACAAATTCGCTAAACAAAGCCTCAACTTCAGGCTGGGTAATTTCCATATTTCCGTCGAAAGCCCTGTGAATATATGTAGGCATTTGTGGTTCGTATGGATCGATTGCTTTAACTGCCAGGAAATTATCTAACAATTTCTGATAACGAGTATCCTGCTCCCGTTCGAAAGTTACTTCTTCTCCATTCTCAAATAGTTGATTTGTTTTTGGATTCCATCGATATTTATCTGAATTAATTACTTTCTGTGGAATCTCCTGGCTGATTATATTTTTCATAACGGAATAAATCATGTCCTGCTTCAGTAATCCTTGCTCAATTGCATAGTTCGATTTTAGCTCATCGCGCAAGCCCCAATGAGTTATCAGTTTCATTTCTTTTGGGAACCATGTTTTACCTTCCTCATCGATCAGGTTACCCATAAAAATATTGTAATCAGAAATATAACTGTCTGATTGGGTGTAAGCATTTGCTATATCCTGATATAATTTGGCAGGAATGCGCGAAGTAAACATATCACCCATCCGGGCATAGGCCCATTCTTTGCGTGTCCATTTATCCGCTAATTTCGATTTCTCTTTAAGGCTGTACGACGGAAAGTTAAGGGCAACATAAAAAGCAATTTTTGTTTTATACATATCATCGGCAAAATGTGACGATGCGGCATATGATCCAAACAAATTATCAATATCCTGCTTTTCGCCATCATCAACATGCAATGGTTCTTTAAGGCCGACATTCATCTTATGAAAGTTTCCTTGAACTATTTCAAGGTTCCGGGATATCCGGTTAAAAGCCATATCGAGCGTTGCAGGATCGGCTAAAAAATTGTCAAGACAAAATGATTTTAATTTTTCAATACTTCCGTCCTCATTTCGCCAAAGTCCGATAACCTGATTTACACCTTTTGAAATACGAAATTCATGGTTGCTTCCAAACTTATCGATCAATGCTTGTTTTATTGCACTAACATCCGATTCCGGGATTTTATATTCCTTGTCGATGTCCATTGTTGCGGTTTCCTTTTTTTGATTGCCTGTACAAGCTACCATTGCAACTATAGCAAGGCAACTTAAAATTAGTAGTGTATTTTTCATAACTCAGTAATTGATTTTTTTATAGCTGTGAAGGTACAATTTAAAATCAAAATAAATGAGCTTAGTAGATTTGTACCATATTGGTACACTTCAAGTTCAAGAGATATAGTTGATAATAAGTAGTAGGGAATTTAGACAAAATCAAAAGTTATACTTTAAAAAGGCCGATAAAGGAGAACAAATCTTCGTCCAACGTGGAACAAACAGAGCTTATGCTTTAACTCCTGTGAATGAAGATGATGTTTATTTTAGTGCCGAAATGATAGAAAGGATTAAAGAAAGTATCAAACAGGTTGAAGAAGGTAAAGTAAAGAGAATTTTAACCCCTGAAGAAATTAGCGATTTATTAGGATTATGAGATACACCTTAGAGATTTCGTAAATAGCTTTGGCTGACATTAAGAAGCAAAAGAAGTCTGGGGATAAAGTTATTCTAAAGGAAATCGTCAACCATCAATCTTAAATCATTTTCCTTACTAATAGACCGTGAATAGCCGGCATGTTAATTCAACAGTCCCAATACTTCGAATTCTTATCAGGAACTTATAAGAAAATTCGAACTGATTGACCGGTGCTCGTATACACTGTGAATAACATCAGCAAACACCTCGGCAATCGATAATACTTTGATCTTATTACTTAAAGGTTTGATGGGTATTGAATCGCTTACCACCAATTCCTCGATTGGCGAGTTGTTGATCCTGTCATAAGCCGGACCCGAAAGAACAGGATGTGTGGCTACAACTCTGACACTTTTTGCACCACGTTCTATCATTATTTCAGCCGATTTAGTGATTGTCCCGGCCGTGTCGATCATATCATCTATTATAACTACATTTTTACCTTGTACATCCCCTATAACTGTCATATTTCCAACGACATTCTCAGCTTTCCTAACCTTATGACTTACGACCAGTCCGGTTTGCAAGAAATTCGCATATGAATTGGCACGTTTGGCACCTCCCATATCAGGCGCAGCAATAATCATATTATCAAGATTCAGGCTCCGCAGATATGGAACAAATATGGCCGAGGCATATAAATGATCAACCGGCACATCGAAAAAGCCCTGTATTTGATCGGCATGAAGATCGAGAGTCATAATCCGGTCGACACCCGCTGCAGTTAGCAAATTGGCAACCAGTTTTGCACCTATCGAACACCGGGGTTTATCCTTGCGGTCCTGACGGGCGAATCCGAAATACGGAACAACAGCAATTATTTTATAGGCAGATGCCCGCTTGGCAGCATCAATCAGAAACAGGAGTTCCATAAGATTTTCTGCAGGAGGAAATGTCGACTGAACAATAAAAACATGTGCACCACGAACCGACTCATCGTATGATATCTCGAATTCTCCATCGCTGAATTTCCGAAATTCTATCTTACCTAAATTAACTCCTGATGCTTTAGCAATTTTTTCGCTTACATAGTTTGATCCCCTGCCGGAGAACAACTTTATTTCCTTATTTAGACTGCCCATTTTGAAATTTTGATTCAACTATCCTCCGGCAAATTTACGAAAAGCTAAATTTATTTTTATTCCTAAATATTCAAGTATTGATAACTTTTGATAAATCATTCGAGGCAAAGATAAAGCGTATAGTACAGATTTACCTACTCGTAATGTAGTGCAATAATAGGATCGAGCCGAGATGCCTTTATAGCAGGAATATACCCTGAAGCAATTCCAACAATAAAACACAGGATTATCCCGATTAAAATCCATATCCATGGAATTATAAACGGACCACCTATTAAAACAGCCAGCAGATTTCCTATTAATATTCCAAGGATAATTCCTAATACTCCTCCCATTTGTCCTATAATGATTGCCTCGAAAAGAAATTGTTGCTTTATGGTCCGGCTTTTCGCTCCTATTGCTTTTCGTGTTCCTATTTCGCGTGTACGTTCCGAGACTGAAACCAACATTATATTCATTAGGCCTATGGCAGCTCCTAATAAAGTTATAACGCCAATCAAGGTGGCAGAAATGGTAACATATTTTAGATCTTCGATAAGTAAAGATGCAAGGTTATCACTTTTTTCGACCGAAAAATCATTTTCATCTGTTGGCTTTAGTTGCCTGATAACACGAAACAATCCTTCAGCTTCGCTAGCAGCAAAATCAAGAAGTTTAGGATCGTAAGTTTGAATATTAATATTGTATGTTGCCTCGGGTTTCGAGAAATATTGCCGAACATTCGTTACAGGCAACAAACAAAATTTATCGCCCATACCAGTAAAAGTAGTGCCTTTTTCCTGTAGCACCCCAATAACTTTATACTTACCGTTTCCAATGGCAATTATTTCATCAATTGGATTCGATTTCCCAAATAAATTGTTGGCCAGTTCGCTGCCAATTATCACCAGGTTCCTGTTCATTGCTATTTCGCTGCCAGAAAAATTCCTGCCAATTCTTAATTCATAACCAGCAGACGACAAGTAGTTTTCATCAACACCAAGTACCGATATATTGGGATTTGTCTTTTCTGATTTATATTTTACAGTTGCCGATCCGGTTGCATTATTCGATATCGAAATTAACGACGGAAACTTAAACTCTTCCTTAAATTTTGTTGCTTCTCGATAAGATACAAAAGACTTGTTTTTTCTACGTTTTCGGTGGCTTTTAGAGTAATACCATTTTTTCTGGATCGTAATTGTATTTGCACCCATATTCGTAAAATTGGAATGAATCGAATCCTTAATGGCCTCAATAGCCGTTAAAATCCCAACAAGCGCTGTTATACCAATAGCAATAATCAATATGGTCAGGATAGCACGTAAAAGATTTGCTCTTATCGAACTGAAAGCAACCTTAAAGTTTTCTATTACAACCTGATTTATCCTCATACTGAATTTTTGTCCAAATCTACTGCTTTATGTCCAATACCGGAATAGTTTACAACAACATAATCCGATTTATTTTATCAAATTATATTGTTTACTTTTGAACCCGTTTTAATAAATTAATTAATAACTAATATGTTTAAAGCTGAAATTCATACTGAAAGAGGTGTAATGAAGGTTGACTTTTACGATGCAGATGCACCAAATACCGTCAATAATTTTATTAATCTTGCCAAAAAAGGCTTCTACAATGGTCTTACTTTTCATCGGGTGATCCCTGATTTTGTCCTCCAGGGTGGATGCCCTGATGGAACCGGAGCAGGTGGCCCGGGATACAAAATCGATTGTGAACTGGATGGAGAGAACCAATACCACGACCGTGGTGTTTTATCGATGGCACATGCCGGAAGAAACACAGGTGGTTCTCAATTTTTTATATGCCATAACAGGCAAAACACCCAGCACCTTGACAGAAACCACACCTGCTTTGGCAAAGTTACCGAAGGAGTTGATGTTATCGACGAGATAAAACAAGGCGATAAAATTGAAAAAGTAGAAATTGTTGAAGAATAAAAATTTGAATCATGAATTTTGAGATCAGTGGAA
>CAYLZH010000128.1:0-13740 GCA_964388245.1 uncultured Bacteroidales bacterium
AAAGTCTTTTGTTACTCAGGAATACCAATTGCAAAAACAAAAATTAATATAAGATATAACCGAAAATATTAGTAAATTTTTTCTACCTTTACGAGATAATTGAAAACGATAATTGTATTATTTGTCAATTAACTGTTCTAAATAAACCAGCCACTATAGCACCATTTGAGTAAGGATAATAATTTAAAATATATTGTAATGAGATCAATAATTTTTACCACACTAATCATGCTTATGTTACCATTTATGGGGATTGGTCAAATGTACAATCAGTACTTCGATGGAGAAGATACCTCATATACTAATTCAATAATTGTTGAATTAGATACATCCTCTACTAACGTTTGGCAAATAGGGACACCTGAAAAATCTATATTTGATAGTGCAGCTACCCAACCATATGCTATTGTTACAGATACAGTGAATTTTTATCCGGTTAATAATATCTCCCGATACAGAACGAAGCTTTTCAATACATGGGGGCCTTTTGGAATACTCGCACTTCAGTGGATGCAGAAGCTCGACATGGATCACGATTATGATGGAGGAATAGTGGAATTCTCGATCGACGAGGGTGTTTCATGGCAGAACGCTTTTAACAATCCTTATGTGTATGATTTTTATGGTTATGACTGGGTAAATAAAGATACTCTTATTTCTGGTGATTATGCTTTTAGTGGGACAGATAGCACCTGGAATAACATATGGTTATGTTTTGATCTGTCATGGATGAGCTTTTTTCCTGATACCATTCACTTTAGATATACGCTTATGTCCGATTCAGTGGATAATAACAAGGAAGGCTGGTTGATGGACAACATGATTGCATACTTTACCTGGATTCATACAATAAACGTAGAGGCACAAGAGGAGTACATGAAAGTATATCCGAATCTAACAAGTAGGTTTGTTAATATCACAACCAGGAAAATCAATGATTTTCATATTATTGAACATATTCATCTGATAAATTTACAAGGCCGGATTGTACAGGAATGGGGTATAAGCCCAACAAAGTTTTATATTGATATAGGTCATCATGAAAATGGTGTGTATTTTCTCAAAGTAAAAACAAACGTCAAAACAGAAACGTTTAAAGTAATACTTCAGCATGATTAAGCTATGAATTTGATTAATAGGAGTATTATAATATTTACAGTTATTGTCTTATTCATCATAATGATAAGTAGTAAACAAAGCAATAAGCCTACGCCATATCAATTTCCTGATCTGAAATATTTTCCACCAATGCCAGCCACACAAAATGTACCCACTGTTGAGGGGATTGATTTGGGCAGGCACTTATTTTATGATCCGATATTAAGCCTAAGCAAATCAATTTCTTGTGCTGGTTGTCATAGCCAGGAGGCAGCCTTTTCAGATGCTCCTAAACGATATAGTGTGGGTATTTCCGGAGAATTAATGCAACGGAATACGATGCCCTTGTTCAATCTTGCCTGGTATCCATTCTTGCATTGGGATGGTAAAGCATTAAGTATTGAAGACCAGGTGTTTCTACCTGTCAGGGCGCATAATGAAATGAACCTCGATTGGAAGGTTGCTGAGCAGCGTATCAAACAAAATGAGTTTTATCGATTAAAGTTTCAGGCTGCTTTTGGTTCAACTGAAATTGACAGTATATTGATTGCTAAGGCAATTGCTCAATTTGAAAGAATACTCATCTCAAATAATTCAAAATACGATAAAGTATTAAGAGGTGAAGCCTTGTTTACTAAAGAGGAATACGATGGTTTTGTTCTGATAAATGAAATGACAAAAGGGGATTGCCTGCATTGCCATGTTACAGAAGCTAATTCGCTGGGAACAACCGCAAAATTTTCTAATAATGGACTTGATTCGATATACAATCCTGATGATTACAAAGACAAAGGAAGGGGAGGAATAACCGGAAGAGAAAAAGACATAGCCTTGTTCAGGATTCCGTCATTAAGAAATGTTGCAGTTACTGCACCATACATGCATGATGGTAGATTTAACACTTTGAGGGAAGTGCTTGATTTCTATAGTGATGGAGTAAATAATTGTTACAACATTGATTCAAAAATGGAGTTTGCCCACAGGGGAGGAGTAAGGTTAACTGAGGATGAAAAAGATAAAATAATTGCTTTTCTTTTTACAATGACTGATTCCTTATTCCTGACAAATCCTGATTTTAGTAATCCGTTTACACAATGAAAAACTAACGAATTTAGTACTATGAGATAGTTCCTATTTGTTGAATCGAAACCGATTTCCATTCTGAATAAATGTCAAGCATATGGCTGGCACCTTCCCTACGTCCGTTGCCTGAGCCTTTCATGCCTCCAAAGGGCAAGTGGATTTCGGCTCCAACACAGGCAGTATTCACAAACACCGACCCGGCCTCGATGTCATCTACAAAGGCCAGGGCTTTGTTTATGTTTTCTGTGAAAATTCCAGCGGTCAGACCATATTTGATATCGTTTGCAATTGCGATTGCCTCCTTGTAATCTTTTACCTTAAAAATTGTAGCAACCGGACCAAAAGTTTCCTTTTGGGCAATTTCCATTATAGGAGTGACATTGGAAAGTAGGGTAGGGGCATAAAAGCTGCCGTGGGCCAGTTCTCCTTCTTTTAAAATGAAACCGCCTTTTAGAATTTTGGCTCCTTGCTTTACAGCTATCAAAACGTCGTTATGTATTTCTTGAAGCCGGATTTTGTTAATGATTGGCCCGATATCGCTGCTTGTATCAATTCCATGCCCGACGTTTAACTTTTCCATTTCTACCAACACCCCATCGAGGATTTCATCATAAACTCCTTCCTCAATTATTACCCGACCTGCCGAAGCACAGCGTTGTCCGGCAGTTGCAAATACAGCACGAATAATCCCTTGTATGGCTGCCTTTTTGTTGCAATCGTTTAAGATGACCATCACATTTTTTCCACCCATTTCTAAAGCTACTCGTGTAAAATTAACTGGGCATTGCTGCGCAATTAAAGTACCTGTCTCAGTCGATCCGGTGAAAGAAATCAGGTTAACATTATGGTTGTGAACCAAAGCCTGACCGGCTTCTTCGCCATATCCATTCACAACATTTAATATGCCTTTTGGCATATCTGCATATTCGAATGCCTTTGCAAGGTTTACTGCTGATAAGGGAGTGTCTTCTGCAGGCTTCAGGATTACTGCATTTCCCGTAATCAGGGCTGGCATTACTTTCCAGGCAGGCATGGCCATTGGGTAATTCCAGGGAGTAATGGCACCGACCACCCCAACTGGAACTCGATAAGACTGGATTATCCTTCCAGGAATTTCAGATAACGTTGTCATGCCCAGGTTTCGACGTCCCTCGCCTGCGCAGAATACAGTCATGTCAATAGTTTCCTGGATATCGCCCATGCATTCTTCCATGGTTTTTCCCATTTCACGGCACAGATCTTTTGCAAACCTTTCCTTGTTTTCAGACAGGTAGGAGGCGGCCTTCATTAAAAACTCAGCTCTAACCGGACCGGGTGTTTTCTTCCAGTTAACCTGAGCTTTGATTGCAGCCCGGCTTGCCAACTCTACATCTTCTTTTCCCGAACGTGGAAACATCCCGATTACTTCGCTGTTTGCAGGATTGATGTTTTCGAACCAATAGTTTGTTTTTGGTGCAAGCCATTCTCCGTCTATATAATTTAAGTATTTATGCATCATAGATTATTTACATTGATATTACAGAAATGCGATTTTAGCTTTCGAAATTTACGCTTATTAAAGGACGCATCAAAAAATAATAACACTTAAGTTCATCAAATTGAGTTCCGGCCTCATTCAGGTTCGAACTTTTGCAAAATCCCATTTAAAAACTAACTTTATTCCTCATTTAATAAGGAAGAAACAGTAAGATGAACAGGCTATGGATTAGCTTGTTTTTGAAAAATATTTTTTAACATGGCAGACAAAATTGGAAAAATACTGGCAGTTGACGATAACGAGGACATTTTGTTTTCATTGAAACTGTTGCTAAAAAAACATGTTGAACTGATACATACTGAAATCAATCCTGGAAAAATTCCCGGCATGATGGCGAAAGAAGATTACGATGTTATCCTGCTGGATATGAATTTTACCAAGGATGCCATTTCAGGTAAGGAGGGATTCGACTGGTTGCAGAACATTCTGGAGATCGATCCCGATGCGGTGGTATTATTTATTACTGCATATGGCGATACAGAGAAGGCTGTTAGGTCGATTAAAGCCGGTGCTGTTGATTTTATCCTGAAGCCATGGCAGAACGAAAAGATACTTGCTACTATTTCATCGGCAATAAAGTTGCGACGATCGCGAAAGGAAAACGTTCAGCTAAAGCAAAAGCAAATTGGTTTTAGCGCTGCAGTAGATCAACCATTCCAGGATTTTATCGGCGTATCGCCTGGAATGCAACAGGTATTTGCTACAATTAAAAAGGTGGCAGAAACCGACGCCAGTGTGTTAATCCTTGGAGAGAACGGTACAGGAAAAGAGGTAGTAGCCCGTGCTCTGCACCGTGCCTCGGTACGTGCCGATGATGTATTTGTTAGTGTTGACCTGGGAGCCATAGCCGAAACCTTGTTCGAAAGCGAATTGTTTGGTCACGAAAAGGGAGCGTTTACCGATGCCAAAAAAGAAAAACCAGGCAGGTTCGAAATTGCATCAGGAGGAACACTTTTCTTAGACGAGATTGCAAACCTATCACTTCCATTACAGGCTAAACTCCTTACTGTAATTGAGCGAAGAGAGGTAACAAGGGTGGGATCAAACAAAGCACTGAATTTTGATATCCGACTGATTTGTGCTACCAATGCTTCAATTTATGATATTGTTTCCGAAGGTAAGTTCAGACAGGATTTACTTTACAGGGTCAATACCGTTGAAATTCATCTTCCCCCATTGCGCGAACGAATCGAAGATATCGCTCTTCTTGCCAATCATTTCTTAAATATCAATAAAAAGAAATATAAAAAGAACCTGAAAGGAATAAGTCCTCAGGGAATAAGGAAACTCGAACAATATTCGTGGCCTGGAAATATCCGTGAGTTACAACATGCTATTGAAAGGGCCGTTATTATGAGCGATGGAAACCGCCTGGATGCTGATGATTTCTTTCTTAAGTCGCCACAAAAAGTCGACGATCTTGAACTTGATACTTTTAATCTCGACGAATTAGAACGAAAAGTTATTAACCGGGTAATGCAAAGGCACAAAGGAAATGTGAGCCATGCGGCAAATGAATTAGGGCTAACAAGGACATCGCTCTACAGAAGGCTTGAAAAATATGGTTTATAAAAATTTTCAGACATATACAATTTTGCGTGTTGTAGGCTTGGTTGTATCGATATTTATTTTCTTTTACCTCCTTAACAATACTGATTATGACACCAGTTCGATCTTAGTTGGTGTACTTATAGTTGTCCAGGTAATTTGGTTAATTAAGCATGTAAACAAGACTAATCATTACCTTACAAGTTTTCTTGATGCCATTAAATATTCTGAATTTACACGATCATTTGAGATCGAGGGCCTTGGTAGTTCGTTCGACGAAATGAAAAGTGTTTTTAATAATGTAATAAGCGAATTTCAGAAAATAAGAGACGAAAAAGAAGAACAATATTTCTTCCTTCAGAATGTGATACAACACATTGGCATAAGTATGATTGCATATCAAAAAAACGGAAAGGTCGAGATGTATAACAATGCAACAAAACGCATGTTCAGAAAAAGTAATCTTCGCTTTATCCAGGATCTTACCGATGTCTCATCCGAATTGGTCGATGTGCTGCAAACTTTGCAAACCGGCGAAAAAGCACTTGTTAAGCTACAGGATGCCGACGATATTTTTCAGGTAGTTATTTATGCAAAGGAATTTAAAATACGCGATCAGTTGCTTACTCTTGTTTCCATTCAGAATATCCAAAACGAACTGGAAGAAAAAGAAATGGAGGCATGGCAAAAACTCATCAGGGTTTTAACACATGAAATAATGAATTCAATTACACCCATTGTGTCCCTAACTGCTACTGTAAACAGCATGATTAGCGATCTTAATCGAACCAACCAAGGACAGATATCGCAAGAATTGGCCGAATCATTTTCAGATATTAAAGATGCATTACAAACCATTAATAAAAGAAGTTCGGGTTTGCTCCATTTTGTTGAGACTTACCGCAATCTGACCCGAATTCCCAAACCGAATTTTTCAATTTTTAAGGTCACCAATATTTTTAAGAATATCAAAAATTTATTGGGTAAAGAATTAGGTGCTGTAAATATCGACCTGAAAATACAAGTCGATCCCGTTGATCTTGAGATTACTGCCGATGAAGAACTTATTGAGCAGGTCATCATAAATTTGATAAAAAACTCAATACATGCACTTGCACATACTGTAAGCCCGCAAATTATCCTTCGTGCCTATCTAAGCGAACGGGCAAGGATAATAATCCAGATCGAAGATAATGGACAAGGCATTATTTCAGAAGTAATCGATAAAATTTTTATACCATTTTTTACCACTAAACCATCAGGATCGGGAATCGGGTTAAGCCTGTCGCGTCAAATTGTTCGATTGCATGGCGGTACGATTTCAGCTTATTCCATACCTAATGAAAAAACAACCTTTACAATGCGATTTTGACATTGAACAATTATGTGAAATAAACAGTTCTAAATAAAAAACTACTACGATGAGAATACTAAAAAATGATACGATAGCCATTATTATTGATATCCAGGGTGCATTGTTTCCTCACATACATGAACATGAAAAACTGGAGAATAACACCATTAAGCTAATCAAGGGATTAAAAGAAATTGGTATCCCACTGATGGTTACACAACAATATACGCCTGGATTACGACCTACCATAGATTCAGTATCGGAGGCAATTGGCGATTATAACCATATTGAAAAAATGTCGTTTAGTTGCTGCGATGAACCACGATTCGACGAAGACCTTGCAGTTTCGTCACGGCGCAATGTAATTATTACAGGTATCGAAACTCATGTATGTGTTTTGCAAACAGTTATCGACCTTATAAACCGTGGTTACCATCCGGTTGTGGTAGAGGATTGTGTAGGTTCAAGAAATCCGAATGATAAAAAATTTGCAATTGAAAGGATGCAACAGGAAGGTGCGCTTATTTCAACATATGAATCAATTCTTTTTGAATTGTTAAGATATTCAGATACAAAAGAATTTAAGGCGATATCGAAAATTGTTAAATAGAAATAACAAGAAAACTCCAAATAGATGCCAGTTTTCAATGACCTAAAATGCAGAACGATTTGATTCATTGATGTTTGTGCTTTGGGATTTAATTGTAATTTGGATCTTGAGTATTGTTATTTGTCATTACTCATCATATTCTATATCAGGCCATTTGTTATTAGCTTTTAGAAATGTTTCAATGGGATAGGGTCTGTAGGTTTTATCGTTTTCGTACCTGATTTTTACACTGATATGTACTTTAGTATGCTGATGAATTTTGCGAAGATGTTTCCCCAACAACTTGTATTTTCCTTTGTATTCCTCATGTTTTGTTGCGAGCGGGTTTTGTTTTTCATTTTGCATGAAGGAATAGAAACTCAATCCTGCTTCTTTAGCCTCTTTTATCATCCAGTGCAATGATATATTTGATAGTATTGCTCCGTCGGAATCTGGTTCATAACCACCTCCCACATCGCTATGGACACCCGGAAACCATACCTGTTTTAAATCCCTGCTTTTTTGCGAGTTCCAGATAGTGGGTCTGAAATCGGCCCTCATTTCATCGACAGAAAGTGCATGCCGGGCCGTTATTATATTCTTCCCAATCTTTAAGTCATGAAACATATGCTTATCGTTGACAAACGAAAACACACTTAGCGGCACTCCCAGTGCTCCAACAGTATCCCAAACCCCTACAAAATGGATCTCGGTTTTGTCAGCATGGGCATAGTATTCCCTGAATTTCATTGATACTTCATCCTTAGGATGAATGTCACGATTGCGGTAAAGGTTGTATGCCTGCTCAACCCTGTTCCCGTGTTCGTTTTTAATAATTCCACAATTGTTTATAAAACCGCACAAACTCCTGACTGTGTATGCTCCACGGCTAAAACCAAAAAAATATAGCCTGTCGCCTTTGTTGTAATTATGGATAATAAACCTGTAGCAATCTTTAATGATTTTATCAAGCCCGGCTCCAAATGCCCCACCTGTAATATGTTGGTGATACGATCCTATGCCCCAATCATAAAAAATTATTTGTGCTTCACCATTATTGTTTCTTGGGCGAATGCCCCGTGAAAATTTCAGAACATTAGTCGGAAAATCTTTGCCGATCTCCTCTTCAGGTCTGTTCCATGTACCATCTGCACAAATAATAATACTCTTCATTGTCTATTTTTTTTCATTTTGTATAAGTTACAAAAAATATCAATACAAAATGTAAAACAAAGGCAAAAAATTCTGCTGATTTTCTGAAGAAAGAAACATACTTACTGAAAAAAGCAGGATTACAAATGTCACCGGGATGAAGGAAGGTATTGCATGAAATCATGATTATGCCAATCGCAACCGATTATTTAATTGCTATATTTGCTGCAAATATTTTGAATCGTTGCAGATATGTCGAAAGAAGTAACACTTGAAATTGCCGAAAGCCTTGGAATAATACCTGAGGAATTTGATAAAATCCACGAAATTTTAGGTCGCAAACCCAATTTTACCGAGTTGAGCATATTCTCAGTTATGTGGTCGGAGCATGCCAGTTATAAAAACTCAATAAAATGGATTAAAACCCTGCCACGTGAAGGTAAATATCTTTTGGCCGAAGCTGGTGAAGAAAATGCAGGACTTGTTGATATTGGCGATGGCCTTGCATGTGCATTTAAAATTGAATCACACAATCACCCATGTGCTGTTGAACCTTACCAGGGGGCAGCAACCGGCGTAGGTGGGATTAATCGCGACATATTCACAATGGGAGCCCGGCCAGTAGCGCAATTAAATTCGCTTCGCTTTGGCAATCTGAAAAACGACAGAACAAAATGGCTTTTGAAAGGCGTTGTTAAAGGCATCGGCGATTATGGAAACTCTTTTGGTGTTCCGGTTGTTGGTGGTGAAGTGTTTTTTGATGAATCATTTAATACGAATCCCCTGGTAAACGCCATGTCAGTAGGATTGGTTAAACATGGTAAAGTGATTTCTGCAACTTCAGGAGGCACAGGAAATCCGGTTTACATAGTGGGTTCATCAACCGGAAAGGATGGTATTCATGGAGCCACTTTTGCATCAGCCGATATTACAGAAAACTCAGCCGATGATATTCCATCTATCCAGGTTGGCGATCCTTTTCAGGAAAAACTTTTACTGGAGGCAACTCTTGAGCTGAATAAAACCGATGTGGTTGTTGGTATGCAGGATATGGGAGCAGCAGGTATAATTTGTTCCACTTCAGAGATGTCGGCAAAAGGGAAATGCGGGATGAAAATCTATCTTGATAAGGTACCATTGCGGCAACAAAATATGGAAGCCTTTGAGATTCTCTTATCCGAATCGCAGGAACGTATGCTGGTAGTTGTGAAAAAAGGCGGCGAAAAAATCGTTGAAGATATTTTCGAGAAATGGGACCTGAATTGTGCGGTCATCGGAGAGGTTATCGATCAGGACAGGTTGATGTTCTATCAGAATAATGAGTTAGTAGCTGATGTCCCGGCCGATGCACTTGTTTTAGGAGGAGGTGCTCCTGTGTATGAAAGGGAATATACCGAACCGGCATATTTCAAGGAATTTAAAAAATTCTCAATTAAGAATATTCCGCAGCCTGAGAATTTACGTGAAGTAGCGTGGTCTCTCATGAAACAGCCAAATATCGCATCGAAAAAATGGGTATACGAACAATACGATTCCATGGTAGGTACAATTAACATGAGTACTAATTTTCCATCTGATGCCGGTGTTGTAAATATCAAAGGCACGAACAAAGCGCTTGCCTTGACTGTCGACTGTAACTCGCGCTATGTTAAGGCCGATCCGGAAACCGGCGCTGCCATTGCTGTGGCCGAAGCTGCCCGGAATATCACCTGTTCAGGAGGAAATCCAACGGCAATTACAAACTGCCTGAATTTTGGCAACCCGTACAATCCAGAAGCATTCTGGCAATTCGTTGGAGCGATTAAAGGAATGGGAAAAGCCTGCAGGAAATTTGGAACGCCTGTAACGGGTGGAAATGTTAGCTTTTATAACCAAACTACAATCGATGGAAATACCATTCCTGTTTTTCCAACCCCTACAATTGGCATGTTAGGTATCATCGAAGATAAAAACCATCAAATGACCATGGCCTTTAAGAATAAAGGAAATATGATTTATCTGATTGGCGAATCGAAAAATGACATCTCGTCTTCGGAATACCTGGTTGGTTGGCATAATGAGAAAGAATCTCCGGCACCATGGTTCGATCTTGATACTGAATTTAAACTGCACAAAGTAGTAAGAGGATTAATCAAGCGAAACCTTGTGTGCTCGGCACATGATGTTTCCGAAGGTGGAGTTTTTATTTCTTTGCTCGAATGTTCGATGCCCCGTGGCTTCGGATTCGATATAACAAGTGATGCTGAAGTTCGTGAAGATGCATTTTTGTTTGGTGAGTCACAAGGTAGGGTAATTGTTTCTGTAACCCAACATCGCGAAAACGAATTCATCGATTTCATGATGGAGAGTAACTTCCCGTTTTCAACCCTCGGACATGTTACAAAAGGCGAAATGAGGGTCGATGATGTATCTTATGGATTCATCGAGGATGCAAGAAAAGAATACAATCAGGCCATAGAGAATATGTTAAATGAATAACAGCCGTATCAGGCACTTCTTCAATTCTGATGAGCGACGACTCATTTGATTTTATCGGGCAGTTAAAGACTGATCCATCGCGTGCAAACATCGATTATATAAGTTTTATTGCCGGAAATGATAAGTCGGTATTTAGTAAACTGTTCGATCTTATCTATACGGCACCACATCCTGTAAACCAAAGAGCTGCCGGAGTTATTGAAACAATATCAAGAGAGTATCCCGAGCTAATCGAACCCTTTGTCGATAGAATGATTGACTCATTCAATTCGTTTGATGTTGATGGTGTAAAACGAAATTTCGTGAAAATATTTACCCGTACTTCATTTTCACAAGATCAAACCGGGAGAATTGTTAATTTATGTTTCGAAAAACTGCAGGATAAAAAAGAAAGTATTGCAGTTCGGGTTCTTTCCATGCAGGTATTGTATAATGTTAGTCAATCAGTGCCTGAAATAAAAAAGGAACTTGCACTAATCATCGAAAGTGAAATGGGAATTGGCAGGTCGGCCTGGATAGCCAGAGGCACACATCTGTTAAAAAAGATCTATTCTGAAATAAATGAGGGTTAAGCGGTACCTTTCTTTTTACTTGATATTGCCCATTTTGCAAGTAGGTTTAAAATTATAAGTACACATATAAATGCAGCTATTCTCCCTATGTAATCACCATAATGTGTATAGGTAGTTATCTTGTTATTTGCCGTTATGGTACCTGAAATTGCAGTCTGTTGGTCAAAATAAACCGGATTTATTAGTTCGCCCCTTGTGTCAATAAAGCATGTTACACCTGTGTTTGCCGACCGTGCAATGTACCTGTTGGTTTCAATTGCCCTGATTTGCGAGTAGCGAAGGTGCTGGATATAACCCGGTGTTTTTCCCCACCAGCCATCGTTTGTGATAACTACTACGATGTTGGCTCCAAGCTTAATAAAGCTGTTTAAATACGATCCATAGACAGACTCGTAGCATATTAGTGGAGCAATACGCGAATCTTTTTTTTCTGATATAAACATGTTTGGCTGAGAATCGGACCCCAGACTCCCTTTTGATCCGCCAAGGTCAATAATCAGATTTTCGAGGAAACCAAGCATTTTAGGAAAAGGCATCCGTTCCACACCTAAAACCAGTTGCGATTTATGGTAAATATCAATTTCCCCGTCAGGTGATATCAGCAATGCTGAATTATACTGATCGTAATACTCGCCGGTTTCTTTTAATTTCCTTGCAGTTGAAGGCCTTATTTCATTTTGCTGATATTGTTTGGCAGTAACCGCTCCTATAATAAAATGTGCCTTTGGATAATTCTGAAGGAAAGCTACAATCTGCTGAATGGATGGATCGGAGAATAATTGATGTTCCCATTTTCTGGTAAGCAAAGCTGTTTCGGGAGCGATAAAAAAATCGACATTATCAGTAGCCTGGTCCTGAGCAAGGCGAAGTATCCGGTCCAATTGTGCAGGTTCGTCTAATTTGTCAAATTTTTCCGTATAGGGATCAATATTAGGCTGTATCAGAACTATATTTAATTTAATGCCTGTGTTTGTATCTCTTTGATAAATTGTATACGAAAAGATTATTGGCGCAATAATTATTAACACTGCAAACAGGATTGATCCTAAAGCCCTGCTAATTCTATTATGTTCAATAATCCTTTTTATAGCCTGATGGATAAGCAGGTTTACCATTAACACCCATAATGAGCCACCCAACGATCCGGTATACTGGTACCATTGAATAAGCTTTGGATTTTTACCAAATCCATTGCCCAGGTTTAACCAGGGCCATGACAGTTCCCAATGTATATGCAGATATTCAAAGGTCAGCCAAAAAAAGATAAACAGAATATAACCGGTTTGTGCTCCTGAATTTCGTTTCCCTGCATGAAACAGCCAAAACACCGAAGCCATACAAATGCTGTTCAGCGAAAGTACAAGCACCATTCCAATTACAGATATCTCAGATATCCACCAGGCTGAAGCAATGTTCCATATAGAAAAAGAAATTATAGAATATTTAAAGGCAGAAAAAGATCGGTGGATCTGCCTGTTTTTATACAGATTATCTTCAATAATCAATAAAGGAACAAAAGCAACCATCAGGATAAGGCTATTCATCCAGCCTGCCCAGGCAAGGCTCAGAAGTATTCCTGATAGAATGGCAAGTAAGACAAATCGGCTTTTTGGCATTATTTTGTTTTTTCCTTGTAATTTACCAAATATATTCCGAATAGAATTATTCCAATCCAGAGAAATTGAAAAAGGCTTATTTTTTCTCCATCGATATAACCCCATATGATAGCAAAGACCGGAATAATATAAGTAACCGAAGTTGCAAAAATGGTAGTTGTGTATTTTATCAGGATATTGAAAAAGGTAACTGCAAGAAATGAAGAGAGAAAAGCTAACAATCCTATATATATAAAATTAACAAGCGCTCCTTCGTTGTTGAAATTTGCCGGGATATCAGAAAAAATCAAATAAACGCCAGCCCATGGGCCAATCAATAAAAATGAAAGAGCGGCTATTGAAAAACCACTGACATTGGCCAATTTTTCTTTAATTACATTGCTGCTGATGGCATAACACAAAACTGCGACAATAATAAATAGAGAATACCAAAGATTCCCTGTCAGAAACAGACCTTCTCCGTTGAGAATTAAACCTACTGTTCCAGTTAGCCCAAAAATTACCCCCAGAACATTTACCCAACCGGTTGTGGTTTTAAATACGAGAAGTCCAACAATTAGTGTAAACAGGGGTACCAGTGAATTCAATATTCCGGCCAGTGAACTACTTAATTCAGTTTGCCCTGTGGTAAACATAAGTGCAGGTATGCCATTTCCGATAAATCCTACAATAAGCAAATATTTCAGGTTGGTGCGGTTTAATTTATGCAAAAC
>CAYLZH010000129.1:0-13398 GCA_964388245.1 uncultured Bacteroidales bacterium
TTTTAGATATTTATCTTATATGTTTATTCTCTGGCTTTTAGAACAAAGTAAAATTTACTCATCCAAAATCGGTTCTACCCGGTACTTTTATTGTCCACTTATCTTTTCCTGAAGTATCCGTGGTAATTAAATACACATCTTCATTTCTGTACCGGTTGTTTATATAATAGTATTCTTGCGATTTATCAACCTGCTTGCAGAACATGTTTTTACCCGGTGGCTAAATTTGTTGATCAGCAAACAAAATCGGTTTGAGATTGTCATCTTTTCTTTGATACATTAGATTATCAAAAAAGCAAGATTTGACAATTATGAAAATGATTATTAGCTATTTTTGTGGCATTAAAAACCATTGATTATGAAAAGAAAAATAATAATCGTCGCTTCTGTTTTGGCAATAATAATTCTGGCGATGGTATTGAATAGTGTATTCTCGTCGCTTAACCCCGAGCAACAAATGAATGTTATGCCAAAGGCGAAGAAACATGTTCGCACTGCATCTGTAAAATACAGCGAAATTGAGAGCCAGGTTTCGGCATCAGGCCGCATTGTTTCACAAAGTTTTGTTGATGTTTCGAGCGAAGTTCAGGGAAAAATCCTGCCCGGGCACATCGCATTGAAAAAAGGACAGGCTTTCAACAAGGGCGACCTTTTGCTTCAGATTTACAGCAAAGAATTTGAGTTAGCACTTCAATCGAAAAAAAGCAGATTTCTTACTTCAATCGCAAATATTCTTCCTGATTTTAAAATTGACTATCCTGAAAATTATTCTGCCTGGTCGAAGTTTTTCGATGAGATAAAGATAGACCGAAAAATGCCGGCGCTACCATCGCTAAAATCTAAACAGGAGAAAGTTTTCCTTGCAAGCAAAAATATCCTGAGCGATTACTACTCAATTCAAAGCGATGAAATAAGACTTGACAAGTATAAGATCAGGGCTCCTTTTAAAGGCGTATACACACAGGTAAACAGTGAAGTAGGCTCGATTGCAAACCCCGGAGTGCGTCTCGGGCAAATTATCAGGACCGATCAGCTTGAACTGGAAGTACCTGTTAAAACTAATGATATTAAATGGTTGAACAAGGGAGATAAAGCCATTGTGAGTACCGAGGATGGTTTGATGAAATGGAACGGTAAGGTTGTAAGGATTTCTGAATTTGTCGACGAAAACACCCAATCGATTAGTGTGTTTGTTTCAATAACACCTGACAAAAATCAAAAACTATTTAACGGTCAGTATCTGAAAGCTGTATTCCCCGGAAAAATAACACAAGCCGGTATGGAAATCCCACGTAATGCCGTTTTCAATTTCAACGAAGTATTTACTGTGGTCGAAGGAAAACTTAAAAAGAAAATTATTACCATCGAAAAGTTTAACCAAAACAGTCTTATCGTATCGGGCCTGCCCGAAGGTATCGATGTTGTTACCGAACCTCTTATCAACGCTATCGAAAATACCGAAGTTGAAGCTATCAGGAAATCCGGAATCAGTGGTCAGTAAAAGGTATAAAATATCAGCAATCAGAATATCTCTGAAATAAAACCATGATTTCAAGAGCTTCAAATCAATCTGTATTGAAAAATAAATAGGAACTAAAACCAACATTCCGATGAGAAACCTTGTCAGGACATTTATAAAATACCCCTTTTACGCCAACATCATCATCTTTGTCCTAATCCTCGGAGGAGGAATTGCGATACTGTCGATGAAAAAATCGTTCTTCCCCGAAACAACCTCACGAAACATTACCGTTAGTGTTTTCTACCCGGGCGCTTCGCCCAAAGAAATGGAAGAGGGTGTAACCATGCGAATCGAGAATTCTATTCGTGGGCTGGTTGGGATAAAGCAGGTAACATCCACTTCATCAGAAAATTTTGCCTCGGTAGTAATCGAAACAACTGGAGAATACGATCTTGACGAAACCCTGGCCGAAGTTAAAAATGCGGTGGATGGAATTAGTTCGTTTCCTGTTAATGCCGAGCGCCCTGTGGTTTTTAAACAACGAAACCGGACAATGGCTATGTTTATGGCCCTTTCAGGCGATGTCGATTTGCTGACCCTGAAAAACCTTGCCAGCGATATCGAAGATGACCTTATGGCATCGGGTTTTATTTCACAGCTAACAATCACCGGATTTCCAAATATCGAAATATCAGTTGAAATAACAGAAGAAACCTTACTAAGGTACGGATTAACTTTTGCTGAAATCGAAAGGGCAATTTACCTCAATAATCAGGATATATCTGCCGGACAAATAAAATCTGAAAACGAAGAAATACTGATTCGCTCACGGGCACGGTCCATCGATCCAAACGATATTGCCGAGATTATCTTACGTGCAAATACCGATGGAACCCACATCAGGGTAAGGGATGTTGCCACAGTAAAACTCCAATTCGAAGACGTTCCGGGCCAGTCATTTATGAACGGTAAGCAATCGGTTTCGTTCCAGATCAATAAATTACCTGAAGAGGATTTAGAGTCTATTTCTGATTTTGTTAATCAATATGTTGAAGATTTTAATAATAAGCATGAGTCGGTTCAATTAGAGGTTACTTACGATTTTCTGGCAATGCTTGGGCAACGACTAAAGCTATTATATAATAATGGTGGCATTGGTCTGGCACTGGTATTAATCTCACTTGGTTTATTCTTAAGTTTCAGACTTTCGCTATGGGTAGCATGGGGTATACCTGCTTCTTTCCTGGCCATGTTTATGGTTGCTGCACTGTATGGAATTACCATTAACATGATCTCACTGTTTGGGATGATCCTGGTGATTGGAATTTTGGTTGATGATGGAATTGTAATAGCTGAAAATATCTATTCCCATTTCGAGAAAGGAAAATCATCCAAACAAGCAGCCCTCGATGGAACTATGGAGGTTTTGCCGGCAGTAACAACTTCTGTAACTACTACAATAATAGCTTTTAGTCCATTATTTTTTGCTGAAGGAAGGATGGAGTTTATGTTCGAAATGGCCTTTGTAGTTGTATTTAGTTTACTGTTTTCATTGATGGAAGCATTTTTTGTATTACCGGCACATCTCGGAAGCAAACACATTTTAAGGGCTAATACCCGCGCCGATTACGGGGCACGAATCAGGCGTAATCTCGAAAGTGCTATACGCTGGATGCGTTTCAGGTTTTATGCCCGCATTCTAAAATGGTCAATATCGTACAGATATATTGTAATCTTTATCCCTGTAGCATTGATTATCATTACCGTTGGGATGTTTAACGGAAGTGTGATTAAGGCTACATTTTTCCCTTCAATACCTTTCGACCAGTTTAATATCGATGTTGCCTTTAAGCCCGGCGATGGTGAGAAGCAAACCTTCGAATACCTCGAACGATTCGAAGATGCCATTTGGGAAGTCAACGACGATTTAATGGAACAATATAATGATACGGTACCATTGGTAAATCATACATTTTTAAGCGTTGGCGGAGCTTTTAATGGCCAGGAAACAGGAACACATGCCGGAAATATATTTGTTCTTCTACGTGATTTGCAGGATACTGAGATCTCGAGCTATGAAATTGTAAGCCGAGTGGGGAAGAAGATTGGTCCAATCCCGGAGGCAGAAAAATTTTCAACATCAGGTCGCCATACTTTCGGTACTCCGGTGTCGGTATCCCTGCTTGGAAAAGACCTTGAAGAACTCGACCTGGCTAAGGCCGAGATTATGCAGGGTATGAAAGATATCAGGGAGTTAAATAATATTATCGATAATAATGCGGCTGGAAAACGCGAAGTAAGGCTTAAGCTTAAACCCAAAGCTTATTTCCTGGGACTGAACCATGCCGATATCTCGAACCAGGTACGTCAGGGATTTTTTGGAGGACAGGCACAGCGTCTCCAGGTTGGTAAAGACGAAGTTCGTGTGTGGGTACGCTATCCGAAGCAGGACAGAATTAATGTCGGGCAACTTGAAAATATGAAGATAAAAACTGCCAGAGGAGAATTTCCTTTATCAGAATTAGTCTATTACGAAATTGAACGGGGGCCTGTTGCAATAAAACATTTTAACAGTTCGCGTGAGGTTCGCATCGATGCCGATCTGCACGATCCGATGGAGCCGGTACCTCCCATCATCGAACGCATCGAAGAAAAAATATTGCCCGGAATTCTTGCCAAATACCCCGGAATAAGATATCAGTTTCTTGGTCAGCAACAAGACAGCGACGAAACAATGCAAAACATCTCGACCTATTATAGTATTGCATTTTTAATAATCCTTTTAATACTGATGGTTCATTTCAGGTCGGTAACACAAATGCTCATTATTATAATGATGATACCGCTTGCCTGGTTGGGATCGGTTTGGGGACATGGACTCGAAGGCCATCCGGTATCGATGCTTAGCGCATGGGGAATGGTTGCCGTCGCAGGTGTGATCATTAACGATGCAGTGGTTTTTCTTTCAAAATATAATTCGCTTCTTTTAGAAGGCCTCAAGGTTAAGGATGCTGCTTATAATGCAGGATTGGCAAGGTTCAGGGCAATTGTGCTTACAACCATAACCACCTCTGTAGGTTTGTATCCATTGATACTTGAAAACAGTTTTCAGGCGCAGTTCCTTATCCCCATGGCGATTTCGCTGGCTTATGGTGTGGCAGTCGGAACAAGCTTCCTGCTATTGTTTTTCCCGGCACTAATTGTAATCTTAAACGACCTCAGAAGAGGTGTTAGAAGATTATGGACCGGCCAAAGGTGCGAACGTGAAGATGTTGAAAAAGCGATCATCTTTTCGAAAAGAGAATTTGAATAGAATTGAATGATTATTTGAACTATTACAAAATTTTTAATCCGAATCTGGAACATAAAAATATTTGAGACTATCATGAAAAGAAGATATATCTACATAATTATTGCCTTACTGATTTCATCAGCAATTACATCACAGGAAAAACTTACGCTTGCCGATGCCATTCGAATAGGCCTCGAAAACAACTACCAGGTAAGGATAATGCAAAAAAACATCGAAATTGCCACCAACAACAATACCTGGGGCAATGCCGGATTGCTTCCCCGCCTCGACCTGAATATTAGCAATGTAAACCGGTACGATGATCAGCCAAGCCAGGACACCCTTACAGACCGGTGGAAATATAACACCAACAGGGTAACACCGGGAGCTCAACTTACCTGGAATATTTTTAATGGATTTACAGCAGCAATTTCAAAACAGAACTTCGAAAAACTACAGGAGCTGTCGGAAGGTAATGCTGCTCTTGTGGTGGAAAACAGCATCCAAAGTATTGTGCTGGCTTACTATACAATCCTAATCGAAAAAGAAAAACTGGAGGTCTTAACCGGGTTGATGAATCTGTCTAAAGATCGATACGACTATGTACTTACCAAAAAGGAGTTGGGAAATGCTGTTACTTTTGATGTTCTACAAGCAAAAAATGCTTTTTTGTCTGATTCATCGTTGATGCTTTCGCAACAGATGGCATTACTATACGCAGAGATGAACCTTAACCTGTTAATGGGTGTCGAATCAGGAAAAGACTTTGAAATTATTGACGACCTGCATGTGCCTGCTTCAGAATACCGTTACGAAGATTTGCTTTCGAAAATGAAGAAAGACAATAAAACCCTTCAAATGCAATATATCAACCAAAGCCTTACGCGAAATGCAACGGGGCTAAGTAAATCGGCACTTTATCCGAGCCTTAGGCTATCGGCAGGAACCGATAAAAGCTACAGCCGCCAAAAGTTTGAAGGGGCTAACGCGAACACGTCGAACTCATTCGATTATTATGCAAATTTTACAATGAGCTTTAATCTTTTTAATGGTGGTCAAACCCGGACTTCTATTCAAAATGCTAAGATTAACGAGGAGATTGCTGCAATTGAAACCTCGGAATTAGAGCATACAATGGAGATTTTATTGTCGAATATGTTTGAATTCTATGGTGTCCGCCGGCAGTTGTTTCTTGTTTCGGAAGAAAATGTTACAAGCACGAAGCTGAATATGGAAATCGCAGATGATAAGTTTAAGGCCGGTACAATCAACTCTTTTAACTATCGCGATATTCAAATGCAATATCTGAATGCCTCGATGAGCCGTCTTGAGGCACTTTATAACCTGATTGATACAAATACAGAATTGCTAAGGATTACAGGTGGGATAATCGGGGAATATAAATAAATTCATGATGACAGATTGATTTGCCTGAATCATTATGGTTTATCGACCGAATGGCAGAAATCCTCTTATTTGTCAACACAAACTACCTGGCCATTTGATCCTAAGTGAATCAGTGTTTTTTCTTCGAGGCTTTTTTTGAAATCTTCAATCTCTTTTTTCGATCCGCAGTATTCTTCATATTGGGCTTCAACTGTACCATCGAGTTTTTTAATCTCACATGTTGTACACTTCTTACATGAAGAAATTCCTGCAATAATTATCAGGCCGAATACTATTGATAAAACTTTTCTCATTTCAAAATTAATTGGTTGTACACTCAGCACGGGCTCCTACATGGGGCGAATCTTTTGCCAAATCCTTATACATGTCTTCAAATTCATCAAGTTGCGATTGAGTCCCACATTTTTCTTCGGGATACGAAGAATATGACGAACCGGCCACTACCCTGCAAGTCATACATTTCTTACACGAGACAAAACCCAGGGCCAATACTGCACATAAAATGAAAGCTGCCTTTTTCATTAACTTCAATTTTGATGTAAAGATATATAAATAGTCGAAAAAATGATTTTTCAGGTTGCTTCTGTCAGATAGAAAAGTTGCATCACAAATTTGTGTAATTTTGACGCCGTAAAAGAAATTTTATTTACTGGATTTTTTGATGATTTAGAAATGGCACTGATTAAAGAACTTAATAATATACTTCCGAAATTCGGAACCAATTGTTTTTTTGCCGATAATGCTACAATAATTGGTGATGTAGTAATGGGCAATAATTGCAGTGTCTGGTTTAATGCAGTAGTCAGAGGCGATGTTCACTATATCAGGATTGGCGATAATGTCAATATACAGGACAATGCAACAGTCCATACTACATACAAAAAAGCACCCACAAATATTGGCAACAATGTATCAATTGCTCACAATGCAGTAATTCATGGATGTACCATCCATAATAATGTACTTATTGGCATTGGGGCAATAATTTTAGATAATGCTGTAATAGAAAGCAACTCGATTGTTGCAGCCGGAGCATTAATTACCAAAGGAACTGTGGTTGAATCGGGAAGTGTTTATGCCGGCATGCCTGCAAAGAAAATTAAAAGCATAAGCCCCGATCTGCTCGAAGGTGAAATTAACCGCATAGCAGAATCGTATATTAAATATGCCGATTGGTACAAATAATTATTCAGATCATTTTTGATAAGCGGGCACTTACCTGAGTTGTTTTCAGGATTAAGTTTTCACAAGCAGGTTCTTTATTCATACATAATATTGAAAATGAAAGAGATAATCATTCATGGGCAATATTACCCTTAAATTTTTGTTTCTTTGGCAATTATTCGTGTAACTTTTTAATGATAAGAACGCCTAATTGGGAGTTAATTTATTTTATTGATGAACAAGTATTATTTTGTACTAATGGCTTGTATTCTGGTTTCAGGAGTCATTTACAGTCAGGAAGAAAAGCCGACACAACAACCCAAATACAAAGAAATAATTCAACTTTCAGGAATAATCAGAAATGACAGTTTGCAGGCTCTGCCATTTACGACCGTTGCCATTCTTAATACCGGACGAGGAACAACTTCAGATTTCTGGGGCTATTACAGCCTGGCAATTCATTCGGGCGATACTATTCAATTTTCATCAGTTGGTTACAAAAAACAGGTTTATGTCGTACCCGACGGAATAGAAGGAACCCACCAGTCGTACGATGTTTTTTTAGTAACCGACACCATATTGTTAGACGAAGCAGTAGTATTTCCCTGGAGCACTTACGATCAGTTTTTAAAAGCGGTTGTCGAACTCGAACTCGCCGATGAAGAAATGGAAAATGCCCGTCGGAATATCAAAATGATGCAGCGACAATTAATTGCCGATGAGTACCAGGTCGATGCCAGTTTGAACTATAAATATTACATGGATCAGAAATACAATCAGGCCTACACTGCCGGACAGTTTCCATCCGTAAGCCTGTTAAATCCCTTCGCCTGGGCTCAATTTTTTGAGGCGCTTAAATCAGGCCTTTTCAAAAGCAAGAAGAAAATCTATTAACGATGACTGGCTCCCCATTCAGGATATATCTCATCCTATTTTGCATAAAAGAATAATTCCTCGATTTGCAGTAATAAGATGTAGATTGTAAGTAGGTGTCCGGGTAGAGGGGTATTACCTCCTTGATTTACCAGAATACCCCTGTAAGGTTCCTGTATCACACAATACATGTGAAATACTATCTTTGTTATATCGCAAACCCGAATCATTATGAAAACATTTAGTCTGATAATTGTAGCTGCATTCCTGATAACTCCGGTAGTAAATCCCGGTAAAAAATTCAGCGAAGCCGAAGATTTTATCCTGAAATTAAAAAAAGAAAGTGAAACAGTAGGCTTGTCTGTCAGTGTTTCCTATAAAGGAAAACTGGTCTACTCAAAAGCCTTTGGGTACGAAAGTCTTGAGCATGAAACGAATGCTGATCCAGCTAAAACCCGCTATCGTGTGGCAAGCATCTCAAAAGCTATGACTTCTGCCGCACTGGGAGTGTTAATCGAAAATAATAAAATTGATATTGACCTCCCGGTACAGCATTATGCTCCTTACTTTCCCGAAAAAAAACACACCATTACAACCCGCCAAGTTGCCGGACACATAGCAGGCATCAGGCATTATAAAGAAGGTGAATTCTTTTCAGCAATAAGATACAAATCAGTAAAAGAAGGACTTGAAATCTTTATGAACGATTCATTACTATTTGAACCCGGTACGAAATATCTTTATAGCAGCTATGGTTATAATCTGCTTAGTGCCATAATTGAAGGAGCTTCGGGTCAGGATTTTCTGCCATTTATAAAAAAAAATGTATTCGATCCCTTAAATATGGATGCCACAGTGCCCGATTATCACGATTCTATAGTATCGCACCGTAGCGATTTCTATTCAATGAAAGATGGAAAAATCGTACATGCACCCTATGTCGACAACAGCTATAAATGGGCCGGTGGCGGATTTCTGTCAACAACAGAAGATCTGGTAAAATTTGGAAACGGAATGCTCTACAACGAGCTCTTTAGTGAATCAACAAGAAATCAATTGACTACTTCGCAAACAACTAACGATGGAAAAGCCACCGGTTACGGAATGGGTTGGGCCGATAAGAGGACTGTGCTTGGCAGAAAATACTTCGGACACAGGGGCGGCGCTGTAGGAGGTTGCGGTAATCTGATTATTTATCCTGATGAAGAATTGGTGCTTGCATTCTACACCAATGATTCAAAGGCAAAAGTCGGCGACGAAATACATATTTTAGCTGAACTCTTCCTGAATGTGTTGAGAAAATAATTCTTCAGCAATACGCCTACGCTTAAAAACAGCACTAATTTTTAAACTTACATATGTTTTAAAGGGGGTTACTTTAAATGTTTATAACTTTTTTTGAAGTGTTTTAATATATTCAAGGGGTAATTGAAAATTTATTTAGTTTTGCAGAGAATTAATATTTTTCAATATGTCAACTTTACGATTCAATGCCATGCAGGAAATTTTCTCAAGAAAACCTGTACTGGTTGATTTACCAAAAGGAAAAGCATCGGAATATTTTGCCGAGAATGTTTTTACTCAAAAAGCTATGCAGGCATATTTATCTGATGAAGGATATAAAAGCGTACTTGCTGCAGTCGAGCACGGTACACGCATCGATAGGCGTATAGCAAACCAGATTGCCTCAGGCATGAAATCATGGGCTGTCGATAAGGGGGCGACCCATTATACACATTGGTTTCAACCATTAAATGGAGCTACGGCCGAAAAACATGATGCCTTTTTTGAACCTTCGCACGGAGGGAGTGTTATAGAAAAGTTCGATGGCGAAATGCTTGTTCAGCAGGAACCAGATGCATCGAGCTTTCCGAGCGGAGGAATCCGCAATACATTCGAAGCACGTGGCTATACGGCCTGGGATCCTGGTTCACCGGCTTTTATTATCGACCGTACTTTATGCATACCCACTATTTTTGTTTCTTATACCGGGGAAGCGCTTGATTACAAAACGCCATTGTTAAAATCATTAACTGCTCTGGACCAGGCTGCAGTCAGAGTTTGTCAGATGTGGGACAAAAACGTATCGAAAGTAATTGCCACCCTCGGCTGGGAACAGGAATATTTTCTTGTTGATGAAGCTCTTTATTATGCCAGGCCCGACATCATGTTAACCGGGCGTACACTTATGGGACATGCCTCGGCAAAAGACCAACAACTCGAAGACCATTATTTTGGATCGATACCCGGCCGGGCAATAGCCTTTATGCAGGAACTGGAATATGAATCGCTCAAATTAGGCATCCCTGTAAAAACCAGGCATAACGAGGTTGCTCCCAACCAATTCGAAGCCGCCCCTGTTTTTGAAGAAGCCAACCTTTCTGTCGACCACAACCAACTCTTTATGGACCTGATGGGCAACATAGCCCGAAAACACAAATTCAGGGTATTGCTTCATGAAAAACCTTACGCGGGAGTTAATGGTTCTGGCAAGCACAACAACTGGTCGCTCATGACAAACACCGGAACAAATTTGCTTTCACCAGGAAAAACCCCTAAGAAAAACTTGCAATTTCTCACCTTTTTAGTCAATGCCATAAAAGCAGTTCACGATTATTCCGATCTGATCCGTGCAAGCATTGCATCGCCCGGAAATGAACACCGGCTTGGAGCCAACGAAGCACCACCTTCAATAGTTTCAGTATTTCTTGGAAAACAAATCTCGGCAACACTTGATGAAATTGAGGAAAGGGTTACATCGAAAAAAATGAGCCCGGATGAAAAGGCTGAATTAAAGCTTGATATCGGTAAAATTCCTGAGATATTATTGGACAATACCGACAGAAACAGGACCTCGCCATTTGCATTTACCGGCAACCGCTTTGAATTCAGGGCCGTTGGTTCCAGCACAAACCCGGCCTCTCCAATGATTGCCCTGAATGCTGCAATGGCCAGTCAGCTAAACGTTTTTTATCATGATGTAAAAAAATTGACCGATAAGAAAGTTAAACGCGATGAAGCAATTTTTCAGGTACTAAGACAATACATTGTAGATTCGAAAAGAATACGTTTCGAAGGCAACGGATACAGCAAAGAGTGGGTGGAGGAAGCTACCCGAAGAGGACTGAGCAATATTTCGGACGTACCGGGATCGCTTAAATCCTTCCTCGAAGAAAAATCGGTAAATCTATTCGGGTCACTAAATATACTTAGTAAAAGGGAATTAGAAGCCCGTCAGGAAATCAGGCTTGAAAATTATATTAAGAGCATTCAGATCGAGTCGCGTGTGTTGGGGGATCTGGCTATCAATCATATTATTCCAACTGCAATCAATTATCAAAGTCGACTAATTGATAATGTAAAAGGTTTGAAAGAATTGTTTGGTTCGGCAGATTACGATGAGATGGCAACGCCTCACCTGCAAAGTATTAAGAAGATATCTCGACATATCAGCTATATCAGAAAACTGGTGGTTGATATGGTTAAAACACGCAAAGAATGCAACAAGAGCGAATCAAAACTTGAGCAGGCAACCGGATATTCGGGTAAAGTTAAGCCATTCCTTGATAACATTCGATACCACATCGACAAACTTGAACTAATTGTTGATGATGAAATTTGGACCTTGCCTAAGTATCGTGAATTACTCTTTACAAGATAGGCTGAAATCCTGTTCCGTTCGGTAATATTCTAAGTTAGATTCAAAACCTTGTTGATTTATTTTCCGTACCTTAGTCTCAAATTATAACAGGCAATTCTATGGTTTTTACGTTCAGGGTTTTATCTAACGAAGAGGAAGATTTTATACGGGAAATTGAAATTTTGTCAGATCAGTCTTTCCTCGCCTTTCATAATACCATTGTTGAAGCATGTGGTTTCGATCATGCACAAATGAGCTCGTTTTTTATATCCGATGAAAATTGGGACAAGGGAACAGAAATCACATTGTTTGACATGGGCAACGAAACCGAAAGCGATAAAGCAACAATGGAAAATTCAATCGTTTCGAATTACCTGAATGCCAAAGGTCAGCGACTGCTCTATGTTTTCGATTTCTTTTCCGAAAGGGCTTTTTTTATCGAATTGGTGAATACATTAAATGCCAAATCAGCAAATATAGATTATCCTGCTTGCACCTACAGCGAAGGCACGGCTCCACAGCAAATTCAAATAGATGATCTGTTAAACGACCTGCCTGACATACCTGAAGATGATGATTTTTCGGAAGAATGGAACCATGACATCAACCTTGATGATTTAGAAGACATATCGGATGATATCCAAAATTACTGATCCGGCATTTATGATTCATCAAGATAAAACCCTGTTTGTAATAATTGGACCTACTGCTGTTGGAAAAACCAGAATTGCCATCGACCTTGCCAAAGAATTCAATACTGAAATTATTTCTTCTGATTCGCGGCAGTTCTTTAAGGAATTAAAAATTGGTACGGCCTCCCCTACCCCTGACGAATTAGCTGAAATAAAACATCACCTGATTGGAAATATCTCGATTTTTGATTACTACAATGTCCACCGGTTCGAGATGGATTGTCTCAATATTCTCGATGAACTATTTCAAAAATTCGGATTTGCATTTTTAGTTGGAGGTTCAGGTCTGTATATCGATGCTTTGTGTAACGGCATTGATGACATTCCTGATGTTGATCCTGATATCCGGGAAAAAGTACTCAACAGATTTAAAACCGAGGGAATCGAAGGGCTTCGCTTCGATCTGAAACGACTCGATCCGGATTATTATGCACGGATCGATCTTCAAAATCCGAAGCGAATAATCAGGGCTGTTGAAGTTTGCCTCTCGTCCGGGAAACCTTTCTCAACCTATCACACAAGCGAAAAAAAACAACGTGCATTTACTATTGTAAAAATTGGATTAACACTCGAACGATCCGGGCTTTACAAAAGGATCGACGATCGTGTCGACAAAATGATTAGTCTTGGACTGGAAAATGAAGCCAGACAATTCCATGATCATAAAAACCTGAACTCGCTTAACACAGTTGGGTATAAGGAAATGTTTGATTTTTTCGATGGAAAAATATCCAAAGAAAAAGCTATTGAACTGATTAAGCGCAATAGTCGCCGGTATGCCAAGAGGCAATTATCATGGTTTTCGAGAGATAAAAGCATCAACTGGTTCCAGGCTGATGAATACAATAAAATCAAGGCCTTTATCAAC
>CAYLZH010000130.1:0-12153 GCA_964388245.1 uncultured Bacteroidales bacterium
GCCTATTTCTTTTAGATACCTATTTCCCTGATCATGATACACGTTTATTCAATCTGTTGGGCAATGCAGCCTTTATTATTATTCTGATTTTCGTTATCGGTATGTGGGTGTATCCAAAAGCCTTTTTCCGATTAACACATGGTGGTGAGGAAGCAAGGCTTGGCGGTTACCTGATGAATCCCAACGAACTTGGAATGCTGGCTTGCATAGGCATTGCAGGGCTAATTTTCGATTTTTACCGGAACCGGCGAAAATGGGCCACTATCCTGAAACTGTTAATACTCTTTTATGCTTTATATGCAACAGGTTCGCGATCATCATTAATTGGTGCTGTGCTGATTATTGGATTTCATGTTAGGCAATCGCAAAATTTCAAATTGAAATTGCTTGTTATTACCGCCTTAATAATGATTATGCCCATTGCAGTGTATAAAATTGTATTAAAAGACGGAGACACAAACCGGCTCGAAGAAGTAATGAGCATGACAGGGAGGTTACCATTTTGGACAGCACTTATAAATGAAGGTTTGCCACGCGAACCTGTCCTGGGATTTGGTTTTATGAGGATCGATTATAAAGACTCGTTTCAGAGTGCCCATACCTATGCAGGCAAAATGACCCATAATACATTTCTTCAGGTATTAATGAACCTGGGATTTGCCGGGCTGTCAATTATAATTTTCCAAATGATTTTCACCTTTAAAGGTATTTTAAAAGAAAAGAAAGAAAAGAAACTGATGCTTTTAAGTTTTATGATACCTTTGATAATCAACTCGTTTACTGAATTTGGCATATTCGGCGAGTCGAACTATGGAATACTATTTTATCAGATTATCATTTTCAGCATCCTGTTTAAACACAATCCGGTGCTTTCGCCGGTTGATAAGGTGTGGCTAAACAAACGACGACCTGAATTAGCCATGCAGTTTGGCTTTACGAATCATTTAAGACCGGATAACATTCCACAAAATATCCCGTAAGGAGAACATAATTACAAATTAATAGCAGAAATTATTCATATGTCATTGGAAGGAACTTTTAAAGCATTAGACATCCAACTTACTGATTTTGGTATTAATACAAATAAAACAGACCTGCTTGTTGTTAATAATCCCGATGGAACTCCCAGGTGGATTATCAATTCAGGTTCGAAGAAGCCATTGTTTTTAAAATTTTATTCAGCAACAACATTCCGGTCAAAAGTCTATGCGAATTTTATCAAACTGGTATTTTTCTCCGGATTACACAAACGATTATTTAAGACATACAGGTACAGCTTCGAACATACTGACGGCAACATAGCTCCAGTAATCGATCCAAACAAAAGCAATTGGGCTATTTTTACCGGTACTGTCGGGCCAAACAATAAAATTTTAGTGTATGAAGAAGAACTGGCTAAAAACTTTTTTTATAAAGTTGCAACTACCCAAAATGCTAAAAAGCTTATCGACAACGAGGAATCGACAATCAGGCACATAAACTCATTAAAACCGGACAATTTTAAGGCTCCTGAAATTAAAAAGATCAATAGCCATACACTTAAGCAGGAAGACATTTCGATGATGGGGCAGCGATCGCTGGAATTTTCCTTGCAACATGCTTCAATTCTCTCCGAAATATATTCAAAAACACGATCTGATGTCGATGTATTTTCACTGCCAATTATCAGTGAAACAATTGATAAACTCAATGATCTAAAGGAGACCAAAGATAAGCGCTTACCGAACGGTCTAATAAAAAAGCTTGATTGGCTGCTGAATTCAGTTGAGAATGGTTGTATTACTACCGGATTAAGCCATGGCGACTTTACTCCGTGGAATATGTACATTAATAAAAGCAAACCTGCCGTTTACGATTGGGAATTAGCCCGGCAACAAATACCTGTTGGTTACGATGCTTTCCACTTTATTATTCAGAAAGGGATATTAGTTGATCGAAAACCCTGGAAAGCAATAAAAAACGAAATAGATGAAAAAATCACCATCGATCTGCTATCAGAATGGTGTACCACAGATAATGCAAAAGTTGAATCATATCTGAAGCTATATCTGCTCATTAACACGGTTCAGCACCTGCATTTATATGCAAGGCAGGAAAACTGGCACATGCAGGTAGCCTGGCTTATTAATACATGGGATCACGCCATAAGTGAGTCTCTCAGTAAATCTGAGCAAAACCGCGAGCTATTAATCCTTGATACTTTTACTTATCTGAACAACAAAACATATGCAGCCATAAAATTTCCTGATACTTCTCCTGAAAAGCTCAGTGTTTATTCCGATATCGACCTGTGTATCAGAAAAGATGAATATAATTTGTTACTCGATAATCTTATAAACCATCCTCTGGTAAAGCACATCCGGATACTCAGGAAATCGTTCATGGCATCGTTGCAAATTTTCCTGGTTGATAATAGTCTGCTTAATCTCGATCTGATCTGGAAGTTTAAAAGAAAATCATTGGTGACGCTTAATGCTGATGAAATAATGGCTAATTTTTACAGAAATCCATACGGCATTAAACAAATTAGTAAAAGCAACCTGCGGAGATACATTGGCTTATTCTATGGTCTTAATAATGCTGAAATACCTGAAAAATTCAATGATGATGTTCAGGTTTTGAAAAGCATCACACCCATCGATGACCTGATCTTTACGAGCAAATTCCAGAAATTGGAAAAAGCCAAAAGGTTAAGAAAACTATTAATGAAAGAAAAAGAGAACCAACACATTAAAAGGATTTTTAATATTCTGAATTACATGTCGGACACCCTAAAACATATCTTGTTTTCAAAAGGGATCACAATTACATTTAGTGGTGTCGATGGCGCCGGAAAATCAACCGTTATTGAGAATATTAAATACGAAATTGAAAAGAAAAACAGGAAACGGGTCATTGTCCTGCGGCACCGTCCTTCGTTGCTTCCGATTCTTAGTGCATGGACTAAAGGAAAGGAAAATGCGGAAAAAATAGCCGCTAACACACTGCCACGACAGGGAAGCAATAAAAGTGCTCTAAGCTCATTTTTACGCTTTTGTTATTATTATGCTGATTATTTATTCGGTCAGTTTTATGTGTATTTCAGATATATAATACAGGGATATGTTGTTTTATACGACCGGTACTACTTCGATTTTATAAATGATAGCCGAAGGAGCAACATCAGGCTTCCGAAAAATATTACCCGTGCCGGCTATGCGCTGTTACGGAAACCCGATCTTAATTTTTTCCTGTATGCCGATCCCGAGACCATTTTAGCCAGGAAACAGGAACTCGATAAAACAACTATTACTTCACTCACCGATGATTATTTGCAACTTTTCGATGGATTGAATGCATCAGCAAACAAAAGATATTTTTCTGTCAAAAATATCGAATTGGATCAAACCATTGAATTCATCATGAATAAAACAAGCCCTAAATTGGCACATGCGTCATGACACAGTTGATTGAAAAAATTATCCGTTTACGAAATCCACAGTTTCGATTTGATGAAGCCTTAAACGGTACGGCTTTATTGCAATTTGTGTGGATCCAGTTTTGGAGCCTGTTCCGGGGAATAAAACTGATCCTGCGGTTCAGAAATCCTAAAATGGCCATCCTGGGATCGGGCGTCAGGTTTTTTAATCTGCCGAAAATCAGGTATGGAAAATTCATGAAATTAGGCAGCCATGTTCAATTGAGCGCACTCGGAACCGAAGGAATTATCTTTGGCAACAATGTTGGCATTGGCGCCTTTAGCAGGATCATTGTTTCGACATCGTTGAATGAGCTTGGGAAACATATCAAAATTGGAAATAACGTGGGAATAGGCGAGTATGCATATCTTGGTGGGGGCGGAGGCCTCGAGATCGGCGACGACTGCATTGTGGGCCAGTATTTAAGCTGCCATCCTGAAAATCATAACCATGTCGATCCGGGCATCCCAATCAGGAAACAAGGTGTTAACCGGAAAGGAATTAAGATCGGGTCAGATTGCTGGATCGGTAGTAAAGTAACCATTCTCGACGGAATTGAAATTGGCCCGGGAAGTATTATTGCAGCAGGATCGGTAGTAAATAAATCTTTTCCTGCCAAAAGCATTATTGGCGGTGTTCCGGCAAAGCTTATAAAACAACGTTCAGATGCAGCCTAAAACCGTTCTTGCTACTACATATGCTGTAAATCCTTTTAAAGGATCGGAAGACGGGATGGGTTGGAACTTTGTGTTACAGATTGCCCGATTTAATAAAGTCATTGCAGTTACCCGCGAAAACAACCAGGACAACATCGAGAAATACATCAGTAAATTTCCTGACGACATTTATAAAAATATTCAATTCATCTACTTTGATTTACCTTACTGGATGCGATTCTGGAAACGTGGAGGTCGGGGAGCCATGCTTTATTTCTGGCTTTGGCAGCGCGCTGTGGTTTCCTTTATCAGAAAACAAAAATTAGATTTTGACATTGCCCACAACCTGAATTTCCATAACGATTGGACTCCAAGTCATTTATGGAAATTAAAAAAGCCTTTTATCTGGGGACCAGTTGGTCATCATCCGCTTATCCCCAAACAGTATTTAAAACCATTTCACATTCGTTATCTGATAAAGGACCGGTTAACCTGGCTTGTAAAATTAGCCTTCTGGTACCTCTCCCCTGCCCTTAAGAATACAGTTAAACATGCTGATTTTGTACTTTGTATGAATAATTCAGTACCTGAAGTTTTCAGGCTTGAAAAGGAAAAATATGCCATTCTTCCATCGGTTGCCACACAGGATTTTGGATTTCAGCAAAAAAATGAATTCAACTCTTTTACTGTTCTATCGGCCGGCCGGATGGTTCCTCTTAAAGGTTTTGATCTAAGTATCAGGGCATTTGCAGCATTTTTAGACATGATTGACGTAGACGAAAGAAAAAAATGCAAACTCATAATTGTTGGAAGCGGGCCCGAATTAAATCTATATAAATCGATTTGTAATAGCTGTGGTATTCAGGATTATGTAGATTTTATAGATTGGATAGAGCGGAGCGATCTGGTAAAATTGTATGGACAATCGTCGGCATTTTTGTTTCCATCGCACGAAGGAGCCGGGATGGTAGTTGCCGAAGCCCTGTCGTTTGGATTGCCTGTTGTATGCCTCGACAATAACGGGCCAGGTGAATTTGTAAATCCATCATGTGGAATTACTGTTCCTCATCAGGACTATGAAAATACAATAGCACAACTCGAACAGGCTCTGCTTAAGCTTTTTACTGATCACACATTACAGAAATCTCTTGGAAACAATGCCCGGCAACAATTTATCGACCACTATCACTGGGACAGACGTGGCGAATATCTCAACTCTATTTACCAAAAAATAAATAAATGAAAGTATTTGCATTCCATCTGTTGAACGATTTTAGTGGCAGTCCGAAGGTTCTTATGCAACTTGCCAGGGCCTGGATAAACAACGGGATACAGGTTCACCTTGCATTCAGTTCGGGCAGGGATGGATTCCTTTCCGACATTGATGGTGCCACATACCATCGTTACTGGTACCGGTGGGCTGCAAATCCAATTATCAGGCTTATCAACCTAACACTTAGTCAGTTTCTTATGATCGGGAAAATGATAGGAAAAATCGGGAAAAACGATATTGTTTACATCAACACTGTCTTGCCATTCGGTGCAGCTTTTATTGGCAGGATAAAAGGCTGCAGGGTAATATACCACATTCATGAAACAACAATGAAGCCTCCTGTTCTAAAGAAAATTCTGTTCGGAATCGCCAACCGTACAGCACACGATGTTGTTTATGTCTCGCGATATTTAGCGGAACAGGAACCATTTTCAAACGCCAGTTCACATATTCTATATAATGCAATTGAGAATTCATTTCTGAGCGAAGCGAAAAGGAAACCGGTTCGTACCGAAGTTCCATCTAATGTACTTATGGTGTGTTCGTTGAAACCTTACAAAGGAGTGAATGAATTTGTTGAACTTGCAAAACATAATCCTGACTTCAGGTTCAGGCTTGTATTAAATGCTTCGAAAAAAGAATCGGATGCCTATTTTGCAGAAATGGTAATGCCCGGTAATCTTGAAATATTTAATACCCAAACCAATTTACACCCATTCTACTTTTGGGCCGATGTAGTGCTTAATCTGTCGAGGCCTGATACCTGGGTCGAAACATTTGGGCTGACGATTATTGAAGGTATGGCATATGGGCTTCCGGCTATTGTTCCACCGGTGGGAGGAATTACTGAACTGATCAGTGACAACGAAAACGGGTTTTTAGTCGATTGCAGGGATTTTGCAGAATTGAATTCTAAATTAAATAGTCTGATGAAAGATATTGATTTATACAACATTATGTCTGAGAATTCAGCCAAAAAAATCAAACTTTTCAGCGAAGAAGCCCTGGTACACGGCAGCCTCTCAATACTTAGTCCGAAAGCCTAATTTTTTTAATGATTGGAATCCTTTTCCAGAATCTGGAAATCCTAAGGATACGTCAAAAAGCCAATCTCCTCATTACTATACCATATATACAAATGGTTAAAAGTTTGTTAGTGCTGGCATAGAAAAAACTTTCAAATGGACTCAAAAAAGAGAATTGCAATAGTCGGCACGGTGGGTGTTCCGGCAGCCTATGGTGGGTTTGAAACCCTGGCCGAGCACCTTGTCAGAAACCTGAGCAAAGAATATGATTTAACCGTTTATTGTTCAGGAAAGAAATACAAAAAAGAGGAGCGAAAAAGCTTTTACTACAATGCGAGATTAAAATATCTGCCACTCGACGCTAATGGTATTCAGAGTATTTTCTACGATACTTTGTCGATAATTCATGCAATTTTCCACAGTCATATTATTTTAGTGCTGGGTGTAAGTGGTGCATGGATTCTTCCGTTTGTACGCAAGTTTACAAATAAGAAAATTATTGTATCGATCGACGGGATTGAATGGAAACGGGCAAAGTGGAACTTCCTGGCGCGCATCTACCTTTTCTGGGCCGAAAAGCTGGCAGTTAAACATTCGCACATCGATATTTCTGATAATGAATCGATACAGAATTATACGGCCATGCGGTATGGGAGCCTGAGCAGGATTATCGAATATGGTTCGGACCATACTGCTCAGATCAGACCCACTAATGATGACAGAAAAGAATTTCGCTTTCTTAGCAGGCCTTATGTTTTTAAGGTTTGCCGCATTGAACCGGAAAATAACATACATGAAGTGCTACAGGCTTTTTCTGAAATGCCCGATTACAACCTGGTAATTGTTGGGAACTGGAACAATAGTGAATATGGCTTCAATCTTAAAAATACTTTTGCTACCTGCCCGAATGTAATTTTACTCGATCCGATTTACGAACAACGAAAACTGGATGTACTCCGGAGCAACGCTCTGATTTATATTCATGGCCATTCGGCAGGGGGCACCAATCCTTCGCTAATTGAAGCAATGAACCTTGGCCTTCCTGTAGTAGCATTCGATGTGGCTTATAACAGAACAACAACCGAAAACAGGGCGGTCTATTTCAACAACCATAACGATCTGAAGGAAAAAGTTGAAATGATTTCAGTAAAACAACTGGAGGCGATTGGCGACTCCATGAAATCTATTGCACAGCGCCGGTATAGTTGGTCGCTTATTGCCAGGAAATACAGCTCATTAATGGCCGAAGTTTTGTCAGTTAAAGAAAAAGTACAAGTAAAGCCTCGGTCGAGTAAAGTCGAACTTCCTTTGCTCCTGGATATGGGCCTGGGGCACTTAAAATATCAACAATCTTTTTATGAAAACCGTTAAAAACAAACTTTATGGATATTTCCGAACTTTACTTCGCAATTCCCATTTTATCCTTCGTATTTGTATTAATCCTTATCCATCCTGTCCGGCGACTTGCAACAATGGTCAATTTGGTCGATAATCCTAATGCAAGGAAAGTTCATAAATGCCCTGTTCCGCTGGTAGGTGGAATTGTGGTTATTATATCGTCGGCACTTACCTTGCTTTTTACTCCTGATTTTTGGCTTAGTGCCAGCCAGTATTACATTCTGGTAATTGGTGCAGCTATCTTTTTAATTATAGGAGTAATAGATGATAAAATGGATATCAGGTCGGTATTAAAACTTGTACTTCAGTTTATATTAGCCTATTTTGTTTTTGACCGGGGCATTCGTATCGAATCATTATTTGGAATATTCGGGATCTATGAACTACCACTTGCTACCCAGTTTCTTTTTACTACAATAGTTATTGTCGGGGTTGTTAATGCGTTTAATCTTATGGATGGAATTGATGGATTAGCTGCCGGACTGGCAATTATAGGGTTATCAACTTTTACTTATATAGCGTTTATTACGGGAAACACATTTTTAGTAATCATGTACTTATCCCTAATCGGTGCTCTTGTAGGGTTCCTGAAATACAACCTCTCATCGAAGAGTAAAATTTTTATGGGCGACGCCGGATCGCTTGCCCTCGGTTTTATTTTGGTTGTATCGGGAATTATCCTTATTCAATCGGCAGCAGGCACAGCAAATTTTTCCGTTTCAATAACAACGGTAATTGGTGTGCTTGCTTTGCCGGTGGCCGATTCGCTGAGAGTTTACCGGAAAAGGATTAAAACAGGTTACAGTCCGTTCAGGGCAGATAAAACGCATTTTCACCATTTGGTGCTATATCTTGGATTAAACCACAAAATTGCCAGTGTAATGATAATTGGTCTTTCGTTTTGCATTGTGGTACTTAGTGTTCTTTTTGGCAGCATTTTCAGTATTACCTTATCAATTAGTTCGATATTATTATTGTTTATTCTTATCTCATCGATACTTACTTTAAACAGGCAAATAAATATCTGGAAGAAAAAAATTGGAAAAATGGAAGATTGTAATGAAATAAACTCTCCTGTTTCGAATCTGTAAATGATGATACAAAAAACCGGTATTTTTGCCATTTTATTTGGTATTTTCGTTGGATCTGCCCTGGTAAATCCCAATATATCTTCGGGTACGGGGAGTCCGTTTTTTATTTATCTGAATGTTGTTGATTTCGGTGCAACAGGAAACGGAAGTACAAACGATTATCCGGCTATTCAAAATGCAATCGACAGCGCTGCCCAAACCGGATCGAAAGTTTTAGTTCCGGCTGGCACTTACAACATAGCAAATACATTGCTTGTGCCCGGAGGAGTAATTATTCAGGGCGAAGGGCGGGGCGAAAGTGCAACCGCCACACCCGGCAAAGGAACAATTATTCAAAATTCAGGCACTTGTCAAACCATCAGGATTACAGGTCATAATTCCGGATTACGCGATTTGGTGATATATGATAAAGGCAACGGGGGTGCCCTGGGGGGAATTGAAATTTTGGCCGACGGCAGCATTGTTGAAAGCGTTGTCCTTGAAAACATACTGATTTCAGGTTTTACAGACGGGATAGCACTAAATCTGGAGGCAAAAAACAGTGGGGGGATTACCTATTGCTCATTCTATGATATCAGGATCCGTCATGCTAAAACCGGTATTCTTATCCAGGAAGAACTCCAGTCATTTGTTAACTCCAATTCGTTTTATCACGGGGCTATATCGGGAGGTGGTTTCGAATACTGTCTTCGTGTTTTGGGGGGCAACAACAATATTTTCAACGGTATCATCATCGAACCTTACCAATCGGAATTTGGCCACCTTGTGGTAGAGAAAGGACAAATATCGGGCGTAAATATCCGGATCGAAGGTGCACAGCAAAACGACACGGTACCACTTATAAAATTTAATGCCAATACGGTTGGTTCATCGCTATCGGGCATCTATTCAGGAGGATTAACAATCGACCGGGGCGACAACTTTATCGATCTCAGAAGTGGTAAATCATTGGATTACAAGAATTCCGGCTCTAACCTGTTTATCAATTCAAATTTTATTGGTGTCGATGGCAATATTATTCCATACTGGGAGGTTCAGGGCACGGGGATCAATATTGAAGTTTTGCCACCTGAAATTATTCCGGATCATAATGTATTAAAGCTTACTATACCTGCCGGAACAACAACGTACCTCAGGCCTTCGCCTACCAGTTTGCCGCAGGCTTTTTCAACTGCACAATACAACCATGTGAATTTTGGTGCTTATGTTAAAACAAACAGGAAAAATGTAGTTACCACCACATGTAAAGCCCCGGCTGGAATAGCTACAGGTCATTATCATCCGGGCGATTCGGAATGGCATATGGTTGGCATGACTGGTATTGTGGACCGAACAACATCATATAATCCGAAATTCTTTATAAACAACGCCAACTCATCTTCGTCAACCGATATCTATATTACTACTCCCACACTAAATTTTGGAAATACCCCGGTTAACCTTGAAGCTAAACCAATTACTGCTGCCGGTGGAATATTAACCGGCCCTGTAAGTGCAAGCATGGTTTCGGTATCGACAAACACCAACGGTTTCCTTACCCTACCATTGGAGGGGAATATATTCGAAGTTAACGGATCAAATACAACCTACCGGATAAATCATTGTGCACAGGATCGTTTTCCGAAAGGGACCATTATTGTATTATTGTTTAACGATGCCAATGCAATTGTGCATAATGGTGCATATATTGAACTACTTAGCACATACCTGTCGAACGAAAACAGCTCGCTTACACTGATCTCTTTAGGCGATGGCACCTGGCGGGAAATAAACCGGAATAATTAGGGTTTGCTGATTTTCTGTGACAGGCTCTGAAAGAGTCAAATTTCAATAACCACCGGTAAAGCCGGTGGAACATAATATGCGACCTATTACTGCCCCGAAGGGGTTGAATTTCATGACAATACTTCAACCCCTATCGGGGCTGGATTTATAGGTTTGTTTCTATCCGTGAGCTTCGCACACGGTTATTGAACTTTAGCCACTACGTGGCATAACCTGTGGTCAAATTTACAAATGCACGGAATTTTCACTATTCCTCGGGAAAATCATGCATTTATTTCTCTATTAAATTAATGTTTTCCAAAATTATACTTCTGATATTTAGTTTCTTAGAAGGTGTATTTTAGAAAATCAGCAAACCCTAAATTAAGAAAATAGTTTGAATCAGGATTATTGTTGCATATAGGGCTGCCAGTTCACTATTAAAACTTTTTCATCTACCAGTTCTAACCAGCCATAATCGTAGCAAAATTGATAGACGTTTCCTGTTTTAGTTTTATAGGTATTGGTAAAGTATCTGAAATCAAATCCTTTTTCGATCAGAAAAGATCGTCGGACGGTTGTTTTTCCGGCAGGACTGGCAAACTTTAGTAGCATCCTGTTTTTTCGCAATTTTTTATTGATTCGCTTTATAAATTCTTCTTTCTCGTTTTTATTGGAGTTATGAAACGCACTCCTACATTGGTTATCGCAGAATTTTTTATCGCTTCGGCCTTTTATTTCTGATCCACAGTTTTCACAAATACTCATTTTTTAAACGTTTATATTCGATTATACACGTTTACCAAACTTTTAACAAAGGTAGTTGTTCCTAATTTTACTCCCAAATTCTATACAATGGAAACTACAATCTATCTTAATTATGCTGAACTCAGGGGACAGAAACTTCTCCGTTTATTATTTAAACCTGATGATAAAATAATACAAACTATCAAACAAAACGATTGGATTTATTACCATCCCACTTTGTTATCCTATTGCACACCTGCAACACGTGAATACCTGGCTATAATAATCGACTTGTTTAAGGGCATTGCTACCGTATCGCTAAAATACATGAATGCCAGTCCTAAGGTAAACGCCAGTCAGATTAGCATCGACAAGGAGATAAAATTCGATAAGGCATTGCCGGTACAAAAAAAATCGGGCAGCATGTTGTTACTGCCTGTCGAGGAAAATAACCAGAGACGTATACTAATAAAATATAAGTACATGCCTGGCCTGGCACACGCTTTATCAAGATCCGTTTACCTGGATTACGACACACATTTTAAGGCCTATTCTGTACCAGCCAAACGATCGGTTTTTATTCGCTTTGTCAGTGATTTCTCGAAACAATATACCATTAAACTTCATCATAAGCTCGAAATACGGGATATTGAAATACGGAAAATTTTGATGGAGCAAAATTATTGTCACCACACAAATTTTAAAACCTGTCCCGCCAGCTATCTTCAGTATATGGTACAG
>CAYLZH010000130.1:12163-13378 GCA_964388245.1 uncultured Bacteroidales bacterium
CATTCGTACCTGCTAAGGTTTATCAACAGCTACAAATCGAACTCGCTGGAGCAGGTAAACAATTTCGACAATTCGGTAATAAACGACTATCATTATCAAATGCAACAAGCCGGTTTATTATCTGTTAGCGCAATAAACCAGTCGGTAAATGCCATAAAACTATATTATAAATCGGTTTTGAAAAAAGATATTAAAACAGCAAGTATAATTCGTCCCAGAACCGGTATTAGTGTACCACCGGTTTACAGCGCTGATGAAATGCAGAAAATAATACAGGCAGCAGCCAGCTATATCAAGCATAAAGCAATAATAATGGTACTTTATTCTTCAGGTGTCAGGGTGGGCGAATTGGTAAACCTAAAACCTTCGGACATAGTTTCTGACCGAAAGCTGATGTTAATACGCGGGGGAAAAGGCAAGAAAGACAGATATACCATACTCTCGACCAAAACGCTTGAAACCTTAAGGGAATACTATAAAGAATGTAAACCAAAAGAATATTTGTTTGAGGGGCAGTTTGGAGGGAAATATTCGCCCAGCAGTGTACGAAATATGATTGAGCAGAAGGTAAATAAAGCAGGTGTTACAAAACGTGGCTCAGCACATACATTCAGGCACACCTTTGCGACACATCTTTTAGAAGCCGGTGTAGATATAAGAATTATACAGGCTTTGCTCGGACACGAATCTTCCAGGTCAACTGAGATATATACCCATATATCAAAAAAACACCTGAGCAAAATAAAAAACCCCCTTGATAGTCTGGATATTTAAAATAGTATTGCTAAATTTGGAGAAATCAAATTAAAGCCATGAAAACAAGACCACTAAACACAATAAATTATCGATTGAAAAGCAGGAAATGCACAAACCACAATGGCGAAATATACGCAAGTGCATAGTAAATATTTTTAAGTTGTGCCACATTAGGAACGTCATCATGATACGAAATGTCTTAGCAATTTTAATGGTAGTCTCTACTTTTTCATGTAATGATGATAGGGACATAAAAGAAATTACTCACATTTTATATGGGAATTGGACAGTTGATTCATTTGATACAAATGAGCAATCTCTAATATTGTATTCAAATATTATGACAATTAAAAAAAATAGTGAGATATCCTTTCCTAGTTCAATTTGGACAAGTTGGTCTTTAAATAAGACTATTGAGGATAAATACTTTCTTACACTATCGAATAGTTCATCTCAAAA
>CAYLZH010000131.1:0-13308 GCA_964388245.1 uncultured Bacteroidales bacterium
GAATTTTCCCTTTGCCAATTTTCTCCTTACTCAGATATTCGGCTGCAATTAAAATGGCTGTACTGCCTATTATCTCGTTCATAGAGCTTAATACAGGATAACAATTATTTTGATCCTTTATTAGTTCAAATGCAAGGGCAGTAACTTTCTGCTGCATTAGCGACCGGATATATTCTTCAGATAAGGTGGCAATATTTAAAGCTGAAATTACAAGCTGATTTCCTTTTAGCAGATTGATTTCCTGCGATGTAAAGGGAGATACCTTAATAATAATATCACTCTTAAAAACTTCGGATTTTGTGCTAATTATTGTTGCTCCTTTTTCACTAAAATCATTGTCCGAAAAATTTGCCCCATTGCCTGCCTCTGGTTCCAGCAGAACATGGTGTCCCTGCATTACTAAAATTTCAACAGCAAGAGGGGTAATTGCAATCCGGTTTTCATTCTGGTCATTTTCTTTCGGGATTCCTATCTTAAGGCTTTTTCTCTTTTTCGTAGTTTCGAGCATTTCTTCGCGGGGCAAAAAGCTCTTTTCCAGGATTGTCATGTTTTTGGGAGATTGTCTTTCCTCTGTCATAATCGTCAAACACAATTCATTTAGGTAAAAATAACTAAAATCATGCAATATCGAAAAACTGTTTTAATCAAAGTCTAAATTTTCTATATGCTTTGATTTCACCCAATTATCGTGTTGAAATATGATCGTGGAATTGTTCTTTATAGCCTCCTGGATGAATATTTCTTTTTCGTGGCAACTGATTTCAGGATACAGATCGTACGACATCACATAATTTTTTCTGATATGAGCAGTTGATGGCAGCAAATCAGCAGCAAAAACTATTTGTTCTTGGCCGCTTTGGATAAAAGGGATTAGTTGCCCGGGAGAATGCCCATTAACAATTCGTACCGAAATACCTGGCAGGATTTCTCCCTCTTGTTTAACAAAGCAAAGCCGCCCTTGCTTTTTCAATGGCAGAAAATCATCTAAAAAATATGAATCGATATCCTTTTCAAAAGGATTTTGTGCATAGTCCCATTGCTTTTTGCCCACATAATATTGCGCATTTCGGAAGGTTGGTACTAAATCGCCATTGCTGTTTAATTTTGTACTGCCACCACAGTGATCGAAGTGCAGATGAGTTAATACAACATGGGTGATGTCGTTCAATGACAATCCTGACATATGCAACGATTCTGCTAATTGATCGGTACCAGACAGGTGATATTGTTCAATAATCTGTGGGCTTAGTTTTGTCCCCGGCCCTGTGTCGATTAGGATTTTTCTTTCCTCATCAATTATTAACAAACATCGCATAACCCATTTGCATAATCCGTTTTTTTCAGGAGGATAGTATTTCTGCCAATTAACTTTAGAAAGACCGCAAAACATGTCTTCACCTTTGGTCATAAAAGTGCCGGATTCAAGTATATGGACATCCATTCTATCATCTATATAATTACCAATCCTACAAAATTGTAAAGATTTCCATCAATACTCACTACTTTTGGTTTTTTTATTCTGATAATGAAAGTACATTTAATAGCAATTGGTGGCGCTGTAATGCACAATATGGCACTTGCGCTTCAGGAAAAGGGATTCGAAGTAAGTGGCTCGGACGATGAGATTTTTGACCCGGCCAAATCGCGACTGGAAAAGCATGGAATTCTTCCTGAGAAATGGGGGTGGTTTCCTGACAAGATTACCAATGATATCGATATTATTATCCTCGGTATGCATGCCGGGATCGATAATCCTGAATTATTAAAGGCTCAGGAACTTGGCCTTAGCATTTATTCTTTTCCTGAATACCTGTACGAAAACTGCAAAAATAAAATCCGTGTGGTAATTGGTGGTAGTCATGGTAAAACTACTACTACATCAATGGTTATGCATGTTTTAAAATCAGAAGGGTATGATTTTGATTATATGGTTGGGGCTCATATCGAAGGATTTGATAAAATGGTAAGGTTGAGCAATTCGGCAAAAATAGCAATTTTCGAAGGCGATGAATACCTCTCGTCGCCCATCGACCGAAGACCAAAATTTCATCTTTACAAACCACATATTGCTTCGATTAGTGGTATAGCCTGGGATCATATTAATGTTTTTCCAACATTTGAGAATTATATTGAACAATTTGCGGAGTTTACAGATAAAATAGAACACGGAGGAAAATTATTTATATACAAAAATGATGAAAATCTTGTAAGGATTGCCAGCTCGGTTCGAAAGGATATTGAGGTTGCAACTTTTTGCGAGCACAGGCACACTATTAAAAATGGCAATACTTTCCTTTTGCAAAACACACATGAATGGCCACTGCAGGTGTTTGGAACACATAACCTCGAGAATATCAGCGTGGCAAAGCTAATATGCAATCAGTTAGAAATTTCCGATGAAAAATTTTATAAGGCCATCGGACAGTTTAAGGGAGCAAGCAAACGGCTTCAGTTGCTAAAGGGCAATGAGCATTCGCAGGTTTTCCTCGATTTTGCGCATTCGCCATCGAAGCTAAAAGCAACAACATCGGCAGTGAAAGAACAATTTCCCGATCGCGAATTGATTGCCTGCATGGAGCTACATACTTTCTCATCGCTAAGCAACAATTTTTTAGTCCAGTACAAAAATAGCATGGAAAAGGCCGATAGAGCGGTGGTGTATTTCGACAAACACAGTCTTCAGCATAAAAAACTTAAAGATATTAGTCCCGATCAGGTAAGGCAGGCATTTGGAGCAGATACGGAGGTCATCAACCAGGTTGAAGTATTCAGGGATTTTGTTTCATCCCTTGATATCAAGAATAAAACTTTGCTTCTTATGAGCTCCGGAAATTTTTCAGGAATAAATTTTACAGACCTTGCCAACCGTTTAATTCCAGATTAACAATGTCAAAAACAACCGGTGATAGCGAAGCCATTGCTTTTAAAAACCTTGCTCAGTTGTGTAGCAGGCAGGAAAAGTGTAAATCCGAAATCAGACAAAAATTGCATCAGCGGAAAATTTCTGATAAGGAGGCAGACCATATACTCGACAGGCTGGTGCAGGAAAATTATATTGATGAGAAACGGTATACTCTTGCATTTGTCAACGATAAAATCCGGTTTAATAAATGGGGAAAACAGAAAATCAGGTATCAGCTTAAAAGTAAAAATATCTCTGAACAGGATATTGCAAATGCTTTTTCTGAGGTAGATGAGGAATTTTATCGCAAAATGATCTGTAAGGAAATTGAGGCAAAAAGCCAAAAAACCAAAGCAAAAAACGATTGGGAACGGAAAGGAAAATTAATGCAGTTTGCACAATCGCGGGGATACGAATCAGAAATTGTCTCGCAAATTCTGGATGATTTGTTTTAACCAGCTTACAAAATATTAAGCAATTGTTCTTTTATTTTTTCGAGTTCGTCTTTCATTTTTACTACAACCTTTTGAATTTCGTGGTGGTTTGCTTTCGATCCCAGGGTATTGATTTCGCGTCCTATTTCCTGGCTGATAAAACCAAGCTTCTTTCCAACCGAACTTTTGTCGTCTGCCACTTCACAGAAATAATCGCAATGATGTGCAAGACGAACCTTCTCCTCAGTCATGTCTAATTTTTCGAGATAAAAAACTATTTCCTGTTCGAGCCGGTTTTCATCAACATTCTGACCATTAAGAAACTCCTTCATGTTATCGTCTAAGCGACCGCGAATTTTTTCTATTCGTTCGGGCTCAAATGGCGATACATTATGTAATAAATCCTTGATGTTATTGACACGCAGCAAAATATCAGTTTCAAGAGATTTTCCTTCACTGTTACGAAATTCAATTACTTGTTCAATTGTATTCAAAAAGCCTGCAATCACTTGTTTCCATTCCAGTTCATCAAGTTCTTCGCGTTGTGTATCGAGAACATCCGGAATTCGAATTATTCCCTGCATCAAACCCGGATCTACCGGAAGGTTTAGCTCTTTATGAATTACAGCAAGTTGATTATAGTATTCCTTTATTACTTCCTGGTTGAATGTACCGGCGCTACTGGTTCCGGTTATTTCTACATAAAAACCAACATCGATTTTACCGCGTTTCAGGTGTTTTGATAATTCATTTCGTAACATCATTTCCTTTTCGCGATATATTACGGGGAGGCGTAAACTTAAGTCGAGTTGTTTACTGTTTAAAGATTTTATCTCGATTGTGATTTTTTTATTCTCCAGTTCGCATACGGTTTTACCGTAGCCAGTCATTGATTGTAGCATGTTGACAGCTTTTTGTCGTCAATTAATTCTTAAAGAAAAAGCGGTAGATATCGTTTCCATTTGCAAACAACAGCAGGCCAATTAAGATTACCATACCTGCAATCTGGGCATATTCCAGAAACTTATCACCTGGTTTACGTCCGGTAACCATCTCGAATAAAAGAAAAGCGACATGACCGCCATCGAGTGCAGGAATGGGAAGGATATTCATAAAAGCAAGAACGAGAGATATAAAGGCTGTCATGTTCCAGAATACTCGCCAGTTCCATTCTTTTGGAAATAACCCGCCAATTGCACCGAATCCTCCCAATTGGGATGCACCTTCAGGTGTAAATACCAATTTCATCTGCTTTACATAAAAGGTTAATCTATCAACACCCAGTTCGATTCCTGCCGGTATCGATTCAAGAAATCCGTATTTAATTTCTTTTGTCTCGAAATGATATGATAAAGGTTTATTGCCTATTCCAATCATGCCATCATCTCCAAGTTTTACCTGAAGAACCTTCTCCGAATTATTACGGGCAACGAGGACCTCTATTTCCTCTCCGATATGCTTTCTTTTTTCAGCTTCAAATTCGCTGTAGAATCGAGTAGGGACTCCATTGACAGCAAGAATACGGTCATCTTTTTGGAATCCGGCAAGATATCCGGGTTTTTCATAAAAGGTGGTATCCTTTCCGAAGAGGCTCATAAAAAACTTTACAACAGCCGATTTGCGTTTTGTCTGCAATATTGTATCAACGACAAATGGTACCCGGATTCCGATAAGGCCTTTTACTTCTTTCCCAATTACTTCTTTGACAAATCCTTCGGGAATATCGACCTTTAACTGTTGTCCGTTGCGTTCTACCATCACATACTTAACATCATCAAGCAACATGGTTGGGACTATATCAGTGTAATCTTCAATTTGCATGCTGTCTACCTGAAGGATCATATCGCCGTTTTTCAGGCCAACTTCCTGGGCTACTTCATGAAATTCATATCCATATTTCACATTAGCCGTGGGCAGGTATTCTTTGCCCCATGCAAATAACATCATAGCATATATAAAGAGTGCCAACAGGAAATTTACGACTACACCCCCTATCATAATCATTAGCCTTTGCCATGCAGGTTTACTCCTAAACTCCCAGGGCTGGGGCGGTTGCTTTAATTGTTCCCGGTCCATCGACTCATCGATCATCCCCGATATTTTTACATAGCCACCCAGAGGTAACCATCCGATGCCATACTCGGTTTCGCCTTTTTTAATTTTGAATAATTCGAACCAGGGATTAAAAAACAAGTAGAATTTTTCGACTCTTGTGTTAAAAATCCTGGCGGCAATGAAATGTCCTGCCTCGTGCAGGATAACTAATATTGATAAACTCAACAGCAGGCCTAATGCTTGTGTCAGTATTCCCATTTTCTTCTTTTCTGAATTTGAAGTGCAAAGAAACACTATAATCTTTAATATGGAAAATTGTAGAACGAAAAGGGTATTGCATATAATTCATCACAGTGATAACAAAATACTCCAATTCAAAAATCGTGGTATGAAATTTTATGAATGGCATGAATTATTATCTCGATACACGTAATATGTTGACAGAACATAATACATACGCCCCTCAAGCCAGGATATATTTGGGAGCATTCCTACTTCGACAAGATTACCTTTTTCGAAAACTCTCCTTTAGGAGTTTTAATGTTTAAGTAAAAAATCCCTGAAGGTTGATCACTGATATCAATTTGTATTTTATTTTCAGTGATTTCTCTCTCCATATATCTGATGACCTGCCCGAGTGTATTTATGATCGATATTTCGGTTTTTCCCTGAATGGTTTCATTAATTCTAAGGATAAGGATTCCTGATGTTGGATTTGATTGAATAAGGATCCGGTTAAATGCTGGAAGCTCTGAAATTTCCATTGGCGGATCGCAGAGAATGTTCGCTTCCCAGCCTGGATTGGTTACGTATGTATCCGAATAAAAATAAAAACACAATGCACCTTCGTTATTCGAAGCTGTTATTAATCCGGGGGAGTTTGTTCCGCAATACCGACCAACAAATGGATCGGCGACTGATGTTCCATCATAGATTTCAAGATAATCGTAACCACAATTAGTTTCATATTCAACATCGAAAAATGTAAAATCTATTTCGATGTTTGTACTTGTATCCGACGGATAAATGATCATAGTATAATTTTCGTTGTCGACATACGGAGCATATTCCCCGCCTGAATCGTAAAAATATCCAAAGCACGACGAAGTATCATTATCACTCATGTTGTAGGATGGTAGTTCGCCAATGACAACAGTTTTTATTAGTTCGTTGGAGTTTGTCCCATCGCTGATCAAAAATGTCAGGTCAATTTCAGTTTCGATCGGTGTTAAATTACTAACTGAAATGCTGTGTGTTGCAGGCAGGGTATCAGATGGATTTAAAACACCGAGGTTAACCTGATTGGTGTTAATATTTAGATATGAACTGTTTGGGCCTGTTGCTGAAAGGGATAAAATAGCCAGTGATGAAGAAAGATTACCAAAGTTACTTGCCTGAATATTAATGTTGAAAGTTTCGCCCGGATCGGGGATCCCATCTCCATTATCATCATCAGTAATACTGATATATTCGAGATTGAAAGCAACAAAAGGTTCGGAACTAAACAGATTCGCTTCCCAAAGACCACGCCCATAAGTAGCTGCCCGTATTTTACCTGTTCCATAATGAATTTCGAGTTCTGATATAATCACATTCGGAAGGCCTGTAAAATAATCTATCCAGTTTGAAAAGCTATTGTCGCGATAATAAACGCCAATGTCCATTCCAACGTATAGTCCGTCTTGTGGATGGTTGTGAAAGATAACACAATTGGCAGGTAGATTAGGCAGGTTTCCCGATATATTCGTCCAGTTTTGCCCCCCGTCAATCGATTTGTAAACTTTTTCATTATCGGTATAACCTGACATACTTATGGCAACCTTTAAAGGATCGGATGGGTGAACTGATATGTATGTAATATTATGAACCGGGAGGTTTCCATTAATGTTTGTCCATGATGTGCCTCCAGTGCTGGTCATAAAGATGTTTTCGTTTTTCGATGCATAAAGATAATCAGAGTTTGACGGTGCGACAGCAATAGCATCGATTGTGCCGGAGCCAAAATTCCCGATACTGGTCCAGCTCATCATACCATTGGTCGTTTTCATTACCTGATCGTTTCCAACATATAGAACTTCAGGATTACTATGATCCATTACAAATGGTGTGATCCAGGCACCCTGTCCGGGTTGGGCTATGTTTTCGTCGCCCATGTTTCCGCCTGTAAGCGATTTATAAAAATTACCAAACTGGATGGTGCCATAAACTATATCTTTGTTGCTCCAGTTAATTACGCATTCCATTCCATCAGCGCCAAGCCATTCATGCCAGTTCCCATTTGTCATAACACTGGTGCCATTATCCTGCGAACCGCCAATAACTTTATCGGCGTGGGTAGCCGAACAACCGATCCTATAGAATTGTCTGGTACCTATTCCTTCGGTTAAGTTAATCCATGATACGCCACCGTTGGTACTCTTTGTTATCAATCCGTCGCTACCACAATAAATGGTGCCACCCTTGCAGATCATTTCATGGATATCGCAATGTACATAACCGATGGAGTTGTCCCAGGTCCATTGTGATGTTTTCTGAAAGCTTGATCCTCCGTTATTCGACACCCAGGTTTCGAATTCGCCAACATGTATTTGGTCGGCGTTGGTATGTGATGCAGCAGCAGAGAGCGCGTACCAGGCCACGTTACCCTGATCAGGATAGGGCCCCATGAAAGAAAAACTATTCCCACTGTCGGTGGACCGGTAAACACCGCTTCCGGAAGATATCATATAAATATATGCCGGATTTGCCTCGGTAACAGTAATTTGGGCACGTGTTGATATTGATACATTTACTGGAGTATAGTTGTTCCCACCGTCTGTAGATTTGTAAAACTCGGAATTGCTTACAATGTAAATTACAGATGGATCGCCGGGCTTAAATTCGATATCTTCTGCTTCAATATTTAAAACTATCGACCAGTTGATGCCGGCATCGGTTGTTTTGTACAACCCATTGCTTGTAGCTGCAAAAAGAATATTCGAACTATCAGGATGGATTACCAGTTTATGAATAATCCTGAATTGAAGAACATTCCAGTCCAGCCCGGTTGTATTCCATGTTAATCCTCCGTCTGTCGATTTTAATACACCTACACTATAAACAGCATAGGCATCTTTATCGCCAGTGGCTATGTAAAGTGTGTTCGAATTATTCGGGTCGATAGCAATACTGCTGATACCAATAACAGGGAGATAATCAGTTTGCGGATTCCATGTGTTTCCACCGTTGATACTTTTCCATAATCCTCCCGATGGAGAACCACAATAGATAATATTGTTATTTACCGGATCGATTTCGATGGCGTCGATTCGTCCTACTCCTGGCGACCAGTGCCCAGTAACTACGGCTGATGTTCTTGGTCCTAATTCGGTCCAGGCGTTTTTTCCTGATAAATTATCTGATTTAAAATCTTTTTTGAACTTCAATGTTTCGTTCCAGGCACTTTTGGGATTTATTTTTGTTCTGTCGCCATGAGGAAATACACGCTGTTCCATAAAATATTCCCAACGTTTAAATTGTTTCCAGCCCGAACCTTTTCCTTTATCCCTGGTTTCGAAATATTTATTAAACTCTGCCTGAACATCATAGAAGTTTACTGTTGGATCTTTCATCATTTGAACCCACTTAGGATGTTGGGCAACAGCACCTACTGTAAATAAGATTGTAAGCAGAACTGTAGTAACTAAGGTAATAAGTCTCATTGGTTTATTTTTCATAATTAGTTTGATAAAAGTAATAGCATTAATAACCGGGACAGAATATTTTGACGTTTATAACGAATTTTTAACCAATATGAAACTGATTTGTGCTTTTAGTGTATGTTATTTCAATCCTGTTCCGGTAAGTAAATTAATTCTGTCCTGAAGTTGTTTTGCAAGCTCTGGTTGTTTATACCCATAGCAAAGCTCAACCAAATGGCTTATTACTGTACTGGCAACATCACGGTCCCTTTTTGTATTCTTGAAAAAATTGTCTTCGAGCGACAGGTAATAATTGAGGTCGTCGAAAAATTTATCAGCAATGATTTTTGTGAGTTCGTTACCCTTTTCAACTGCACCACACCAATAGTATGCCTTTGCAAACGATATCATGTACTGGTCGAATGGCACCTTTTCATGAGGCAATACTTCAATACATTTATCAACTACTGCAATTGCAGAATCGGTTTTGTTTTCAACCATTAACTGCATGGTCAGGCGGGCAAAGTTATTTCGTACATCCATAATATTTAACAGGCGCGCATTGTTTTCGTCCATATAAAAATCGGGCTGGTTCATCCGTCCCCATCGAAATTTATTCATCAGGTTCTCGTAAAGGATTTCGGAATTTACACGCCCGAAGGTTCCATCCTGATTCTTTGTTTTAATGGGTACCAAACGGTAGGCAAGTCCTTCTAACTGGAAATAATGCTGAAGGTTGTTATAACTGCTTTTTTGGGCACTGACAGCAAAATAAATTGGTCGCTCCCAGTTGTTGGCAGCAAGGATGTCGAGCATCATCATATCCCCTTTCAGAAGCGAATTCCGGTTCAGGTTCCAATCTACATTATCAACAATCTTATGGGCTAATTCAGGAGAAACAGTGCCATTTGCAATAACCTTATTTTTAGGCACTGGCAACCTTAATTTCTTCGATGGGATATAATCCATAAAAAGATCGTCGGTAACCCTGACTTTTGTAGCAGGATCGTTACTTCCTACAAATTCCATAATTTTCTTTACATCGGTGTAATCCTTAAAACGATCGAACATAAAAATCTGGTCGCGTGTACCCTGAACATATTGATGATGCTGGAGGGTAGTGGGTATGGGTTGCGATTCATAGGCTTGTGATTTCATCTGGTCGATGTACCAATCGGTACTCAGCAGGCTCATGTTTACGACCCTTACGTCAGTACGGATACCCTCAACTTCCTGGGCATACCAAAGCGGAAAAGTATCGTTATCGCCAAAGGTAAAAAGCAGGGCATTTGGCGCACAACTGTTCAGGTAATTATATGCAAAATCAAGTGCAGTGTACCGGCCCGAACGATCGTGGTCGTCCCAATTTTCCGAGGCAAGCAACCCCGGAACACACACCAAACAAACAACAGTGCCCGCAATAGCACTCAATTTGGGGTTCAGTAAATTTCTGAATGCCTGTATTATTGTTATCACGCCAAGCCCTATCCAAATTGCAAATGCATAAAACGAGCCCGCATAAGCATAGTCCCGTTCACGTGGCTGGTACGGATATTGGTTCAAATAGATTACAATTGCGATCCCGGTAAAAAAGAACAAAAGCATAACCACCCAAAAATCTTTCTGATTTTTCGAATATAGGAAAATAGCACCAATCACCCCCAACAACAAAGGAAGCAGATAATACCTGTTCCTGCTTTCGTCCTTTCGCATGGCATCTGTAAGCTGATCCTGATTACCTACCAATTGTTTATCAATAAAGGGGATGCCACTTATCCAATTTCCATGCAATGAGTTTCCGTGCCCCTGAATATCGTTTTGCCGGCCTGCAAAATTCCACATAAAATACCGCAGATACATATGCCCGAGCTGGAACCTGAAAAAATACCGGAGATTTTCTCCAAATGTCGGGACATATTCTTTCTCGCCATTTACCGATACGAGCCTGCCTTTAATATCACCCCAGTTTTTGTAAGCATTAATATGCGTTGACTGCCGGCTCCACATCCGTGGAAAAATCGATTCGAAACGTTTGTCGTAGATGTTTTTATCCCGGATATTCGATTTTACATATTTCCCTTCTTTCTTTATGTATGTCGACAGCCCTTCTTCTGAATCAACAACGGGGGCGTTATAATGAGGCCCGTATATTAATGGCCTGTCGCCATATTGTTCACGGTTCAGGTAGCTTAACAATGCAAAAACATCTTCGGGATTGTTTTCATCCATAGGAGGATTTGCCATCGACCTGATTACTATCATGGTAAATGAACTGTATCCAATCAGAATTACTGTAAATGCCAGAAAAATAGTGTTCAACACATATTTCTTTTTCTGATAAGAATAATAAAGGCCATAGCCTACCAAAGCAAGCAAAAGCAGCACATAGATAATTATCCCTGTGTTATAAGGTAATCCGAAACCATTTACAAATAACAACTCGAACCATGAAGCGATTTTCACAACACCCGGGATTATTCCGTACATTATTGTACCAAGAATAACAATGGCAATAAGCGAAGCATAAACGATTCCAATTTTGCTTACCTTATATTTTTTGAAATAATATACAAAAACAATGGCAGGTATAGCCAGCAGGTTTAACAGGTGCACACCTATCGACAAACCAACGAGATAGGCAATAAAAATGATCCAGCGATTGGAATAGGGTTTATCGGCCTGCTCTTCCCATTTCAGGATACTCCAGAAAACCAGGGCAGTAAATAGCGACGAACTGGCATAAACTTCGGCCTCGACTGCTGAAAACCAAAATGTATCGGAAAAGGTATACGCAAGGGCACCAACTAATCCGCTGCCTAAAACTGTTGTTAATCCGGTAAAATCCATCTCATTATTTCTGATGATGATTTTTCGGGCAATATGGGTTATGGTCCAAAAAAGAAATAGGATGGTAAACGCGCTGGACAGGGCAGACAGGCTGTTAATCATAAATGCAACATTGGAAGGATCGCCGGCAAACATAGAGAAAAACCGGGCTACGATCATATAAAATGGCGCCCCGGGCGGATGACCGACTTCGAGCTTATAAGCTGAGGCAATAAACTCGCCACAATCCCAGTAACTTGTTGTAGGCTCAACGGTTAACAGATAGGTAATGGCGGCTACTAAAAAACTCAACCAGCCAAAAATATTATTAAATAAAGAATAGTGTTTTGTCATGGCAAAAACGTTCAAAAATCAGATTCGATTGAAACAGGCGAAAATAAGAATTTTACTTTGAAGTATGGTCAGAAGAATTCGCTGGAAAATGAAATCAATTCATACGTAATGTTCAAAATGTAAGAAGTGGTTTTGCACTGATCAATTGTTCAGGTTGATTAATGTTTGACAATCCTGACCATTTCTTCATTTAAATCATAATTAATTGTTTCCTTTAGTTTACCTTTTCTATTAGAATATTCCCAGGTACCTATTTTGCAAAAGAATGAATTTTTTCCGTATGAATGCCTGGCCTTAAATCCCCTTGCTCTTAATGTGCCATAGTTGTCTTTTCGTTCAAAAAATTCATATTCTGTAATTCCGGGATCATTTTTCAAGATCATTTCGAATCTTTCTTTATAGTTTAAATAATCTGAATCATTCGGATTTATGAAAATGCTATCGGCTACCAGTAACGAATGTTGTGGTTCATGTTTAATCAAACTTAAATCTTCTCCACAATCTTCTCCTTTTATTTCAAAAGAAACAGGTTCATTTTGTAATCCGTAAAAGCATATTATGCCATCTTTGGTTTCTCCGGGATACAAAATATCATCTAATAAATCGTAGTAGAATAATTCATTAAGAAATTTCTGGTTAGCTGTTGCTGCCACACCCATATTTCCAATCGCGATCGGAATACCTATTGGTAATACCAGTTCGGGGCTGTTGGGTGAACCAGCTTCATAAAAATACAAAACCAATGGAGAATAAAGCAAATAAATCGGAGCACTCTGTCGGAGTTTATGTTTTATTACCTGCGGATCGATTGGGATTATTTCCTTGCCTCCAACCAGTACTTTTATATCATTTGCAAATGCCAATTCGCGTTCTGATAGGTTTATAATTCTAACTGATACTACTTTCACAGATTGCTTGATTTCCTTTTTGGAGTACCTTCTGTTTCCACTTAATGATAATACGTCGTATTGATAGGAATAACTAAAACAGTTATTTGTATTTGATCACACTCATCCGAAAGTTTAAATTTTAAAAGCCTGAAGAATCCGATATTTTT
>CAYLZH010000132.1:0-13273 GCA_964388245.1 uncultured Bacteroidales bacterium
TTTATACTTTTTATCAACAGATGTTCAGGAAGTTAACTCCTGCGAAACTTGAGTTCAGTATATTCAAATGGCCATTGTAGTGAAAAACTGTTTGGATAATAAATTTGTCCTGTCCCCATCCAAATTATTGTTGCATCGAAAATTGTATCGCCCGATTCATTTATCGTGAATGAAATTCCGCCAAAATCCCCGGGTGGATCATAATGAGGAATAAACGGCAAACTATCGCTGGCACAGGTGCATTTTTTATAATAATTAAGATTTCCTCCCTCAAACACATAGGTGTCATAGTCAACAACTAATACTGCCAGATTCAAGGAATCGGGATTTATAGGTACAACCTGTGCACGTGCAAAAAACGGTAACAATACGAATAGTACGGAAAATAATTTCACTAAAGGTTTCATAGCATCAAGATTTTATTCAACTATTAGGACGCAATTTTCAGATAAAAAGTTGGATCAATCAAAATCAATTTCTATACATTATCCAGCAACAATTGAAGGGACAGGCTATTAGGAGGATTTGAGTTTTATGTATAAAAAAAGAGATGCGTAAAACATCTCTTTTTTGTGGGCGATACTAGATTCGAACTAGTGACCCCCTGCTTGTAAGGCAGGTGCTCTGAACCAACTGAGCTAATCGCCCTTTTTGCTTTCTGAAAAAGCGATGCAAAGATAGACGACTTGTTTTAAACAACAAAACATTTTTAAAAAATAATTTTTCGATTGGGTTTTATAGCTTAACATCAGCCTTGTTCATTTCCGATAACCAAATAACAACCTCCACTCCTTCAGCCTGTTTTTCATTTGTATCAATTAGATTCGAAATTTTGAAATGGGAATTGGTATTAAATTGCTTATTAATTAAATCAAGGCGCTTTTGAGTATTCTTTATTCCAAATGATTTTTTGCTTTCAGAATGATCTTTCGATTCTAAAACCGTCAAATCAATGCCCTTACCATTGTCTTTTACTCTGCAAATAATAAATCCATTACTGTACGACATGGCTATTTCGAGCCTGTTATTCGCTTGATTATGTGCAAGACCGTGCCATATGGCGTTCTCGACAAAAGGTTGAATAATGAAGGATGGAATTTGTGTATTTATCTTATCGATTGCCGGATCGATCTCCATTGCATATGAGAAACTGTTTTTAAGCCGCATCGATTCCAGTTCAAGGTACAGGTTCAAGGCTTGTGTTTCCTCGTTTAGTGTAACCAATTGTTTATTCGACATTTCCAAAACAATCCTCATTAAGCCGGAAAATTTCGATAAATATTGAGATGATGAAATCTTATCGTTTTCTAATATAAAGCGTTGAATTGAATTTAATGAATTATAAAGAAAATGAGGATCGAGTTGCTTGCTTAAGGCTTGTTGATGATAATGAATCAAATCCTGCTCCCTTTTATTCTTACGGTTTATATTTCGAATCACCATCCTAATAATTATAAAACCAGATACAAGCAAAACGACAATACTGAGGACTACAAACCACAGTTGTTTCCAAAAGGGGTATTTTATATGAAAAGTGATTTTTGCCGGTGATTGGGACCAGATACCATTTATATTTTGCGCATAGACAATAAATTGGTAATCTCCCGGGGGCACCATCGCAAATTCAACCTGTGGATTTTTAGTATAGGTAAATTGTTCGCTTAATCCTGCAAATTGGTATTTGTATCTGATATCACCAATGCTCTTAAAACTAAGTCCCTTAAAACCTATTCTTAAGCTATTCTGGAAATGTTTTAAATTAAATGAATCGCACACAGTTGTATCAACATGGTTAACTTGTATTTTCTCGATGGTAATTCCCGGTGGAAGAAGATTTTCTTTTACACGCTCCGGATTTAAAAAAACGACTCCCTTTTCAGTACCCAAAATTAAATTTCGATCAATTTGTGCAATACCGGTAATATTGTTGCTTGTTAATCCATCCCATTTGGTGAAATTCCTGATTCTGTAAATGAACGAATCTTCAATATTGAAATATAAGTTTGACAAGCCATTATTTGATCCAATCCAAAGCGATGAATTATTTTCGAACAATAAGGATTGTATGTTATTTCCTCTGATGCCATTTTTTTCATTTATCAGATAACATTCATCTCTGTTAACCATCACCAACCCGTTACCTTTTGTCCCAACAACCAAAAGCTCGTCACGGCCATTTATTACAGTTATGCGTCCTGATAGCGCAGAACATCTTTCACCAAAATACTCATATTCATTATTATAAAATTTATACAAACCATCGAGTGTACCCAGCCATAAAACACCCTTATTGTCTTCAAACACAGATCTTAGCCTTATCTGCATGTCGTGATCAAGCGAGGTATAAATTCTCTTATTATTCTCATATAAATTTAACCTGAAATAAGAAGCCAGGGCTATTTGCTTATTCTGCAATTCAATAATCTGAAAACCAAATTCTTCATTTTCAACAGGCACAGGATCACCATCCAGTGTAAAACATAGTTCGTTTGTTCCAAGCACCCATATCTGTTCTTTCGAATCAACTAATATATCGTTACAAATTCCTGGTTCCTGATTGAAGAATAGCCGATCAATTCTTTCGAGGCTATTGTTTTGATAATCATACCGGAACATTTTCCGGTTCATGGTACTAAAATACAATTGCTGCCTATATGCCCGGAGCGAAACAATTTTTTCATTCCTGACTTCAGGATGGTCCAGAAACTGAAATTCCAAAGAAGGAACTACAACAACTCCATCTCCGTTTGTTGCAATCCAATAATTCTCATCATTATCCTGAATAACATTGGAAACAGCGATTCCCGGCAGGAAGATATAAGGCTCAGATTGTAGGTCACTGTTGTTATAATACAGAACTCCATGATTTGAAACACTGATCCAAAATGCTGCCCGATTGTCGACATAAACATCATTGACCCTTGATTCGAAATATTTTTGGGCAATTATTCTATCATCTTTTAAATGAAACAACCAATTCTCGTATGAGATTAAAAACTCAGTTTCGGAAATCATAAAATACTTAAGATAATTCCCTGTGCTATATTTCCTGAATTTCAAATAGTACGTATCGCCAACTTTTTCAATTTCATTTTTAACTATTTCCCTATCTTTTCCACCCTTTAATGATTTCCAGGTAATATTATCTGATGTTGGCGTAAAGCAGATTGTATAATTTGCTGAAAGAGAATCCTCATTTTCAATCTTATTTATTATAATGTTATTCGATGCGGTTACAGTTACATTTCCCATTGGCATTGGCAATGGCGTAAAATGCAGGTTATTTGCACGATCGACATATAGCTCAACAAATCCCTGGGTATATTTCTTAATCTCATTATTAGCCGGATGAATCCAAAACCTGCCATCCTCAAAATATGATATATCGCCCGAATACGATGATGCCCAAATCCTTCCCCTGAAATCTTCTTTCAAGGTTATAATTGAGTTATCAGCCAGACCATCGTTAGTAGTAAATGTTTTAAAATCATACCCATCGTATCTGCAAACGCCATAGCTTGTTGCCATCCAAATATATCCCGTACGATCCTGAATAAGGTCATACACCTCCAAGCCGGGCAATCCGTCATCCTTGGTAAAATGTTTGGAGTAAAAGCTTTGGGATAATACAATATTCGGGATAAACAATACAAGAATGAATATTGTAACTGACTGAAATAGTTCCCTTCTTCCGGTAAAACAATATCTGTTTTTCGATCTTCGCTTGTGGTTCTTTCCTGGGAACATATTACAAATAGATATTCTGTCCTTAACTTACATTTAACTCAGCATCGAGTCCGGCTATTTTAAAGGTTTTCTTAATAGCGGGGCTCGAATTGATGATCGAAAAATTTTGCTTTCCGGTGATTTTTGCAGCCTTTATGCAGATTCGTATAAACGCTGAAGCAATAAAAGTAACGTCTTCAACATCGAAAATAATTTCAATAGATGGATTGACATTTTTTGCTTTCTGAATTTCATTTTCGATTTGAGCTTCAATTTCCCTTGACACATTCGTATCTAACCGACCGCTAAACAGAAATTTAGCCGATTTTTCATTGCTTATCAATTTATATTTTTCCATCGTGTTTTATATTACAAAGTTTGTTTCTCAATATAAATAATCCTGATTTCATTAAAGCATTTAAGAATTGGTATAGTAGTCGTTAATCAACACTTCAGGATCGGCATTTTCATCTAAATATCGACCAGTATCAAAAGCAAACCACTTATTGTTTTGTCTTTTTCTACAAATCTTTTGGATATTTAACAGATGCCGTGCTGTAACATTTTCAGTAGTAATATTCTTTCCGCCCGAACCACATCCAAGGGTTAGTGATGTGTTTAGCAGGTTGTAAATTCCGCCGACTGCTCCCTGAGACGATGGTGTATTTACGACAATTCTTCCTGCATTCATTATTTGTGAAAACTCGTGGATAGCAGCCTCGTTGTTTGAATAAATGGATGCAGTATGACCAATTCCACCAAGGTAATTAAGATCGATACAGGTTTTTATGGCATCATTATAATCGTGGCAGGAATAAAATGCAAGAACAGGTGCAAGTACTTCATTCGACAAAGGATAACCCTCTCCTACTCCATTAAGTTCAGCCATCAGTATTTTTGTTTCTGCAGGAACTGATATGCCAATACGATCTGCAATTATCTTTACAGATTGCCCCACAATTTCCGGATTCATTGTACCGGTGACCGGGCTAATGGCAAAGCTGCTAAGCTTATCGATATTTTGACGTTCGAGGAAGAAACAGTTTTGTTTTTTGAATTCCTGCTTTACGGCATCAGCAATTTTCTTTTCTACTACAATTGATTGCTCGCTTGCACAAATGGTTCCATTATCGAAAGTTTTCGAGATGATGATATTTTTAATTGCATATGGTATATCGGCACTTTTATCAATAAACACCGGTACATTGCCAGGTCCTACCCCGATAGCCGGATTGCCTGAGCTATAGGCCGCCTTTACCATCGATGTGCCACCGGTAGCCAGTGTTAAGGCCATATCTTTGTGCGACATCATTGCATTGGTCATATCGCGTGAACTTTTCTTTAACACCTGAATACAGTCTTCGGGAGCTCCGGCCTCAATGGCTGCCTGATAACAAACATCGACAGTTGCCCGGCACGATTTTCTTGCACTTTGCGGAGGACTTATAATGATCGGATTTCGCGTTTTTAAAGCCAACAGAATTTTAAACAATATTGTTGAAGTAGGATTTGTAGTAGGTATTAAAGCAAAAACCGGCCCCAACGGTTGCGCAATTTCTACTATTCCCGTAAGTTGATCTTCGCTGATTATCCCAACTGTCTTTTCGTTTTTGATATTATCGTAAACTAACTGAGTTGCAACAACATTTTTAATGACCTTATGCTGCCACACACCCAGTCTGGTTTCTTCATGAGCCATTTTTGCCAGCCGGATCCTGTTTGAAAATCCGGCATAAAAAACTTTCCTGACAACTTTATCCGTTGCTTCCTGGTCGAATTGCTGGAATTCTGCTCCGGCCATTTTCGCTTTGGCCATGAATTCGTTTGATAGTTCTGTTACATCTCTCATTGGTTGCCATGTTTAGTACAGAACAAACTTAATAGTAATTATGGAATTTTGATTTCCAGGAAAAAGAAATCAGTGCACATTTAAATAAAAAATGATAATCCCTGACAAGATATCTAAGAATGATATGCTAATTCACTTTAATCAATCTTTTCTGATACTTTTTATCATCAGTATTTAAAATTAGGATATAACTGCCTGCCTGCAAAAAGCTAAGGTCGAGTTGCTCGATGTTGGATGGTTTCCCTTCGAAAGTTTTAACTTTTCGTCCAAGTATACTCAGTATTTCAATCGATAATGATTCCGTTTTTGGCAGATATAATGTAACCGTACTAATAAACGGATTTGGCCAAACATGTATATCATTAAAATACTTGACCGTATCTTTAACCACGATCACTTCATCTTTATTTTCACAAAATCCATCGGATACTGTTACAAGATAATATCCATAATCACCAGGAATCAGAAAACGGGTGGTGTCACCTGTATTCCACAAATAGTGATCATGCCCCGGACCGGCATCCAGAGTAACTGAATCAATCAAATCGGTATATATCGTATCACCCAGATCAACTTCCGGCACTGGAACGGCAATAGCTTCCAACGAGGCCGTGGAACTACAGCCTGCAAAATCAGTTACTGTAACACTATATGATCCGGGGATTGAAAGATATAAGTTCGGGCTTTCCAGACCGTTACTCCACTTGTAGTGTTCAAACCGGCCTTCAATTTCAACATTTGCATATAGCCCTTCACAATAAAGCACAGTATCGGGTAAATAAAACTGAGGTGGGTCTAAAACGGCAACATATACCGAATCAGCACCCTGACATCCCAATGCATCAGTAATTGTGCAGGTATAGTACCCTTCATCCCAAACAAATATAAACTGCATATCCGATCCGGTATTCCATAAGTATCCTTCATAAAAATCATCGGTTTGAAGCAATACTGAATCACCTTCGCATATAAAGATATCTTCGCCCACACTTACTTCCGGGAAGTTCGATATGATCACTTCAGTTTTATTATAATCATTGGTATAGTTTACATCGCCGGGATAATCGACCCAAACATTAAAGAAATAACTCCAGACATATGGAAGATTTACCTGCTGGCTGAAAGTGTAAATGTATGTTGAATCAGCATAAATTGTATCGGCAATATATTCTGTTACCGTATCACTTTCGTTCATTGTATAGTAAATATAGAATCCTGCAACATCCAGTGTATCGTGATTTTCCAACAATACGGTTACATCCTGTGCTTCGAGTGATCCACAACCCGATTCAGGGGATAATTGTTTATTAACACTGAGGTCGATACCTGGAATGCTATATGAAGTTAGGGATAACATTTTACTTATACCGTTTGGCACGTATAGTCCTGAATCAGGAATTGCAGGAATACTTGTATCATATATAACCTCGGCATCGAAAACACTCCCGTCTGATGCACGCCAGATTTTCCATTTAAATTCTTCTCCAACCTGAAAACCATTAAATACATTAGGCTCGGCTCCCCAAATGGTTGCCGCAGCAACTGTGTCAACAACCATCATTCCTCCAATATCTCCAGTCGATCCTGTTCCTGTTGCACATAAAAGGGTATCGTTAAATTCGTAAAATGCACCGATGTAATCACCAACTTCGATTTCCTCATCATCTAACAACAGGGGTACCGAGTTCAGGACTAAAATGATATGGGTATTTTCAGCTCCTGTATTTATAAAATACCAGGGTGGGTATTGGGCAAGTCCCCCAATCGAAATGCTAATAGCTAAGAAGAAAAGTATAATATTCTTGTTCATGAATTCTGAAATTAAATGTCATCAAAATTAACAGAAAAAAATAAACATTGATTTTCATGCTATTGTTTTGATTCTTATTTAACAAATTTCAAAACAAAAAAGGCCGGATTCTTTCCAGCCTTGTAATATTAGATTTAAAAATTTTCAATGTCTATTTTGGTGATGTCCCTGCCAGTTTAATAACCCCGCTTATCCCGTTGTTGGTGTAACTGTCGGTGTGAGTAATATGAGGATCGTTCTCCATATAAGTGGCTACGGCATCATAGGTTTTGCCATTTTTAGGATTCCAGATTTTCCATTTAAATTTTTCGCCTTCGGCCATTCCGTTATTTTTCCCATCCTGAGCACCCCAAACGGCAACAGTATTTACTTTACCCATCCAGCGTACTCCACCAGGTGCAATACCTCGCCCGGTACCTCCGGCATTCTCAAGTACTGTTTTATCTCCTTCCTTTTTCTCATAAAAAATACTGATAAAAATACCATGCTCTGCAGGTTGTCCGTCAAGAGTGATTTTTATCTCGGGGTGCAATAAAACTATATGGCTTTCGCCGGTATTCTGAAATACCCATTCCGGTCCATTGTAATATGCATTATCGAAAGTACGGTTTTCAACGCCCTGTTCATCTTTTGAAACAATATAGATGGCCATGATTTTATCGCCATCGGCAACTTCTAAAAATTTGCTGTTTTTAAAAGGCATAGGGCTTTTTTTGAATTTAAGCTGACCCATAAATACGCCTGTGTTGTTTCCTGTTTCATTAAGTATCATCACTTCTCCTTCCGGCTCCATATCGCTGACCACCGAAACCCCTACGCTTTGTTTGCTGCCCGAATCGCTGTTCAGGTGCTGTGCAACAAGTTTTACATATAAAGCTTCCTGATTGTTATATGAAAAAACTTTTTCCCCATCGCTATTTGTTAGATACAAATTGGCATCTTTTTTAGGAGAGACAACTTGTGGTGTAGCATCTGTATTTTGCGCAAACACATGCCCCATAGCAAAAATCAACAACAATACCGATGCAGAAAGGTGATAAGTATAATTCTTAAATTTCATTATTATTCCGTTTTATTTACGTATACAATTATTACTGCGTGAAAATAAAAAAATTAGGCCAATCCTTAAAAGTTCTGATCCTGGTCTTAACATTTTTTACGATAAACTGAAATTGAGTGAAAATAGTATGTATTTGTGAAAATGAATTTTGAAATTCAGTTATTCGATGAATTACATTAATTTTAAAGAAAACATGAAACACATGGTTTTCCATCAAACCAATCAGTATTTCACTTGTTTCGTTATTTTTGCATGATTAGAAACAAACCTCAACAATGATGAATTTAGTAACAAATTTCACAGGAGTACTGATTTTGCTTTATACAATCAGCTCCCCGGTATTCTCTCAGAATAAATATCTTGTAGAATTTACTGACAAGGATGGTGTCGAATTTAACCCATATGAATACTTCGATGCCAAGGCTATTGAACGACGGATTGTTAACCAGGTGCCTATTAACCATTTCACAGATTGGCCAGTAAAAGAAGAATATACCGAAATTCTTGGTCCGATGGTCTATGAAGCCGGGTTTGCCTCTCGCTGGTTAAATGCCCAGGTAGTAAAAGCATACCCGTATCAAATTGAAAGCATAAGAGTATTACCTTTTGTGAAAAATATCAGAACATTAAATCACACGGCTATTATTGCTGATTTTGATGAAACCCTGGAATCTGCGATGAACAGCGATGATTTGGTTGTTGCTCAAACCGAAAGCATGCAGGGAAATTTGTTCGGAGAAAAAGGTATCAGAGGTTTGGGAGTACGGATAGCAGTTTTTGATATTGGTTTTAACCAGGTTGACAAACACAGTGCTTTTAAACATATCAGAGATGACGGAAGATTAATAAAAACCTGGGATTTTATCGAAGAAAACGAAGACGTTTATACCGATGGCAGTCATGGGCGAAGTGTACTTTCCTGCATTGGCGGATTCTACGACGGAAAAAAAATCGGGCTTGCCACCGAAGCAGAATTCCTGTTGGCCCGTACCGAATACAAAAAAAAAGAACCATTTGCCGAAGAAGAATTTTGGCTGGCTGCTGCCGAATGGGCCGATAAGAATGGCGCACAAATTATCAATTCATCGTTAGGTTATACACATCACAGATATTTCCCAAAAGAAATGGACGGGCAAACAAGCCTTGTTTCACAGGCTGCCCGAATGGCAGTTCGCAAAGGCATTCTGGTGGTTAATTCAATGGGTAACGAAGGCGCAGGCGAATGGAAAGTCGTTGTTACACCAGCTGATGTGGATAGTGTTTTATCTATCGGTGGTATTAATCCAAATACAGGTTATCATACCAATTTTAGTTCGTATGGTCCAAGTGCCGATTATAGCCAAAAGCCCAATGTATCTGCTTTTGGGCATGTAGTGGCTGCATCATCGGCCGGCTTGCAACAAACACAGGGAACATCATTTTCGAGTCCGCTGGTTGCCGGATTTGCTGCCTGTGTCTTAAGTGCAAATCCCGACCTTAAGGTTATGGAGCTATACAGGGAGATTGAAAAATCGTCTTCGCTTTATCCTTATTATGATTATGCCCATGGCTATGGGATTCCACAGGCATCGTATTTTCTTTCAAAAGAAAAGGAAGATCATCAATATGTGAAGCTGACCACCAAAAATGACACAATCGTTGTGGAAGTAGACAAAGCTCTTGTTGAGGCCGAAAAAGCCCTCCTTTACTATCATATTGAAAACAGCAATGGTGTTTTATCAAAATATGCTGTTATTGGTATTCAGCAAAAAGACGTATTATCGTTCTCGAAAAAAGAATTTAAGCGGGGTCAAAAATTACGGATTCATGTATATGGCCAAACAATTGAAAAAACATTTTAAAACCAAAATTATGAAAAGAGTTATCATTTTATCAATGATCCTTTTAGTAGGAATTACCACTTATTCGCAACGGATTTTGCTTGAAGAAACCGTGCATAGCGATACCATTGAAGACAGATGGGGAAAAAATCTTAGGCATTATGGACATTTTTATTTCGGTTTTGGTTTTGCGGCCAGCCCTGCCGAAAAAGGCGCCGAAGTAATGTACGGACACTCCATGAGTTATGACATAGGTTATCGGTATAAATTTAAAATTTGCAATTACTATGCACTTGGAGCCGATTTAAGTTTCTCCGGTTACTCCTACAGGTTAAAGCAGGATACTGAAACAAAACTTTTGCCCGACAATATTGTACACGACAGAGAACGATTTGAAGCCGCAGGATTTAAGATGGAGATCTATCAGCGCTTCAATTTTGGAAAGCGTGGCAATCATATCGGAAATTACCTCGATCTGGGAGCTTTTGGAAATCTTTTCGTTTACACCCGTCATTATACTATGGATAAAAATCATGAATCAGCACCACATGTAAAACGATTGGAAATTTTTGAAACCGGATTGGAGTACATGGATAATTTTGAATATGGTTTATCGGCCCGTGTAGGAACTGGTATGTGGTCAGTCTTTGCCAAGTACCGGTTAAGCGATTTATTTTTGGATACAGAATCGCTTGAACACCCGACTACAACTCTGGAAAAATATCCGGAGTTACCTGCTTTGCAGATTGGAATCGAGATTGGATTGTTCGATTAAGGATTATTTTGTATGAAGTCAGCCAGCAGGTCACCATCCTTAATACTGATTTCTGCCGAATGGCTAATATCTTCAAGAATTGTTAAGGTATAGTTCGTATTCCTGAATTTAAAAGGGCTAACTGTAATTTCAACCAACTGTATGCTACCGGGGTGTTGAATAAGCCATTGCTTTCGCCTGGTAACCTGCCCCTTAGTAATTGCATGTTTCAGGCTAACCTTAAAAATACAATTGACACACTTAGCAGGTTGTAAGCCGTCTTTTGGCTGCGAAGGCCTGAGACAGGAGAATACATCGCCACAATCAATTCCTTCTTTCATATGTTCAACAGGCCCAAGCAGTTCCCGGTACCGCTGATTTACGTAAACAATTTTTTCCCTATTATCGGTAAGCAATAGGGCAAACGGAAATTTGCTGAACAGCTCTTCGTATATATCAGGATTTATCATTTGTATACGGTTTTTGAAGCATTGGTTAAATATTTTTGAAGCATGGTGTATAATTGTTTTTGCTGAATAGGTTTAGTAGTAAAATCATCCATGCCGGCTTCCAGAACCTTGTCCCTGGTTTCGGTAAATGCATTGGCAGTTAGACCGATAATAGGAATGCGATCATGAGGAGAATCCAAATTATCCTTCCTTATGATCCGCGTTGTTTCGATCCCATCCAAAACGGGCATCTGAAGGTCCATGAGAATAAGCCTATAATGGGTATGGCTGATGAATTCCAGGGCTTCCTTTCCGTTGTTTGCCACGTCAACTGATATGTCCCAATCGGTTAATATTTTAGTTGCAACAAACTGATTAATTGCATTGTCTTCTACCAACAGGATTTTTTGATTCTTTTCAAAAGGAATAAATTTAGTTTCCTGTGATGTTTTACTTAAAGGCAGAGAAGTATCGTATTCGAAAGGTAATTTAACAATAAAAGTTGAGCCTATGTTAGGTGTACTTTCAACTTTTATTGATCCTCCCTGCAATTCGACCAGTTTCTTTGTAATGGTCAATCCCAAACCGGTACCACCAAATTCCCTTGTTGTTGTCAGGTCCGATTGGGCAAAGCTTTCGAAAATCGAATCCAGTTTTTCAGAAGGTATGCCAATACCGGAGTCGATAACCTTAAATATAAGAATGCACTTTTCAGCATCTGAATCTTCTTTCTCAACCGTAAGTTTCACCTCTCCTTTATTGGTAAATTTAATTGCATTTCCTAGAAGGTTAATCAGTATCTGACTTAATTTCACTCTGTCACCAAGCAAATTGTATGCATCGTCCTTATCCATCCCGATCTTAAGTCCGATATTTTTATCGTTCGCTTTAAAAATGAAAGTGTCATATAGCCTGTTAATCTGGTCAGGAAGATTAAATCCGATCTTTTCAAAGGTTATCTTGCCTGCCTCTATTTTTGAGAAATCGAGTATATCGTTGATTATTCCAAGCAGGTTATCGGCCGAATATTTCACCGATTGGAGCATTTCACAAACTTCGCCTCCAAGCCTTTTCTTCAACAGCAAATCAGATATCCCGATTATTCCATTCAGTGGTGTCCGGATTTCGTGACTCATATTCGACAAAAAAACCGACTTCGCCTTTGTGGCATTTTCTGCCCTGTCGCGGGCGATTATTAATTCATTTTTCGATTCCTGAATTTCACGGGTACGTTCTTCGATTTTCTTTTCGAGGTCTTCGTTCAGATGTTTTAATTCCAGGTTTGCCTGATATATTTCGAGGGATTTTTGTTCAATAATTGACTCAGCAGATTTTCTTGCCTTACGTTCACGCTGTAAGGTTCGCCTTAATGATTCAATTAACTTCTCCTGGTTTTGAGATTCCTCAGTCATTTCTTATTCCCTTGTAAGACGAAACTCTACTATACTGCCATCTTCCTTTATAAACTTCCGGTCCATATATACCTTTTCGTTATAATATTTAAAACAACCTTTCAATAAACCGACTGCAAGGTCAGATAATTTTCTCGACGAATGGTAAACCATGATCATCTGCTTTTTGCTTGGCTTTGAAATCTCTATACGGGGTAACTGGGCATCGGGATACAATTTCAATACCTCTGCATGGATATAATCTTCAAGATTTTCGAGAAAATCGAATGATGTTTCTTTGTCGTCAAAGAAATTGTTGTAAAGTTGTCCGAAACGTCCAAAAAGATATTCACCAAAAGTCTGTAACAGCATTGGTACTTCAACATTTGTTTCCTTTTGCAGGTTAATAACCAG
>CAYLZH010000133.1:0-13255 GCA_964388245.1 uncultured Bacteroidales bacterium
CGACACACATGTTATCGTTCGCCGGACAGGATACTGATGGGAGGGCGTTGATGGTTAAGTCCATCATATCGGTTGCCGGTGAAGTACAAGGACTTGTTGGGTAAACTGTCATGGTAAGAGTTACAACTCCGGTTGTTTTGTCGGCAGCGGTAAGGTTATATGTAGCATCCTCTACACTTGCATCATTAAATGTTCCGGTTCCTGATGTTGTCCAAAGAATAGATGAACCATTGGTTGCGGTCGCCGATAAAGTATAATCATCTTCACTTTCACATATCGAAGCATCTGATTGAACATTTGAAGTTGGTGCATCCTGGAAAGTAAGGGTCATCATGTCGGTAGCTGCTGTAGTACACGGACTCGTTGGATTAACTGTCATTGTGAGTGTTACGAATCCTGCATTATAATCAGCTTGTGAAGGACCATAAGTTGGATCTTCACTACTAGGATCATTGAATGATCCTGTACCTGAAGTAGTCCAGGCTATCGATGATCCCCATGTAGCTGTAGCATCTAAAGTATGGTTGTCACCCTCACAAATTGTGGCATCAACGCCGGCATCAGCGGTTGCATTACCTGTCCATAAGAAAGTTTTGGTGTCGCTGGCAGTTTGTGTGGGAGGTGAACCGGGATTAGCCGTGAGTGTTAGTGTAATAAAACCTGAATTAGCCTGGTCACCAGAGCCAGGTGTGTAGTTAGGATTTAAACTTGCAGCATTATCAAAGGAACCATCACCATCGGTTGACCATAACAGTGTAGTGTACCCTGAAGCAGTTGCATCGGATAAATCCGGGTTGTCAAATTTACACAGGGTTTCATCTGCACCTGCATTAACTGTCGGGGCTTGCGCAAACAAGCCTGTTGTCAAAAAAAGAAATGTCAGGATCATTCCTATTCTGGGAATAAACCTAAGTAAATTGTCTTTTTGCTTCATGTTAATAAATTTAAGTTTGTACTATTCTAAATTTTAATTATTCTCTCAATTTTGATAGGGGAAAAAAATGCAAAACGATCAAGGTCGATCAATACCCCGATAGATATGATTAATATTTTCAATAAGAATAAACTGCTATTTTCCATCCTCCTTCGATTTCGCCTTTAAAAATAGAAAAAATGTTTTAAACTGGAAAAAAAATATGTCTAAATTATTAACAGATAATAAAAAATTAAATACATGATGTATGACATTTATTTACAATCAAATACGAGAAAAGTAATGAATTCATCTTTGAGAGTTTTTAACTATTTTTAGATATTTGTGCAATGAACTAAACATTTTTTTCGATGAAAAAGAAAGAAAAAATCGTGAAAGCGCATGAAAACAGTACAAATAAAGCAGGTTTGTTATTCATGGCCATACTTATTCTTTTACTGCCTGTTGTGCTCATAAAAGGGATTGGAGACAGGGTTATGATGCCCCGTTTACTCATGTTGTCAATTACAATGATTTTACTGGTTTTCTATAGCCTGTCCAAAAATCGTGTTGCCAATTTTAATGCTTTTAACTTTTATAACCCCATAGTAGCCTTTGGATGTTTATATTTCATAAGTATTATCATTTCATATGTTTCGGCTTTCGATTTCCGCGAGGGATTCGGAGATGCAATTAAAGCTTTCAATGTAATCCTGATGCTTGTGTTTTTGCCAGTTTTGTTTAAGGACACAAACCAATGGTTTAAAAAAATATCAATCTTTGTAATAATTGCTTCTGTTATTGCAGTTTGTATTGGTTATTATCAGTACTTCACTCTTGTATTTAATGATCCGGTGAAATTTTTACCTGATGGTCGTGAAACACTATACAGAATAACCGGTCTTATGGCACATAAGAATCAATTTTCAATATCTTTGATGTTGCAATTACCATTTTTAGTATATGCAATATTTAGGATTAAAGGGTTTTGGAGAATTGCAGCAAGTATATCCGCAATAGCAGTTTTGATCTTGTTATTAATACTTCAAACACGATCAGTATGGGTAGGGGTTGGATTCATGTTCCTGTTCTCTGTTTTATTGATTCTGATTAATTATCGAAAATTTGGGCTGTCAAAAATATTTATGATTGTTGCCATTTCGAGTATAGTTGTTACTGCTGGTCTTCTAAGTTTGGCAATGGTAGCTAAAAATACGAACGACAACATTTACTTATGGAAGCTGCAGAATTTAACTGATTTAAATGCATATAACAACACGTTCAGGGTAAGAATATTAGGCGCTACTGTTGATCTTATTAAAGACAACCCGGTACTGGGAGTTGGTGCAGGAAACTGGAAGTTTGAAATATCGAATTACTTTGGCAATTTACATTTCGAACAGAAGGATTTCAACTGGCTTCGGCCACATAATGATTATCTATGGATTTGGTCGGAAAAAGGCATTCTCGGATTACTATTCTATTTAGGAATTTTTGTTTCGGTTTTTTATTATGGTATTAAGGTCATTCGAAAGGATTTTAATCAGGATGAAAAAATAATTTCCTTACTTCTGCTGGCAGGAATTTCGGCTTATATGATTGTGTCTCTATTTACATTTCCACTCGAGAGAATTAATCAGCAATTATATTTAGGAATATTTTTGTCAGGAATTATTGCATTGAATCTGAAAAACAAACAAAATGAAAAGAAACTAAATCTCAACAAACGTTATTTAACCTATTCTTTAGGTGCCATTCTGTTTCTAAGTATTTTTTATTGTGTTGCCATAATAAAGCAGGAGTATCATGTAATAAAGGCAATTGCTCATTCGAATAAAGGAAACTGGAACGAAGTTTTGGATGAGACTGATAAAGCAACTTCAGTACTAAAAGTAATGGATCCTCGTGCATTGCCAATAGAATATTACAATGGATTGGCCTATGCAAGTCTGGGAGATCATCAAAAGTCGATTCAGCATTATACCACAGCGCTGAAATCAAGTCCAAACAATATCACTGTTCTAAATAATCTTGGTCAGGAATATTACAAGATTGGCGATTACCAAAAAGCGATAAACTATTTCGACCATGCTACCTCAATAATCCCAACTTTTATGGAATCATTGGTAAATGTATCGACAACCTATTATCAATTGGGTGAGTACCAAAAAGCACTCGATGCTTTAACAAAGATCAGGCACAGCGAACGATCGGAAGTAATGTACGGAAACATAAGGGCCCTTAGAAAAATAATCCGTGAGGAAAATCAGCGAAAGCGCAAAGAAAGGATGTTAAAAAAGAAACAACAGAAGGAAGCGAAGGCTCAAAAGAATCAATAGAATAATTCCAAAACATCGGAACACAATCTCAAAGATGTATGGTCTGATTTGCTTTCATTTACAGGTGAAAGCTGAAGATACTTTGTCCGTACGAAATTCAAATCCTGCACAGAAGGTTCATCGATTTTATTTAAAACAGCCCAGATTGAAAGACAGATTGCCGAGCGTAAGCTATGCGCTTTACACCTGAAACTGTTTTTCGAATACCGTGAAGGATGTATATGCACAAACATATCTGGTTCAGTGCAAAGCCTGCAAGTCCATGTTGATCCATCGCTTAAATTTAGTTGCCGGTATTCTTTATTTTCTTCGAATAGCCAGTCAATGTAGTTTTTCTCAGATGCTATCGAAACACCTAAAATTTCTTTTATTTCCTGAACGATTTCAGCAGGATACAATATCCCGGAATAAATATCCATCTGTGAAGTCCCAACAATTACCAGTTCCTTTTTTATCCGATCGTATGAAAAATCCCGGCTTTTGGCAATACTTAAAAATTGCCTTATTGATAGCATGTGATGTTTCAGCAGGTTGAAACAAAACGGAGAAGCAACAGTATATTTTCCTTCGAACATCATCACAGTCATAAATAAGAAATTCCTTCGTAATTACCATAGATTTAATAATAAAATTGCATCGATTGATAAAAGCATGTAATTTTATGAGAATTTAAAAAAATACAGATATGAAGCAATTAATCCTATTAATTCTGATTCTAGCTTCGATTCTAACAATGGAAGCTCAAACACCACAGATAAAGTGGTGGTACGATGTTAACGATTCTGCATTTGGAAATTCAGCCATGGATGATATCGATATGGACGGATTACCGGAGATCGTTTTTAGCTGTTATCGCAACGATAGTACGGTTTATGCCCTGAACGCTGAAGATGGCAGCCTTCTGTGGAAATATAACACTGGCGGTTGCAACGATGTTGCTCCGGTAATTTATGATGTCGACATGGACGATACACTCGAAGTGATCCTGCCGTCTTCGTGTGTGCCGAAAACCTTTTGCTTCGATGGCCCCAGCGGTACTGTTGAATGGAGCACCTGGCTGCATGGAAGCGATTCACCCCCAACCATAGGTGATATTGACAATGACGGAAAACCGGAAATCCTGCATGGAAATTTTGGAGGCTATGTTAGTTGTCTTAATGGTGAAAATGGTAGCGTTGCCTGGGATATCCCTGTCGACCTGAACTCATGGATACAAACAGCTCCCATAATTCTTGATGCCGATAATGACGGGCAACTCGACTTTGTGGTAGCCAACTGGAATTTCGACACCTTACACAGGGTTTTTTGTTTCAGGGGCGATAATCAGGCTTTAATCTGGGAGTCGGACCTGCCAAATGATGTTATGTATCATGGTGCTGCTTTTGCCGATATCGACGAAGATGGGTTTATGGAGCTGGCCATTGGAACCTACGATGGAACCCTGTTAGTGCTTAATGCTGAAGATGGTAGCCTGAAATGGGATTTCAGTTTTCCCACAGCCTTTTATATTGGGGCACCAGTATCAATTGCCGACCTGAATAACGATTATCAATATGAAATAGTCTTTTTTGACGCATACAAATTAGGAGTATTAAATAGAGACGGTAATCTTCTTTGGGATTACTATATTCCGTCGTGGGCACATTCGTTCAGGGGTGCTGCAATTTCTGATGTCAACAACGACGATACCCTCGATATTGTTTTCGGTACCAGCCATGGCGACGTTTATGCAATACACGGAACAAGCGGTGATGAGTTATGGCATATCGACCTGGCAGCACATCACGATAGCGCAGAGCTTGATATTGACCATGGCCCGATTATCGGCGATTTCGATAAGGATAGTTTACTCGATATTTTTGTTGTGGGTGGACGGACGGATTATCCAGTAATCGAATATAACTACGGCCGCGCCTATGCAATAACAACCAATATGCCGGGAGGCCCTGACTGGCCAATGTTCAGGCACGATATTAAACGCTCTGCAACTGTGCCAATTACAGATTCTACAATCAGTGTTTCAGAATCAAGACAAAAGGACTATTATCTCGAAGTATATCCAAACCCCACAAATGATATTCTGACGATTGAATATAAACTTGAAAAAAACAGTTTCGTCGATCTTCAGATTATTAATCTGTTAGGAGAAGAAATTAGCACAATTTGTTCATCGGCCAAACAACCAGGAAGTTATCTGCATAAAATAGCATTACATGGATCAGCAAATATGAAAATTACTCCCGGCGTTTATTTTATTCGATTAAGGATTGACAATAATTTTATAATCAGAAAAATTATTGTTCAATAAATAAATACTGTCCCTCGTTATACTTGAAATTTGAAGCGTTTTTGCTGAATGCAATTTAAGTTAGGATGAGCAACAAACATTATCTTATGAAACGATTTCCGGTTCTGGTATTTATAATTCTATTCAGTGGCCAGTTGATATTCTCACAAAACAGGATTTACACTACCCAACGGATTCTATCTAATGATATAAATATTGACGGGATATTCGACGAAGAGGCCTGGAGTACTGTTAAATGGGCTGATGATTTTACACAAAACATGCCTGATAATGGAGCAAAGCCATCACAGGAAACAGCATTTAAAATAGTTTACGATGATAATTTCATCTTTGTGGCTATTAAAGCTTATGATACCGAACCCGGAAAAATTGATCGCAAAATGTCGAGGCGAGATGGTTGGGAAGGCGACATGGTAGCCATTGAGATTGACAGCTACAACGACAAAAGAACAGCATTTGTTTTTGGTGTAAGTGCTTCCGGAGTTAAGAACGATGGAATTATCATTAATAATAAAGATGAAACCGATGACAGCCGTGATCCGATATGGTTTGTAAAAACGCATATCGATAAAGATGGATGGAAAGCCGAAATGAAAATTCCACTGAGCCAATTAAGATTTAGTAGTGCGAGTCAACAAATTTGGGGCCTTCAAGTGGTACGATTTTATTACCGGAATCAAGAATTCCACACTTGGCAGCACATCCCCGACGAAGCCTCGGGGTGGGTCAGTAATTATAGTGAACTTAATGGAATAAGCGAATTGAAACCAAAACGACAAATAGAAGTTGCCCCCTACATCATGTCAAATATAGAGGTTTACGAAAAGGAAGAAGGCAACCCATTCCAGGACGGTAAAGATTATAATGTCGATGCAGGATTGGATGGAAAAATTGGAATTACAAACGACCTGATTCTCGATTTCACAGTTAATCCGGATTTTGGTCAGGTCGAAGCCGATCCATCCGAAGTTAATCTTACTGCATTCGAAACCTTTTTCGATGAAAAACGGCCTTTTTTTATTGAAGGCAGTAATATTACAGATTATCAACTAACAGCCGGAAACAGCCCCTGGTCGAGCGACAACCTGTTTTATTCAAGGCGTATCGGTCGGGCTCCTCAATACCAGCCTGATCTTGATGAAGGCGAATACATTGACCTTCCGAATAATACGAGGATACTTGGCGCTGTAAAACTTACCGGAAAAACAAAAAATGGCTGGTCGGTTGGAATAATGGAAAGTGTTACAAATAACGAGTGGGTTGAGATAGATCGAAATGGGAACCGAAGCAAAGAGATTGCCGAACCGCTTAGCAATTACTTTCTTGGCCGTGTTCAAAAGGATATTAATTCAGGAAACACGATTATTGGAGGAATGATCACTTCAAGCTACCGTAATATCAAAGATAACCATCTTCTTTTCCTCAATAAAAAAGCCACATCGGGCGGTGTTGATTTCATCCAGTACTTCAGGGAGAAGAAATATTATGTATCATCGAAATTTGCTTTTAGCAAGATTAGCGGAGATACAGAGGCTATTTTGGATCAGCAATTATCTTCGAGACGATATTTTCAACGGCCGGATGCTAACTACCTGAATTTGGATTCAAGCCGAACATCATTGTCGGGCCATGCGGGAAGCATTTTATTTGGAAAGCAAGCCAACAGCGGATTACGGTACGATTTTAATTTAACATGGCGATCGCCGGGTTATGAAACTAACGACATGGGTTACCTGAGGCAGGCAAATACAGCATTCCATTATTTTTGGATTGGATATTTATTTACAAAACCGTTTTCGATTTTTCGAAATATGGGAATAAATGCAAATGAGTGGGCAGGATGGGATTTTGGACCAACAACAATATTCTTTGGCGGAAATGTTAATGCATGGGCCCAGTTTAGAAATCTGTGGTCAGTTAATCTTAATGTAACACGTGAACGTGAATCGATCGATAACAGTGCCCTGCGCGGTGGTCCTTCATTCATTTACCCGGGAAACTGGAATTTTAGCGGAGGTTTCGGTTCGAATTCAACTAAAAAATTATTCGTGCACTGTTATATCTGGAATAATAAAAATGACGAAGGTTCGGGCAACAGCTGGGGCTTTGGCGGAATTGTAACTTTCAAACCTACCAATTCATTATCATTTTCGCTTGAACCAAGTTATAGTGACCTGAATTATGATTTACAGTACATTAACCAGGAAACCATCGGTGATGAAGACCGTTATATTTTTGCTGAAATTTCACAAGATATATTAGATTTGGTCATCAGGGCTAATTATTTTATCACACCAAATTTATCAATCCAGTATTACGGTTCTCCGTTTGTAAGTGGTGGATTATACGATAATTTCAAGATAATAACCGATCCTGATGCAACCGATTATGCCGATCGTTTTCATATTTTCGGGAGCAATCAGATTACCTATTTCCCGGGCAATGAAAATTTTGGCATTAGCGAATCGGGCAATGGGAATTATGATTATTATATCGACAAGCCTGATTTTAATTTCAGACAATTCCGTTCGAACCTTGTACTACGATGGGAATACAAACCGGGTTCCCTTATTTATCTTGTTTGGTCGCAAACACGAACTGAATCGGTAAACAACGGAGAATTTAACTATACGCAAGATATAGGAGACCTGTTTTCAGTCAGGCCATACGATGTATTTCTTGTAAAATTATCGTACCGATTCGGGAATTAGTTGACCAATTGTAAATGAATGAATTTAAATTCCTGTAAGGGTGATTCAATCTCATCATCCGTTAAAAAAAGAATTGACTTATTCAATCCGGGTAAAAGGTCGAAGTAATTATCAGAAAAATGCCCAATAGCCCGGTCTGCAAACAAGCAAAGGTTTTTAACCAACTGATCTGATTGTAGTTTTATCATATAGCCGCGCTTTGCTTTTTTCACACTCATCCTGATTGCAGGCTCGGGAAGCTGAAGGTTTTTAGGAATATCAAAATAATGTAAATACTTTGCCAGAACATGCCTCCCTTCCTTTAAACTGATTTTCAAAAAGGAATTTCTAATGAGCGTATCGTGCAAAATCTCATTCAGATTGTAACTCGCTACAATTCGGGATGAATTCCTTTCGATCAATAATTCGAAATCATTTTCGAAATATGTAGTGCCTGAAAAATCAATAAGCTCAACGCTAAAATCTGCCTTAACCTCCTCTAACGAATCGGACACGATATAACAATTCAAAATACTATCTTTTTGATCGACCGAAATCATAAAATTTTTAAACAGATCCCTGACACTGTAATGCAAGGCTTTCCATCGCCCATAATAATCAACACTACTCCATGACACCACTGGCCAGCAGTCGTTTAGCTGCCAGTAAAGGGTTCCCTGACAATGAGGTTTCGATCGGCGATGGGCCTCAATTCCTGTTCGAATACCTTGCGATTGCAAAAGCTGGCTAACATAGCTGAATTCGAAAATGCTATCAGGAACCGGATATTCGCGCTCCATATATTCAAGAATTGTTTCGTTGCCAATAGGGTGTTTTTGGTGATTTTTTAAAGGATCGGAAAACAGAAACAGGTCGGTTTCTGAACAGAATGATTGTACTGTTTTAAAATCGGGATAAGCCTGAAAACCATACTCACTCATAAATCTTCCGGTTTTGGCTTCGTACATCTCAAATGGTTCCTTTCCCCACCAAACGCCCCAGTAGTGCGAGTCGCCATGGGTGTTGCACTCTTCATGTCCCCAACCGTATTCCGGCGAAGATGGCCAGTAATCGGTTTTACCATCATGTTCTTCAACCAATTTCGGCAGGATTTCATTAAATACTTTCTTATAATGTGAATAAATTGTTGCAGAATCGGCCTTTGAATAACGGAGTGCCTTTTGCCATCCCCAGTCTTTCCAGCCATTATCGACCTCGTTATTTCCACACCATAAAGCCAGACAAGGATGATTCCTTAATCGTTTAATTGCGTCGATAGCTTCAGCGGAAATGTTGTTTAGAAAGTCCAGGTCGCCAGGATACATAGCACATGCATACATAAAGTCCTGCCATATTAGTATGCCATGTTGGTCGCACAAATCGTAAAACACATCATTCTCGTAAAATCCTCCACCCCAAACCCTGAGCATATTCATGTTGGCAGCCTTTGCATTTTTTATAAGTTCGGAATATTTATCCTTTCCAACGCGCGGAGGAAAATTATCCTGAGGGATGTAATTGGCTCCCTTCATAAATACATCCTTACCGTTTACCCTGAATACAAATCCCACTCCCACAGAATCATTGTTTCTGATCAGATCAATGGTACGTAGCCCGATGTTAAGGATTGAATCAGTGTAAAAATTTTCAGAGCTAATTTTTACTTTGAGCGGATACAAATGCTGATCGCCCATACCGTTGGGCCACCACAATACAGGATCCTCTATGCTAAGGTTCCAGGCAAATTGATTGTTCCCCTGTTTGACTTCGGTGGCATATGTACTGATGCAATCGTTGCTATTCATGTCGAATATTTCAACAGTCAATGATTCAGGTTTACTGGCAAAAAGCTGGATATCTGCATATAATTCAGCTACCTCTTCGGTTATTTTAATGGTATTTATCCGGATCTCATCGATATAAAAGTTATTGGAGCTTTTTATATATACATCTTTCCATATGCCACAGGTTATAAGTTTAGGACCCCAGTCCCAGCCAAACTGATATGGCGCTTTGCGGGTATAAACTCTGTTGTCAGGTAAGCGGTAAGGAGATTTCTTTGCCCATTTCTCATTATAAGGTACAGGCGAACGAAATAAAATCTGAAGGATATTTTTTCCTGATACTAAATGCTTTTTGATATCGAATTCCCACTCCCTGAACATATTATTCGTTTCTCCTATTTTGTTTTCATTTAGAAAAACTTCGGAATAGGTGTCGAGACCTTGAAAAACCAGTTTAATATGCCCCTGGTTTAACAATCCGGTATCGACATTAAAACTTGTACGGTATTCCCAATTTTCTTCACCAACCCATTGAACCAGTTTTTCATTGTCGGAGTAAAATGGATCGGGGATTATTGTTTGCTCCATCAAATCGGTATAAATACATCCAGGCACTGTTGCGGGCATCCAATCATTCGATCCTGCTTTGGAAAATTCCCAGTTCTGATTTAAATAGGTTAAATTATATGATTGCTCTTTTGTGTCCTCCTTACACGAAATAATCGATAAAAAAATTAACAACACAAAAAAGGCTTTTCCCTGCTGCGATTGATACATAGTTCTTATTTTCGAAAACATCCCCTGATAAACCAGGGATAAAAATAGGAATTTTATCAATACAATCTGTAGCACTGTTCCTATCTAAAACTCAACATATTTAACCTTTACACTTATATCCGTATTTCTTCCCTTGTCATCAGAGCAGGAAATTTTTACCCACCCTTCAGGGACATTGGCAAAATAGTTTTTTCCGGGTGACGATGATGCAATAAAACAATCGTTTATGTACCAGTACACCTTTGTTACATCGTTTGCTGCCTGGCAACATAAACATAGCTGCATGCTCTCTGAACTATTTAAAAAATATTCGGACTGATCGGTTGGAGATACGATATTTGGTGCAAGATCGGAGAATACCTTCACACATTCAGGGTTGTGAGGGGGTATTTTTAGGTAGTTAATCTGGCTTTCATCGAAATAATGCAACAATCCGGCGTCATAATTTGGGTACAGGGCCCTGATAAAACCGGCATCAGGAAGGCAGTGTGAGCAATATGACATTGTTGAATCGGGATTTACGAAAATGTATTTTTGATGTCTGCATTTTTCAATCCCTGAAATTTCAGGTATGTAGTAATCGATAATCTGATTTGGGCAAAATTCGTTTGGTACTTTTCCACTTTCAGAACAAACCAACCGAAAGTCAATATCATCGGGGGGGATATTCCAGTTTTTCTCTCCATTCCGGTCGATTGAGTTAAAGATTGCAAATAATACAGGAGCTGCAATATCGGCACCGGCAAGGCCCGGCACGCCCTCGCCCGAAAAGTTACCGGCCCAAACTCCCACCGTATATCTTTCATTATACCCAATACTCCATGCGTCGCGGCGTCCGTAGGAGGTACCGGTTTTCCATGCTATTCGCGGCACATCAGGAATATTTTGCCATTGCTGTGGAAAATCAGGACGGTTTAATTTTGTGAGTATTTCTGTTAACATAAATGCAGCACCCTCGGACATAACACGGATTGTATCACCAGGCTGGTTAATCTCACACAATCGGGCTTGAATCAGATTTCCGCCGTTGGCAAACGCGGAATAAAGATTACATAGCTCGTAAAGCCTTACACCACAACCACCCAGAATTAGAGAAAGACCCAATTTTTCTGCATCTTTTGCCACCTGCTTAAACCCGGCATGGGAAAGGCCTGACACGAATTTATCAACCGTATACATCCCTAAAAGATCTACTGCCGGCACATTGAGCGAATTTATAAGTGCAAATTCAACACTGACTTTTCCATGAAAGTTACCTGTATAGTTTTCAGGCTGATAACCGAAATAATTTGTCGGAATATCGTTTATCATTGATTTTGGTGTAATCAATCCATCATCAAAACACAGACCATACAGCAAAGGCTTTAATGTGCTTCCCGGAGAACGGACCGATTGAACACCATCGACCTGACCGGCGTTATTTACATCATAAAAGTCGGACGATCCCAGCCAGGTCAAAACTTTATGGCTTTGGTTATCAACAACCAAAACAGCTACATTGGAAATGTTTTTTGAACGCAGCCGTTTGGTGTAGTTTTTAACAATCCTTTCAACTTTTTGCTGAATTGATAAATCCAGACCAGTCTTTATAATGTGTTCATTTTTATTCTTCTGAAAAAGATAATTTGCATAATGTGGCGCAAAACGCGGCCTTTCCCTCCGGTAACATTCAAGTGGTTCGTCCATTGCATCGGCAATAATGCTTTCGCTCCATAAACCACCGCTCAAAAACAGGCTCAACCATTTATTCCTTTCTTTCTGAATGAATTCGTTATTTCTCCCAATCTTTAAGCTTGTGGGGCGATTAGGGATTATTGTAAGTACAGTAATTTCTGCAGGGCTTAAATGATCGGGTGCCTTTCCGAAATAAAGGTACGATGCCGCCTTAACTCCTTCGATGTTGCCACCATAGGGAACCAGGTTAAGATAAAACTGAAGTATTTCTTCTTTTGAAAAATGAAATTCGAGTTGTAGCGCATTAAACATTTCTACCAGTTTGTTTCGGTAGGTTCGTTCTTTGGGCCGCAAAAGGCGGGCAACCTGCATACTAATGGTCGATGCACCTGATGTCCGTTTTCCATCTTTTATGTTTGCCATTAATGCCCTAAAAATTGCGAATAAATTTACTCCCGGATGATAATTGAAATATTTGTCCTCCTTGAAAAGAAATGCTGATTGTAATTGTTCCGATATTTCATGATGCTCGATAAGCATTCGCCATTTATCATCGGGGCTGAGAAAGGCATGAAATACTTCTCCTTTGTTATCAGAAATTAGTGTGGAATAAGGGATATCAGGTTTAAACGGAAAAATCAGATCTGTAATGATAAACAAGCAGGATGCAATCAGGATAAATAAAACAAAGCGTTTTACCCATTTTGGTGTCCTGTTGAAAATAAATGAAATTCTCTGATAAGGCATGTTAACAAAGATAAAAATCGCTG
>CAYLZH010000134.1:0-12436 GCA_964388245.1 uncultured Bacteroidales bacterium
GGTATCGCCGGAAATAGTTGCAGGGCCTGAAGTAATCTCAAGTGTAACGGGCAGTCCAGATGAAGCCGTGGCATCGACCTGGAATGGCCCATCTGATATTAATTTATTTAGAATTGTAAGAAATGAAATGGCCTGAAATCCTGTGTTAAGTGTTCCAATAAAATTCGATGTATTACCGGTGAGTGCAAAGTTCAACAAATCGGCATCACGCGAACCACCTCCAACTTCAGATACAAGATGTGTTAAAGATGTATTGCTACCACCCGGATCGCCCTGATTGAATTTGTAATAAAGTTGTACATCAGGATCGGAAGCATCAATTTCATTTGCCATAATATCCTGCAGTTCCGTTACAGTTAATGCCTTTGCCCACAGAGCAACTTCATCGGCTGCACCCATATAATACCAATTGTACGAAGCCAGGATATTTCTTCCAATGGTAAATGTTACACTTGGTTCAGTAATGACACCCGAAGCAGACCCTGTAGCCACTGAAACACCATCAACATATATTGTTAAGCTGCTTCCATCGTAAACTAGTGCCAGGTGTTGCCACTGCGAAACCAGCTGTGTTCCAGTTGGAGAATCTATACTGGTAACAGATCCTGTACTTCCTTTAAACCTTGCCCTGATTACTCCATCGGTTTGCTGGACCAAATAGAATGTTCCGTTTCCATCACTGTTTCTGCATCCCACTAGTCCCTTTGCATAACCCCATTGATCAGCTTTAAACCAACCCGTAAGTGAAAGGGCACTGGAATTCATCATATATTGTGAACCGCTATCCAATCTTACATAATCGTCTGTTCCGTCGAAATGCAAATATTGGTTCGATTGTGCTATTCCTGATTTAAATATACAGGTAGTTGCGATGACTATAAGTAATACTGTTCGGCTAAGTCTCATAATTTTTAAAATTAATTGAAAATTTTCAATAATAAATTAGTTCATCCACCACATTTTTATGTCAGATGAATTGAGATTTCCTCCCAATGCTTCATCCATATTAGATCTATTGTATGTTTCTTCTGATGCAGGATAAGGTAACCGGAAATACTGCATTGGATTGCCTTCGCGGGGCGTAAGGTTTGTTCTCCGCGTAAGGGCAAAAGCTTCCCAGGGCTGTCTGAAATGATCGAGCCATCGCTGGGCGATGAGCAGCTTTAACTTTTCATCGTCGGAAGTAACATTCCAAAATGCAACTTTATTCAAAAGAGTACTATAATCAAGATGTCCAGGAACCTGAATCCGTTCGAAGAAATCGGCATCCTGATCGTTCGGCAGGATAGATTCTTCCATAACTTCTGTCCAGAATTTCACCGATGATTCCAGCCCTTGCATGTAATCAATTTCAGCTTGTCCCGGATTGACTGCCACGCCAATTCCACGCAAGTAAGCTTCGGCTTTTAGAAAATGGACTTCCGCTCCTGTTATCAGAATATCAGGCATGTTATCCCTGTCGCGCGTAAGGAAATAATTAAAAGGGGAATAAATACATTCCTCTCCTTTTACAGGAAAATTAGTAGGACTGTCACGGTGTTCACCGTAAGGATTTCCACCAATTGGAGATTCGGTTCCTATAGCTATTTGAGGATATGGTACCCACTTGTTATTGTTGTTGGTTTCGAAAAAGTAAAACATACGAACATCACATATACCACTTCCATCTACACTGTCATGCTCGGCCATTTGGTTAAAGATATTGGTTCCCATCCTAAGGTTTTTGTGTTCCCGGAACGACCAGCTATTGGCATCGTTACTATAACCCATTTGCGAGGGGGTAATGGTTACATTTTCACCCAGGTAATCATTAAAATCATAACCATTGATTATCGGCAGATCATTGTCTAAAATCTCTGAAATTATTTCACCTGCAAGTTGGGGTTCCTTGTCGGACATCCGCAAAGCATACCGTAAGCGTAATGAATTGGCAAACTTTCGCCACATGAGCATATCGCCCTTAAACAGGTTGTCGAAGTTTATAAAGGTGCGCATTGGCTCCTGCTCGATAGCCGTTTCATCAATGGTATCGTTGGCCCATTTCAAATCCGCCAAAAGTGTTTTGTAGATTGATTCCTGGCTGTCGTATTTTGGATACAGGTAGTCTAAATCCTGATATCCAAGCCCTGCTTCGGTGAAAGGAATATCACCGAACAAATCTGTTAAGCGGAAGGTTTGATAAGCAACCAGGATTTTCAACATGGCTTTCATGTTGGATACCTCTGCCGATGTATCAATCTCGGCCAACCTCGATTCCAATTCCCGTACATTGGGCATCATCCTATAATAATTATCCCATGTGGCCTTTGTACCAATTTGATAATTTCCCCATGCTACACTACCTAAAGCCCCCAGTTGGATTTGTGGGTACAAGATCTCATTGTTTATATACATTTGCTCACCCCCCTGCACATACAACGATTTTATTACTTTATTGAAAAGCGAGCGGGTTGTGGCAGTAGTAAAACCATCGGGATCTTTGTTCATATTTTCGAAATCTTTTCGACAGGATGCTACAAAAACAACACTTAATATCAGAATTATTATAGTACTTTTTACTCTCATCTCTTTATCCTCCTGATTAAAATTGTGCCTGAATACCAAAAATAAACGACCTGCATGAAGGGTAAGAGGCCCATTCGAAGCCCTGTGCATTTCCAGAACCCATTACACCTTCAGGATTGATATTATCGGGCAGTGTAGTATACAGATAAAATAAATCGCGCCCGGTAATCGAAACAGTCAGATTTTGGAAAACCCTGGTACGGTCAGCAAATTTTTGTGGTAAGTGATAACTTAAAGATAGTTCCCGAAGCTTGACCCAGGTATTTTCGACAACACCCGGAGTGGTTAGGAATTCACCCCAACCACCTGCATTGGGCAAATATTTGTAATAATAATGCACCACCTTGTCGTTGGGAGTACCATCAGCATAAACACCTGGCAGGATAACCCCGATGTTCGAGGTGTTTCCTTCCGGGTCGGTATAGGGCAATCCACCACCATCGCGTTCTATAAGTGTTTCGGGGCTTTGCCCTGACTGGAGACCGATAACATAAGAGCCACAATAGATATCCCCACCAATTTTCGCATCGACTAATGCTGACAGTGTAAAATCTTTGTACCTTATGTCGAAATCCCAGGCAGCCAGAAATTTAGGAGCTGCATTCCCGATAGGAACATAATCGGGAGTATTTTCATCATCGCTGGTAATTATGTATTTGGTGCCTTCATCGTTTACAATCGGTTGGCCATTTTCGTGATACACATGTCCGTAGCCCATTATGGTACCATATTCATCCCCTTCACGAAGGATCATCTTTGGTCCGTTTTCACCCCAGATATTGGCCAATTCATATTCCTCGACATAACCTCCAAGGCTTTCAATTACGTTCCTATTCCTTGTAAATCTAATACCCGACTGAATAGTAAGGTTCCTACCTGCATAAGGCACTGTATTGAGAATAATCTCAACTCCACGGTTCGATACGGCTCCCTCGTTTGTACCCAGTGAGCCTGATCCGGAAGAAACCGGGATGTCAAGCTGCATAATCTGGTCGAAGGAGTAATAATAATAATAGGTGAAATCGAGTTCAATCCTACTTTCGTAAAAACCCAGGGTTGTTCCTATTTCGTACGAATTCACCCGTTGCGGCTTAAGGTCAAATGGTGGTATATAATTTTGGAAGGTGGAAAGTTGTTGTCCGCCAAAAAATTCAGTAGCAAAATAAAACTCGGTCAGATAGGGTGGGGCATCAGTAGCTGTTTGGGCAGCGCCTCCCCGAATTTTCCAGAAGTTGAAGATGCTTTTATCGAAATCAAATACCTCGGAAGCAATGAAACTCAACGAGGCTGAAGGATAAAAATAGGAGTTATTATCATGGTCTAAAGTCGAAGACCAGTCGTTCCTGCCCGTTAATTGCAAAAACAAGAAATTACTATAATCAACATTCAGGTAAGAATAGACTGAATTAGTTCTGCGTTGCACAATATCAGATTTTACATCAGAAAAATCGTAACCGGGCACCACCGTCCCATCTTCATTAAAGGTAATATCAGTATAATTCAGAAAAGAATAGAAATTAGCATAATACCAATCACCGGAGTTACCCATCAACATATAATAGTCTCTTTGCCAACGCGATCCTCCAATGCTAAGTTCCAGATTGAATTTGCTATCAAAAACCTTATCCTTTGACATGATAAACATAAAATCATGATTTTCGGAATGTTCTTTCTTAAATTGTTTAGCATAATATCCTTTATCTACACCCAGTACATCCCTGGGTTTATTTTTGGTTTCGAACTCATCGAGATTGAAATCCAGACCGGTACGGCCGGTAAAGGTAAGCCAATTGGTAATTTCGTACCTTAAACTAATCGATCCGAGGAATTTATTTCTATTAAGTATTTGGTTGTTATTGTAGTAATTCCACCACAAATCGTCGTTTACATAGATCCATGGTAATTCTCCAACAAGAACCTCGTTCCATGAACCATCAGGATTTTCATATTGATCCATTTCAATCCCTTTGAAGGACCGGGGCCATGAGTACAAAGAGCCTTTATTAAAGGAACTGCGGCTTTCGCCAAGTATGGGCGAATTCAAGCGATGATACCTTACGTAAGTAGAATTCAATTCAAGTTGTACTTTATCGGATAATTTCAACTGAGATCCCAGGTTTACAGTTGTCTGATCATATTCTGTATTTTCAATAATAGGCTGATGATCGAGATGTGTAATTGAAAAACGCATAGTACCTTTTTCATTCCCTCCCGACGCAGCAATATTATGAGTAACAGTATATCCATCGTTGTAAAACATACTTATGTTATCGGGTTGTGGTGAGTACGGGCGCATTACTCCATCCCACCACATTACCATCCGGCCATCCATTTCGGGTCCCCATGAAACACCTTCGCCGTAATATCCAAACTGTTCCTGTGAATTAGATGTTTCGCCTTCCTGGTTCATAACCAGGTTAGAGGTGCCATATTGGCCCGGATAATGTTCAACTCCAAAAGAATCGGTCGGAAATGTTGGCGGAGTAAAAGCAATGGGCCCGCCGGCACCATATTTATTTTGCACCGCCCTGAAACGATATGGGTGCTTAACCTTGTAGGTCATATTATAACTTATGCCAATACCTTTTTGTCTTTTACCCTTTTTAGTTGTGATCTCAATAACTCCGTTTGCCCCTCTCGATCCGTATAGGGCCGAGGCAGCACCTCCTTTCAACACATTGAAAGTTTCAATATCGGAAGGGTTGATATTATTTAATGCTGATCCCCAATCCTGGCCACTTTTAACAGATGTGAGCCCAGGAGTATTTTCAATTTGAACTCCATCGATGACAATTAAAGGCTGGTTTTCTCCATCAAAATTATTATTACCCCGAATGGTAATCCGGGTCGATCCTCCGTCTACTCCATCGCCATTTGATATTTGCACACCTGCAGCACGCCCCGACATTGCCGAAATAATGTTTGGGGAATTGGCACGTTCAACCATATTTGCATCGATTTTTTCGGTTGAATAACCAATCTCGCGTTCCTGTCGTTTTATCCCCAATGCTGTTACTACAACATCCTCTACCTGATGAACATCGGGTTTTAGAGTTATATTCATGGGGATTCCGGGAGTGGCTTTTAATTCCTGGGTAATAAATCCTATGTAGGAAAATACTACTACATCATCGGGCGTATTTATTTTCAGACTGAATATACCATCCAAATCTGTTGTGGTTCCTGTGAATGTTCCTTTTAGAATCACATTTACACCGGGTATGGGCAAGTTGTCCTCAGATGAAATTACCACACCGGTGACTGTAAGTTGTCCCGAAACTGAGGCAGGCAAAAGGAAAACGAAAAGCAGTAAACAAATTAAATATCGCGGAGTCAGGGATTGCCTCCTCGTTTGGTCAGGTTTGCTATTTTTCATATTAACTGTTTTTTAAGCAGCTCATGCTTATGTAAATATTCTATTCATTATAAATTGATATCTGCATATACTTTTTTCATGTTTAGCCTTTATCAGAAGTATTTAATTGAGATACATTCTTCTGATTCGTATGTTTAATCAACGATATTTAATAAAAAAGTGAATTGATCATTATCTGAGATGAGGCTAACAAGATAATTTCCTGCTTTTGGTTTAAAGTCAGCAATGCTAATTATTCCATTGGAACCGAATAATGATGTATTTGTATAAACCTGTCTGCCCATTATATCAGAAATTATCAGACGGTTTATTTTGCCACTGATATTTCCCTGATCGATATGGAATAAACCACTTGTGGGATTAGGATAGATAAGAGGCTGTTGCACTTTTGTGTCCAGATCAGGATTTTTTAATAACCACGAGTTAGTGAAACGCTCGGTAAATTCTTGTAAATAAATATTGGCAATTTCGGGATCGCGCAGGATAAGTGTGTTTTCATCGTTTCGGTTTTCGGCGCTGTTGCTCCAGTTGTGTGATCCGGTTAACACTATAGGGTCTGTTGATGCGGGATCGACAATCATCAGTTTATTATGCAACATTCCGGCCTCGCCATATACTCTGAAATTATCGCCCAAAGCCGTACCCAGGTCGTTTACAATATTTGAGTTCGAACTTGATGCATCGTCAATAATCATTTTTACCTCAACACCTGCATTAGCCCTTGCAATAATTGAGTCTGAAAGGTCGTACCTGGTAATCAGCATAGTTTCAATATACAAGTAATCGGAAGCTGATGAAATTGCATCAGCAATTTTTGAGGTTGTCTGGTCGCTTGGACTAAAATAACACTCGGCCCTTCTTCCACCGATAATAAATTTATGGGGTGTATTGTCTTTTTTAAATGGGCCAAATCTTGCGTTTCCTAAATCGGGCATAGCCCCACTACTGCCCCACATTTCATTGAATTCGGCCTGGAAGGTTCGGGCCAGGCTTTGATCATGGATTATGATAACATTATTTGCAAAATTGTTGATGTTTTGGTCTTCGAAATTGGTTGATCCCGTCCAGACAATGGCCTCTTCCGGATCACCTGAATCGGCATCGAAGACTACGAATTTATTGTGCATTATACCATATTCGGGAGTATTCGGAGCGGCTAATGAATAAATACCAGGTGATAATAGGTTACCTAAATTAACCGAAGTCCAGGTAGTATCGTAAATGGCCCTAACAATTATTCCACTTGCATGGGCATTGTTCAAAGCAGTGGCTATATCGGAAATATTGGCCGGATTAAAATCGTAAATAGTAAAATCGATAGTGTGCTTGGCCCTGTTTATATAAGCAATTAGTGTGTCGTCAACAGCATCGTCAAGGAAGATAGCATTAGTACCGGTTGATACAGAATTATCAACTGGCCGGGTGAAATATATTTTAGACATTCCCGAAGAGTATGATTGAGTACAAAAGCTTCGGATATTGGAAAAAGCAGTGTCGGTGTTGTATACAGAAAATGCTTTTACATAATATATCGTTGCCGGATCGAGGTTGTTTAATGCAATACTATGGTAACTAATGGCAGTAGCATCACTTAGCGTATCAATCTCGAGTTCGGGTGTTAAACCATAAATAATTTCAGTACTGCCGGCAACATCAGTAAACCACTCAAACGACAGAGAATTTGTTGTAATACTGCTTACATCAATGGGGCTTATAATGTTTATTAAGCTTGAGTTGATGATATCGGCCGGAGTTCGGAGCAACAGTTGATAGTTGGCATAATACTGTGATCCAATTCCGATCAACGTAACCGGATTTCCAGGAATTACATCACCAATCAAAGGATGACCAGTTCGAATGTAAACAGAACTCGACTCACCACCCGATGAGAAGGAATAAGAATTACCGGCCTGAAAAGTACTTCCGGCATTATCGAATATCACATTATCGATCTGAACCAATTCTGCCTCGGTATCTTCGTTAAGTCCGGCAGGTGTAATTAGTTGTGGCTGAGGCAGGATATTGTTACTTGAATGTACCATATGATATGTTACACTTGCTATTTCGAGCAAGTTGTTATAGTCATCGAGTGTGCCGGTTACGGTTACTGAATCGCCTGGTTCGAAATAGGTAACATCATAATCATATACAGCAATTCCGGCAGTGGAATCCTGAAAATACCGGATAGTTCCCAGTTCCTGTCCGCTGATGACAAGGCCTGATACTGTTACAACGGTTCCAATTGCTTGCTGCCTTGCATCGTATATCGATGATTGTGCGAGAAGATTTCCTGAAATCAGAATAATAGAAATAATAAGGATAGCATTTTTCATAATTCAAATGTTTAATTTGTTTTTCACCCGGAAAATATGTTCTCAAATTTAATTTGTTTTTTGAGATTTTAAATGAAAATTTGAAATATTTCAATGGTCAGGCAATACCAATTCCCATTATTTATTATTCATTCCTTGTTTTGAAATTCTGGTAATTACTGCTTATGCACTATTCCGCAATGTAGTTTGATGATTTATCCTGAAGGAAAATTTTGATAAAAAGAACTTAGCTGTGCGATCATGTCCTGTCGTTCCTGGTTTTGCTTTATCGATACCAGGTTTTCAATCTTGTCTACCGATAACTTATGTCCCAGGTTATCATATATTTCTTCAATCTCGTCCTGGGCCAGTTGCAACGACAGGGAGAAAAAATCATGCATTAGTTGCTTCATTTTCTTTAGCTCCTTTTTGGCAAGCAGGGTGTTGGTTGTGGTATCGTTAACGATGTTCAAAAGGCTACAAATTTCATCGGGTTTAAATCCTGCAATAAACCGTTGCAATGCAATATCATCGATGTATTTTATCAGAAGACTTCTGTCGCTGCTCCGAACCGATGCCATCAGCAAGTGATATAAGGTAGTAAGTATGCCGGTAAACTCATTGTTTTCCATTTTCTGATAATGTGCGAATGTACCATTCATTTCAGGAGCCATAACCTGGTTCTCAATCCGGGCAATTATCTTTTCGCGTTCCATTATCATATGTTCGTACAGGATGAAATTCGGACGATGGCTTTCATGTTTCATTGCCTCATCGTTGGTCACTTTCCATTCGTTTGGATGCCCCTTCATGTTAACCAGTAGAAACAATAAGCGTCGAAGAATATGATATCGCGATGTTGGTGTCCACGACAGTACACTACGAGTTTGCGATGCGTCAATATTTAATTTCAGGTCGATATATCGTACCATCCATAGTTTTTCGAATGGTTTGCTAAAAAGCCTTATTTTCGAAAGCGTAATCCTGAATAATACGGCAGGCCAGGCAAGTAATTTTGGCAAATAAATTGGTTTAGGGACACGGCCAAAAAAATCGCGTGTAGCTATCTCATAAAGTTCTTTGTGTGTTGTACATCCATCGGGACTCGCAATAAAAACATTGTTATCGGGGAGGAAATTATTTTTTAAAATTATCTTCTGAAACAGATTGTTAAGGTCATTAACGTGGATATATGAAATTGCCGAGTTTCCTTGTCCGGCTAAAAATCTTGAATCATATTTTTTCGAAAGCCATGTTTGCAGAAATTTATATAATGGCGCAAATTCACACCAATCGCTAAACACTGCCGCAAACCTTACTACCGATCCTTTAAACCAGGGGCTGTATTCGCTAAGCATTTGTTCTCCAATCTTTTTGGAGCGGGCATAATGGAAATCTGCGTCAGGTGGCGTTTGTTCATTAATAACTCCACCATTTAAAGGAAAATTGCAGGCAGCTAATGAGCTGGCAAAAATAAAATGATCGATATTAACAAGCCTGCCCAATTCCAGAACATTTTTTGTTCCCTCCACATTTGTTCTTTCATATTCAGGATTATCAGAATAATCGAAATCGTAAAAAGCAGCAAGGTGAATTAAGTAATCGGCACCACCGTTATCGTCGTTAATTTTTTGTACGACCTCATTAAGAGAACTCGTATTGGAAATATCCCACTGAATCCAGTTGAGATTTTTGTTGTAGGCAATATCGGTTTCGGTAAAAGAGCGCCGTGCTATGGCATATATCAGAAACTGATGTTTAAAATAGTCAATGGTATATTTTCCGATTATACCCGATGCACCTGTAATTATTACAGACCGTTGGTGGTTTTTCATTTTGGCTGATCCTGTTATTTTGTTGTCTGTCCTGTCCAGTTGTCATCAATCTTAAATGTGCAGATATCTGACTATATACATTGATAAATAATTGATTACCAAATAATATCAGCCAGTAAAAGTAATGGAATCGTTTAAGATGACAAAGGACTAATCATCATCTTTTTTCCTGAATGGTTCGCGCAATAGGATGTTGTAAATGAATAAGACCAGGATAGCTGCGATGAAGACTACAAACAAGGTTTGCATAATTTTCCAGATAACATCCTCGAGGTCGATTAGGCCCCAAACAGATAGAATGGCGATAAAGGTTGAAATAATTACAACGGTGATTAAAATGTAACTTGCTACTTTTTTTACTGCATTATCCATAATTATCAAGGTTTATTGACTTTAAATATGTCGTTAATTCATAAATTGAGGAAAATGTTTTTTCCTGAGCATTTAATTTCAATACCCATTTAAACTCGTTTCCCGATTGATTTATTGCGACGGACATTGCTGTTGTTTTGTTACAGACAACCTCAAATTCTAAGCGTTCGAGAGCACGGATTGTCCAGGTTGCAACTGTACCTTTTCCCGATAGGGAGATCGTAAACCTTTTTTTTCGTGGCACAATGAAATTCCCGTTTTCATGGTTAAATATCACAGATTCGCTTCCAAAAACCTGGCTTATCGAATTATTAATAACAAGATCTTCAGGCGATCCTTCAGTAATATTTCCATTTGATACCAACCATAATTTATCTGCTTCCTGAATAGCAATATTCAGGTCGTGCGTTGATATCACGATGCTTTTTTTCATTTTCAGGCTTAGTTCTGCCAGGAGTCTGAATATTTCGTATCTGTGTGGAATATCAAGAAAAGCTGTAGGTTCATCAAGGATAATTACCGGTGTGTCTTGTGCAAGGGCACGGGCAATCATAGCACGCTGTTTCTCACCATCACTTAGTTCGTTAATCCGTGTATAAGTAAATCCTTCAATCCCAACTGATCTGATCGAATTATAAATTATTTTTCTGTCATTATCAGATAAGTGTCCGGTCCAGCTGGTATGTGGATACCGGCCCAGCGCCACTAAATCAAAAACATGTAAATTATTATTGCTGATTATTTCGGTCGAAACATAACTCAATTGTTTGGCAAGGTCATTTTTTGACCACTTGTTCAGATCAAGATTGTTTAAGGTTATTTCTCCTGAGAGAGGTGCCTGTAATCTTGTAATACCTCTAAGTAATGTGCTTTTGCCTGAGCCATTTAGTCCAAGCAAAGCAATTATTTCGCCTGCGAAAATCGAAAGATTCAGGTTCGAAAGTACTTTTTTTTGCCTTGATCCCTGATAATATCCTACAGAAAGATTTGACAATTTAATCCTATGATCAGCCAATCTAACCATATATTTATAGGATTGAAGAAAGTCTTTGATTTTTAATGATAAGATACACAACCACCGGAATACCAATAAGTGCTGTTACCGAGTTTATCGGCAGGTTACTTTGTGCACCCGGAAGCTGTGAAATAATATCCCCAGCAACCATTACTACAGCGCCAAGTATAATGCTTGCCATTACCAAAACATGTTGATTTGCAGTCTTAAGAATTATTCTGGCCAGGTGGGGCACTGCTATACCGATAAATCCTATTGGCCCACAGAAAGCTGTTATACTTCCGGCAAGGATACTAGTGCTGAAAAAGATAAGAAAACGTGCGAGTTTAATGTTGAGTCCAAGGCTTTTCGCGTAGTTTTCTCCCAACAGCAAAACATTCAGGTATTTACCGGATGCCAGTGCAATAATTAATCCTGATAAAATTACAGGTAATAACACATTTAATTGCGATTGTGTAACACCTCCAAGACTACCCATTGTCCAAACAATAAATGTTTTTAGCATCGATTCGTTACTGAAATACTGCAAAATACTTACAATTGCAGTTACAGCACTTCCCACTAAAATCCCAAGGATTAATATGGTCATAATGTCGGTTACCCTCAACGATACAATGAAAATAAGCAGGAGAACAGCTCCTGCACCCAGGCAGGCAACGAAGGCAATTAACCAGGTGCCAGCCACATTCATATATCCGGATATAAAAAAAGATGAGAATCCCATTACTAAAAGTGCTACTCCAAGACTGGCCCCGGCACTAATGCCTAAAACATATGGACCGGCCAGGGGATTCCTGAAAATTGTTTGCATCTGTAATCCACTCACGGACAATGCTGCTCCTGCCAAAAGAGCAGTAATCAGTTTTGGTAATCTAAAATCGAGAATAATTCTTCTCCAGGCTGTGTGTGAAGTTTCTCCATCGAATAATAAATTCACGATTTCAGAAGCCGGTATCCGAAC
>CAYLZH010000134.1:12446-13228 GCA_964388245.1 uncultured Bacteroidales bacterium
TGCGATGCAGTTGATGTCTGATTTTATTGATATTTAGCTGATTCATTTTAAGTGGAAAGCTAAGTTTTAGAGAATTGTCCTGAAAGGATTTTGGGATACGGCTGACAAAAATTTATCCAGTACTTTTATATTAGCCAGGCACTCCAACCCTTAAATATTTTGGAAAAATCTCAAATTCAAACGGACTGTCTCCACAAACTTCACCATCTAATTCTATTTTAATCTTTGGTTCAGATTTAAGGACTATTTTACTTGCCCGGAACGAATCGATTTTTGGGTGGTTAATCAACGATCCATCATAAAGTCGCTTGATATTCCTGATTATTTCAAGTTTACTGATCTTATTAATAATGGTAATATCAAACATCCCGTCGTTTGGAATTGCATTGGGTAATTGCATCATGCCACCACCATTAAATTTTCCAATGCCAATGCTTATACTAAAAACCATATTCGATTTCCGGCTTTGATCATAAATTATTTCTACATCGGTTGATTTATACTGAAAGAGGCTGGTTAACAGGTTCCACAAATAACTCAATGCCGAACCCTTTCCTTTGTCAGCTTTCAGATTTGTCTTATAGGCAACAAAGGCATCGAATCCCATACCAGCTACATTTACAAAATACCGTGACTGTTTTGTGTTTCCCGTATAATAGCTTACCTTTCCAACGTCTTGCCAGGTAAATTTCTCCTGATTAATTATATCGATAGCTTTGTTATGATCGAATGGGATTCCAAAAGTTCTACACCAGTCGTTGCCTGTACCTACGGGGATTACT
>CAYLZH010000135.1:0-13219 GCA_964388245.1 uncultured Bacteroidales bacterium
GAGTTTCACAGAGGATTCTCAGAGTTTCACAGAGTGTATTAATTTATAATTCGTTTTATTCCATCTTTTATTAAAGGTACTTGAAAATTCATTAGCAATCCAAGTTTGTATTTTCCTAATTTCAAATAAGTAAGAACCTGGGCTATGTGAACGTCAATCAAAGCATCAACCGCCTTCAATTCAATAACTATTTGGTTCTCCACCAATAGATCCAATCGGTAGCCATGATCGAGTTTTACCTCTTTGTAAACTATAGGCATGGGAACCTCTTTTGAAACACTTAAACCTGCTTGAAGTAGTTCGTAGTACAAACATTCTTTATAAGCAGACTCCAATAAGCCAGGCCCTAATAGTCTGTGTACTTCTATAGCGCAGCCGATTATTTTACCTGAAATTTCATTTATTGTCATAACATCATTTATTTCTCTGTGCAACTCTGTGGATCTTTGTGTAGCTCTGTGTAATAGCAAAAAGAGTTATACCACAGAGTTTCACAGAGGATTCACAGAGAGTTTATGAACTCTTTCCCGCAAGGCGGATAACTTTATTTTTTGCGTTTATTAAATTCATTATTGATTGAAAGTATTTACCTTGAATTTCGAGGTACTGATTATGTGTCTGTGTAAGGTCGAGGCTCGAAGAGATACCTTCTTTGTATTTTATCACAGTTCGGTCATATATTTTCTTCGACAGTTCCATATTTTGCTTATCGTTCTGATAAGTATCGAAAGAAGTTTTAAGTTCGTTTTGGGCTTCAGTCATTTGAAGTGTAAGTCCCTGCTGGGCAAACTCCCGTGTGTTTCCGGCTTTTTCAAGCTCGATTTTTGCCTGCTGAATTTGCACCAATCGCTGGCCACTTGCAAAAATTGGAACATTTACATTAAGTCCTGCCACTGCCTTGGGCATAAAATCCATTTCCGGGGCATTTGTTTTGTGAGTATACTGATAGAAAGCCGCAACCGATGGCAGTGTTGTCGAAATTGATCGCTTATAGTCGAGCTTCATTAAAGCTTCCTGGGTTTGAACAAGTAAAAAGTCGGGATTCGAATAAATTGATTGTTCGTGTAACATCATGGCCTCAATGTCCGATTGCTCCAGCACTTCATTCAGACTTTGGGTGAGTTCAATCTTCTGATCCATTTCGAAGCCTAAATGCATCTTCAACAAATCATACGATAGGCTGACTTGACGATCAATATTATTCAATGAGTTCTTAATTGTTGAAACAGTTAAAGACATTTGGTCGGCATCGGTTTCCTCAACAAAACCTTCCTGGTAATATGCTTTGGTTTCGTCGGCCAGTTTTTCGATGTTTCCGAGGGTTTCTTCCAAAAGTTTTTTACTCTCTTCGGCAACCAGCACCAACACATAGGCATTGTTTACAGATTCGGTTATTTCGTTCCGGCTCTTTTTTAAACTGTGTTTTGTAAGATCGCGATAAACTCTGGAGGCTTGTAAACCGACAATATATTCACCACTAAATAATAGTTGCGATGCTGTAAACGAAATATCGGTGTTGTTTTTACTTGCCACTGGAATTTGAGCCATTTCTCCTTCAGGAGCTAAAGGATTGAATAAGTTCGCAGGCATTTCCATAACAGGAACATCTGGGATATGTTGATACGCTACAGTGGCATTCACTTGTGGAAGCCCAATGGCAGTTGTTTCCCAGACTTTCTTTTTTGCAGCTTCAACTTCCAGGTCTGCATTAACAACATTGGCATTGTTTTCAAGCGCCAATTGTTTTGCATCACTGAGCGATAGCCTCATGACCGTCCCGTCCTGGGCAAAAACAGGAATACCGGTAATTAGCCAAAGCAACAGTAATGCTGCTGCTTGTTTGGTTTTAGTTTTCATGATTATTGTTGTTTTAACTCATTAATATTTTCTTCGAAAAACTTAAGACCTTTTGGACTAACTAATCCCCGGATATGATATTCAAATACTTCGATAAAAAAGGTCTGTTCTTCGATCCGTTCATCCATAAAAAATTCCATTTCAATTGTGCTTTCAACCCTCGACACAAAAAATCTGGCCAGATATTCAGGTGTAAAATCCTGTCGAAAGAGTCTCTCGTTTTTACCTTTTTCCAGGTTGTCCATAACCGATTGTAACATCATCTCTTTTTTTCGCTTGTAGAGATTCTGGTACTGCTCAGGGTAATATTTCTTAAGATCGTATCGCGCCGAAGGACTTACTTCTGTCATAATTTCCCTAATGTGCTTGCTGACATCGAATAGCTGCTCAATGGCATTTCTTTCATCATTAATTATTATGTAATACTGTTTGTTGTCTTCTTCAATCATCCTGTCTATTACCTTTGTAACCAGTTCGTTTTTGTCTTTTACATACTGATATAAGGTTTTTTTCGAGATCAACAGTTCACGAGCAACATCGTCCATTGTTACACTCTTGATCCCAAATTTCAGGTACATCTTGCACACTTTGTCTAATAAATCATTCAACTCCATAAATTCTTATTTTCAGTAAAAACCCCGGAAACTATTGTTCCGAAAAAAGTTTCCAAATGTATAAAAGTTTTCATATGTTTTATTATCCTGATAAAAAAATCATTTGATTTTAAGATACATCCTCTAATGGCTTGAAAATACGCCTTATATAAGCGATAAGCATGTAAATCGAAAAAGCATAATCCAAAGTCCTAATTTAAAATTCGATAAAAAATAATTCATCACAAGGCACTATTGACAGAAAAAATATTGAAGTGTTGCATTTTTAGACCGTAAAATTGATGGCCTAATTCGTAAGCTTGCATAAGCTTATGAAATGAAAAACTATTTTACTGCAATCATTGAAAAAGATACCGGTAGATTCATCCCCTAATAACTGAAATTCCAGAGGCCAACTGACAGGGCAGAACAAAATAGGGGGGCTTGTTGAGTCTATACGCAGAGATCAATTTATTTCTTAATGTTGCAAACTGATTTAAAGACCAATATTAGACGTTTACATTTACTTTCCTTTTTCAATATCTTTACACCGCAGATTTCAATCATTTTTAATCCAGGAGGATATTGACATGAGATTTTCAATAGCTCATAGAATTACATTAACATTTTTGTTTGCATTTACAATATTTACCACTCAGGCACAGCGACAGCTTTGGACTGTAGGAACAGCCAACACCCTTGGTACTAAGGACCTGCGGATTGCTGTATTTCAACCTTCGGCATTTGGATTATCAAATAACCTTGAATTGCAGGCACAACCTGTAGCCATGTTGATAGCGCCAAACCTGGCACTCAAGAAACGATGGAAAAACAAAGAGAAATTCTCCCTGGCTACAAAACATGGAATTGTTTACCCAAGCTTTGCCCTTCAGCAACTTGCAAATGCTGAGTTATTGTCAGATCTGGCACAAACAGATCAAATACCAGGTATATTTCATTTCAAGAATGAAATCCTGCTCTCTATTGGCTGGGGCAAGGTTTTATGCCCATCGTTTACAAGTAAAGAGTTTAACCGGAAAAATACTTTTCTGGGACCGACACGGATTCTTACCTTTATGCTTGGCTTACAAAATGGAGTACAGTTTGGCGATGGTGAGTTGCCGGCCATCGAAGAAAAGTACCTTTTTCATCATACCTTTCCGTACCATGGTTTTTATTTCCTGAATTTTGGTGTTGATTTCGATGCCCGCTTAAACACATACTTTGATTACGCTGTCGATATTGATTATTTGCATTTGGAGGGAAATCACTATGCAATTGAACACAAAGCCTTGATTAACTGGTGGGTGGGACGAAAGTTTTTTCATGTTGCAGCAGGGTATCAGCTAAGCTACGGAGAATACTTAGAAGGTGAATCGAAATTTTTTGTTGGTCCGGTTATCGACCTTATGTGGACCATGCGACGAAACCGGATTGATCTTGGTTTGTTTGGAAAAAAGATGTTTTAATTGTGACTTCTTCAAAGCGCCAATAACTGTGTTTCGATCAACTTGTGATTTAGTCATCCCGAAAAATTCTGGACTCCAAATCTAAAAGTTTCGCAAGCCTTATTCTTGACGCCCTGAAAAAAGTCATATATCACTGTAAAACAAGTATTAAAAGTTGAAGTAATTTTATAAATGGCATTACCGTACAAGGAGCAAAGCGAAGGAAAAAAGAAACAAGTGGCAAGTATGTTCAACAACATTGCGCACCGCTACGATTTTTTAAACCACTTTCTTTCAATCGGAATTGATAAGCGATGGCGGAAAAGAGGGATAAAACTTCTGAGTAGAAAATCACCAAAACTTATCCTCGATATTGCCACTGGAACCGGCGACTTTGCCATTGAAGCCCTGAGCCTGAATCCCGAAAAAATTACAGGAATAGATATCTCAACCGGGATGCTTCAGGTTGGCCGTGAAAAACTGAAGAAGAAAAATCTCGAAAATATTATTAACCTTGAAGAAGGTGATTCGGAAAGCCTTCAATTTTCAGAAAATTATTTCGATGCAATAACTGTTGCTTTCGGTGTACGAAACTTTGAGAATCTTCGGAAAGGCCTGAGCGAAATGTGCAGGGTGCTAAAGCCAGGCGGGAATGCAGTAATCCTGGAATTTTCGAAACCACGGCATTTCCCGATCCGACAACTTTATAATCTCTATTTCCTGAAAGTGCTTCCGGCGCTGGGTCGTTTCTTCAGTAAAGACAAATCGGCCTATACCTACCTACCCGAATCGGTTGGAGAATTCCCTGATGGCAAAGAGTTTATTGCCATTCTCGAAAAGAGTGGTTTTAACAATTGCAAGGAGACCAGATTGACTTTTGGGATTGCATCAATTTATTTTTGCGGGAAGTAAGTAAGTCTCTTCTAAATTCAAAACAAGCGAATTTAATTCAGATTCACCTAAAAAATCTTTCATCCTAAATTATGAAACTCTCAAAAAAATCCTAAGTTTTGCATGATGGAAAATTTACAGGATTCTTTCAATTATCTCGACCTGGTGTTGGCCATTCCGCTTATTTGGTTTTGCTATAAAGGTTTTAAGAACGGGCTTATTATTGAAGCGGCTTCGCTGGCAGCGCTATTATTGGGTATTTATGGAGCATACCGGTTTTCAGGATATACAGCAGAGACCTTGGTCGAACACTTTGATATTAGTACGGAGTATCTTTCGCTAATTTCATTTGCAGTTACCTTTGTAATAATTGTATTAGCAGTTCATTTTCTTGCCAAATTGTTAGATAAATTAATTAAAGCAGTAGCCCTTGGTTTTATAAACCGCTTGTTAGGACTTGTATTCGGAATTGTTAAGTTTGCCTTTGTTTTTAGTATTTTATTAGGTTTGATTAATCATTTCGATAAAGAACAGAAATTAATTCCTCCTGTAAAGAAGCAGGGTTCATTACTTTATGAGCCACTCTCTGAATTTGGTCCGATGATCTTTCCGTTTTTGAGCCTCGATGGATTTGATAAACTCAAAGATCAGACAAAGGAAAAGATCGTGTAATGGGACGAAAATTCTGGAATAAAGAACACGAATATGTATGATATCAATAAAATAAGTGCAGAAGATTTTTTAGAATTAATCAATACAGATTATAATCATCAAATTGTTGATGTAAACGAGAACCCACTCCAATTCGATCTTTGTAAGGATGTATTTCATATCCCTTTCTCGAAACTGGAAGAACAGGTTGAAAAGCTTGACAAGCACCGGCCCATTTTATTAATGTGCAGGTTTGGCGAAAAGAGTTTTTTCGGGGCGGCTATGCTACGACATACCTATGGATTTCAAAATGTTATTAGCTTAACCGGCGGTTTTGAGGTTCTTAACGATGTATTGGAGGAAAGGAAAAATAGTTAAATTAAAATAAGAAATATGAAGAAGTTAGTATTTATTGTTATTACATTTGTAGTAGGATTTCAGTTTAACCTGAAGGCTGATGAGGGCATGTACCTGCTTTCGTTGTTGCAAAAATTAAATTTATCGGAAAAAGGCATGGTTCTGTCTGCCGATGATATCTATTCAATAAATAACTCATCGTTGAAAGATGCAGTTGTCGGATTAGGACGTGCAAGCAATCCGTACCGTTTCTTCTGCACCGGCGAGATTGTCTCTGATAAAGGTTTGTTCATAACCAACCATCATTGCGGTTATGGGGCAATCCAGTCGCATAGTTCGCCCGAGCACGATTACCTTGCCGATGGATTCTGGGCTATGAGTATGGACGAAGAATTGGTGAATGATGGAATGGTAGTTTCTATTTTAGTAAGGATGGAAGATGTAACAAGAAAAGTTACTTCAGAACTTACAAGTGAAATGACCGAACAAGAACGTTCCCGGAAAATTTCCGAAATTTCCAAATCATTGGTCGATGAAGCAACCGACGGAACACATCTTGGTGGAAATGTAAAATCGATGTACGAAGGTAATCGCTTTTATCTGTTCATTTTCGAAACTTTTAAAGATATCCGTTTGGTTGGGGCACCACCATCATCGATTGGAAAATATGGTGGCGATACTGACAACTGGATGTGGCCAAGACATACCGGCGATTTTTCAATGTTCAGGATTTATACAGGGGCCGACAGCAAACCTGATACATATAAGAAGGAAAATGAGCCTTATGCTCCCAAACATCATTTTCCTGTATCCTTAGACGGATATGAAAATAACGATTTTGCCTTTGTGCTGGGATTTCCAGGAAGTACCGACCGCTATATGACTTCATACGGAATTGCCGAAAGCCTTGAAAAAGAATATCCGGCAAGGATAAAAATAAGGGGTAAAAAACTCGATGTGATGAAGGGTTTTATGGATGACAGCCAGAAAGTACGCATCCAGTATGCCTCGAAATATGCCAGAGTATCGAATTACTGGAAATACTTTATTGGACAAACCAAAGGACTGAATAAACTGAAAGTTTACGACAAAAAGAAACAGTACGAAAACGAACTTCAGGCATGGATAAAAAATGATCCGAACCGTAATGCATTATATGGCGAGGCGCTTGATTTAATCGATCAATCGTATAATGAAAGGAGTGCCAGTTATTTCAGCATGGTTTATTTTGGAGAGGCTTTGCGTGGTATTGAAATTCTTACCCTGCCCGGAAGCACGCTCAACGGTCTTTACAATCTTTTAAAAGAGGATCCTGTCAATAATGAAAAAATATCCGGTGCTGTCGAATCATTAAAAGCCTCAGCAAGCAACTATTTCAAAGATTATAATGTGGCCACTGATAAAGTGATGACAATTGAAATGCTTCAAATGTTTATTGCTGATGTCGATCCTGCACATTATCCTGCCGAAATTGCAGCAATAGCAAAAAAGTATAAGGGTAATTATTCGAAGTATGTTGATAAACTTTTTGCAAAAAGCCTTTTTGTAAGTGAGGAAAAATTCAATGCTTTCTTAAACAAGCCATCGGCAAAGGCACTGGAAAAAGATCCGGCATTTAAACTTTATGTTTCGATCAGAAAAAAGCAGGGCGAATTGCATGGACATATAATCCCTGCGCAAATGAAACTCAACAAGGGCCGTCGCCTGATGATGGCAGCAATGCTCGAAAAAGAAAAAGACCTGGGCTATCCCGATGCCAATTCAACCCCTCGTTTTACATATGGAACAGTAGGAGATTATCATCCGGCCGATGCTGTTCATTACAAGCATTACACAACTATCGAAGGTATAATGCAAAAGGAGGATCCAACAAATACCGAGTTTATTGTTCCTGATAAATTGAAGGAATTGTACAAAAAGAAAGACTATGGCCCATATGGCGAAAATGGCGATTTAACAGTTTGCTTTACAACGAATAACGATATTACCGGAGGAAACTCTGGCAGCCCTGTACTTAATGCCAATGGAGAACTAATAGGGGTTGCTTTTGATGGTAACTGGGAGGCCATGAGTGGCGATATTGCGTTCGAGACTGAGCTGCAAAAATGTATCAATGTCGATATCCGGTATGTGCTTTTTATTATTGATAAATATGCAGGTGCAAAAAATCTTATCGACGAAATGACAGTGGTGAAGTCATCAAATCCACAACAAAGGATTAAGGCGCAAAAGATCAGGAAGAAAGCACTTGAGAAATCGGTGAAAAAGAAAGAAGCAACTCTCGAAGGTATGTTAGAATAGGCCGATCGATGAAAATCAATAAGACATGCAAATCATAAACAGGTATAGCCATTTTATTATATTGATTGCAGGTCTTATTGGTTTTGTTATTTTTAAGATTCCACATCTTTCGTTACCCTATTACTGGGACGAAGCCTGGGTGTATGGCCCAGCCGTTCGACTAATGGCACAGAATGGTCCGGGATTGCTACCCGATGCATTGCCGGTTCATTATTCGCGTGGGCATCCTCTTTTGTTTCATTTCCTTGCATCCGGATGGTTGAAGATATTTGGAAACACTATTACAGTTAGTCATAGCTTCGCGCTATTTGTGTCGGTTGTTCTAATTATTACACTGTATTATACCGGCTCAAAATTGTTCGATAAAAATGTAGCCCTGGCATCGGTGTTGCTTTTGTTAATGCAACCCATATTTCTTGCCCAGTCGGGATTGGTTTTGCCGGAGGTAATGCTGGCCTTGTTTGTTTTGTTAAGCATTTTTTTCTTTCTGAAACAAAAGCCAGTTTTATATTTTATTAGCGCAACATTGATGCTATTTACGAAGGAAACCGGTGTTGCCATTGTATTTGTTGCTTTCATTCTTGAAATATTCCGGCAAAAAAGTGTGTTTATAGATCGTTTCTGGCTTGCTATCCGGATCCTGTTTGTAGCAGGATCGCCGGTACTTGTTTTGTTTGCCTATCTTATTGTCCAGTATTTTTATCATGGATGGCTGTTCTTTCCTGATCATACAGGATACATTACGTTCGATCCGGCCACTGTTTGGAACAGGATCACCGAAGGTTATGGCGCTTATATATTTATTTATCAGGGACGAAATTTATTATTCTTTTCAGCTTTATTGTTGTTGGTCTATGGCATAATTCGAAAAGTAAATATTGAGCATAAATATGAATTGTTTTCATTGTGTGCCTTTGTTTTGGGATTTATATTGGTGAGTTCGGTAAATTTCTTCTCAAACCGGTATATTATGAGTATTATTCCATTATTTCTACTAATAACTCTTGCAATAACATTTCAATTCTTTAAGAAAGCCACCATGAGAATTGTTTTTATTTGTATTGCTTTAGTTTTACAAATTCCCATTCTTAAAAAACAAAGCAATAGTGATCATAATCTTGGTTATTTAAATGCAATTAAAACAAATGTGGCAATGGTTGAATATTGCAAGGAACTAAATATTAAAGATCAAGCGGTTTATACATATTTTATCACACGGGAAATTCTTTCAAATCCATTATCCGGCTATATTAGTGCAGAGGATAAATATTCCAAACTGTCATCCAGTTATTCTGATGATCATGATTTTTATATATTTTCAAGTTATGATACTCCAAAAGATGAATGGAACCTGCGTAATAATCCGAAAATGAAGCTCCTTAAACGATTTGAAATAGACAAAGCCTGGATCGAACTTTATACATCCGGTGCAGATTAGCTATCATCCATACGTAAAAAAACAATTTTAGTCGAGAATAAAATTTGTTTAAATTTGGAATATGAAAACTAATATTGACATCGAGAATAAATTAAAGGAACTGAAACCATTTTTACTTCAAAAATATTATGTCGACAAAATTGGCTATTTCGGTTCGTATTCACGGAACGAACAGAATCAGTTTTCAGACATTGACATATTAGTTTCATTTACAAGACCTCTCGGATGGGAATTTTTTGACCTTCAGGAATTTTTGGAAAACCAACTTAATATTAGAGTTGATCTGGTTTCAGAAAAAGCAATTAAAGAACAACTAAGGCAAATCATTTTAAAAAGTGTTAAATACATATGAGTCCGGTTAAAAGAGAGTTTATGCTGTACCTTGAAGACATGCTCCAATCAATAGAAAGAATTGAAGAGTATTTGAGCGGCATAGACTTCAAGAAATTTAAACAGACCGATATGATTGTGGATGCAGTAATCCGGAATTTCGAGATCATTGGTGAAGCCTCGAAAAACATTCCAAATGAGATTAAAAATAAATATCCTGAAATTCCATGGAAGAAAATGTATGGACTTCGGAATTTAATTGCACATCAATATTTTGGGATTGACTATGAAATGATTTGGGAAATTGCTAATAACAACTTACCACAAAACCATATTGACCTAATAGAAATAATTAAACAAGAAAAAGCACAGTGTAGAAATAACTAAGCCACCTGCCTGCTTGCAAAGTAGTAGACGGATAAATGATTCATAGAGCAAGGCGGGTACAATCCAAAATGAACTAATTACCAAGATAAATCTCTGGTATATTGAAACTATATGGTTTCTAAAGCCACACTTCATAATCAAAACAATACACACTAATTTGAGATAACTATTTTATGAACGTTTGACTGCTGAGTATCAGGCCTTTCTATTTGCATGAAATACAAACCTGCTGGAAGATGTTCAACATTAATGTGACTGATTCTACTGTTCGAAGATTCTTTGAATAATAAGACAGATTGAGATGAGAATATTCTAATTTCAATTTCTCCTTCAATAAATTCATCTGTTTCAACTGTAAGAGTTTGCCTTATTGGATTCGGGTAAACAAAAGAATAGAATTGAGTTTTTGTTTGCTCAAAATTGGATCCTTCCTTCTGATAATAGCGTACCCAATCAATTTCAAACATGCTTGGGAATGGCGTGGAATTATCTGGTTCGTGACCATCCCGATTATCAATTGCGAGATTGAATCGCAAATTCATTGGATTCCTTGGGAAAGGGGCTTCCTGATAAGGTTGCCATGCATTCAGTCTACATCCGGCATCGGCACCATTTTGTGTATATTTTGGATAATGTCTTACCAAATCGCCATCAACAAACCAATCAATTTTGTATGGATCCCAGATAACTGAAAACGTATGAAAATCTTTTGAGAAATCAGGCCCGTTATAATCTTTTAGACAATGGTAACCAGCATAATGTACATCCATGTTATGATTCTCTGGATCATCCTTCCAAAATTCGAAAACATCTATTTCTTCCCGAATCCGTATATTGTCCTGATCAAAATGTTCTCCATACATCCACATTGCCGGCCAAAATCCTTTTCCTGATGGAATTTTACATGATGCTTCAAACAATCCATATCCAAATAACTCATGAGTAAAAACATAAGCAGTGGTAAAATTATGCCACCTTAAGTTCGGCAATCCATCACTTAAAATCTCATTTGAATCTTTCCAATGTACAGTAAGTGCATGAACCCGTTCCTTTTTAGCAATAATTTTTAGTTTTCCATTCTCTACTATTGCATTGTCTAATGTCGAATAATGTTGTTCACTATCTGTTTCCAGTGAACCCTGCTGGGAAGTTCGGTTTTTCCAAACGGCAAGGTCGAGACTATCACCATCAAAATTATCTTCAAAGACCAGTATCCATTCGCTATTGTTGCAGAGGTTTATATTTTCGACAGGTAAGATATTTTCACCTCCGCCACAATTGTCGGAAAAAAGCTGGCTTTTAGCCGGAGGGATAATTACTAACAGTAGGATCTTTAATAACAGAAAGGTTTTCATTTGAAACGGCGGTTAATTAATGATCATAATTTTGTGATGATTTACCTGCGATGTTTTTTGATTTACGATCTGGATAATATAGAATCCATTGTCGAATTTTTCCAGATTAATACAGCTTACCGGGCGGATTAGTAACTGTTTTTTTAAAGGTCTTAATTCAGGGGATAAAATGGTGTACTGCGTATCTCCTGAATAGGTATCCTCAATTTCGATGGTAACTTTTCTGCTACATGGATTTGGATATACCATTGAATAAAACTGAGGTTGTGGTGCATTTTCCAGTAAATCGGCCCTGGCATAGTACCTGATCCAGTCGATTTCTAATATACCCGGGAAAGGAGTTGATGCATCCGGTTCGAAACCATCGCGGTTATCGATGGTAAGGTTAAAGATCAGGCTCAGTGGATTTTTGGGGAAGGGTGTTTCCTGATAGGTTTGCCATGCATTTAACCGGCATCCAACCTCGCTACCGTTTTGATAATACCGTGGAAAGTGCTTCTTGTGTTCGCCATCCATATACCAATCGATTTTGTAGGGTTCCCAAATCATTGTAAATGTGTGAAAATCTCTGGAAAAATCAGGTCCGGAATAGTCCGATAAACATGCCTGGTTGTTGTAAATAACATTCATATTATGATTGTCGGTTTCGTTGTTCCAGAATTCAAACACATCGATTTCTTCCGGGATCTTGTAATTATCGGGGCCCATTGGTTCGCCATACATCCACATTGCAGGCCAGAAACCTTTTCCGGGTGGAATTTTACATGATGCCTCAAAACGTCCGAAACCAAATTTTTCAATCGATATTATTTTTGCAGTGGTATAATCGAACCAACGGATATTGGTTAAACCATCGCTAAAAACTTCGAAGGAATCTCTCCAGCTAACTGCCAGGGCGTACAATCTTTCTTCCTTTGCTGTGATCTTTAAAATCCCGTCTTCAACTACTGCATTATCTAATGTATTATACTGCAATTCGCCTTCCGTGCCAGTCGATCCTTGTTGATCGGAGGGTCGTTTCCAAATACCACGGTCGAGACTGTCGCCATCAAAGTTGTCTTCGAAAACCAGAACCCATTCGCTATTGTTGCACAGGTTAATGTTTTCAACGGGTAATATGTTTTTAGCTCCATTGCAGTTTTCAGAAAAAAACTGACCGAAGGCGGGATAAGAAAAAACCCAAATGATAATAAGCGGGAAGGCTGATTTTAGCATGATGGTTTTTCTTTCAAATATAGTTATCTTTTATCACAAAAAAATACCCCTGACAAAACTGCCAGGGGTATCATATCTGATTTTATGTGTGTATTATTCAACAATAATTTTGAAAACTTGTGCTTGTTTTTCTCCATTAACTTGTAATAGATAAATGCCCTTATTGTATTGCCTCAGATCGAATTCTTTATTTAATAATCCATTGGTTGAATAATAATTATAACTGATGATTTCCTTTCCGGTTATATCGAACATACGAATAATGTAATTCCCCGCGGAAGGTAAATTTCCGGTAAGTTTAAACATCCCGTCGTTAGGATTTGGGAAAATGGAGATCAAATCGTTTGCAGATATTTCATCGATATCGAAGATAATAATATCAGCTGTTGAGGTATC
>CAYLZH010000136.1:0-13017 GCA_964388245.1 uncultured Bacteroidales bacterium
GTTCAACTGTAAAGTGCCGCATAATGGGTGCTTCGTATTTAATTTTATAACCTGTCTTGATTTCGTGCCGGCGGTCGTGTAGATTTTTTAGTGCAACTGCCACAACATCCATGTGATTGTTGGTGTAAGTTCGACGAGGAATAGCAAGACGTAAAAACTCCAATTCCGGATATCGGTTATCACGTGTTTCAGGATCCCGGTCGGCCAATAGTGTACCTATCTCAACTCCACGGACACCTGATTCAATATAAAGTTCTAATGCAAGGGTTTGGGCAACGTACTGCTCCTTTGGAAGATTAGGAAGGAATTGTTTAGCATTCACAAATATAGCATGACCACCATATGGCAACTGGATTGGTATTTTGAATTCAGTTAACCGTTTTCCAAGGTAGGCAACTTGTTTAATCCTGGTGTCGAGGGTATTAAATTCGGTGCCTTCGTCAAGGCCCTGGGCTAATGCATTCATGTCGCGTCCGGACATACCACCATATGTAATGTAACCCTCGAACATAATATTAAAAACTGTTGCTTGCTTAAACAGCTCTTCGTCTTTCATTGCAATAAAACCACCCATGTTAACTATAGCGTCTTTTTTACTGCTCATGGTCATGGCATCTGCATACCGGAACATTTCAGCTACAATTTCCTTTATGGTTTTATCCTGATATCCTTCTTCGCGTAACTTGATGAAGTATGCGTTTTCAGCAAAACGGGCCGAATCGAAAACCACAGGTTTATTGTATTTTTTTGCAAGGGCATATACATCTTTCAGGTTTTCCATGCTAACAGGTTGCCCCCCTGAAGAGTTACAAGTAACAGTAACAATTACGAAAGGAACCTTTTCATGAGGCTGGTTTTTGAGCACATCTTCCAGCTTGTTCAAATTGATATTTCCCTTAAAAGGATGATCGAGTGTTGTATCAAATGCTTCATCGATTGTGCAATCGAGAGCAGTTGCATGCCGGAATTCAATATGTCCTTTTGTAGTGTCGAAATGTGAATTACCTGGAATGATATCTCCATTTTTTACCAGCACTGAAAATAACACATTTTCGGCAGCCCGACCCTGGTGTGTGGGTAGGAAATAGTCGAACCCGAGGATGCTTTTTATGGCATTTTTTAGTTTATAATACGAACTGGCACCGGCATAGCTTTCGTCCCCAAGCATTAATTCAGACCATTGAAAATGACTCATGGCACCTGTTCCGCTATCGGTTAGTAAGTCGATAAAAACTTGATCGCTTCTTAGGTTAAAAAGATTGTAATGTGCATTTTTTATCCAGTCCAATCTTTCATTCCGGGTACTTTGCTTTATTGGTTCAACTACTTTTATTTTGAATGATTCTGCAAATGGCAAATCCATATTTTAGTTTTTTTTGATTATTTAATTCAGAATAAACAGGATATAGATAGTTTCTACAATTTATCTCTCATAAAGTAGTCGTAGGTATCTCTGCTTTTGATGTTCAGAAATAGACGGATCGACTTAACTATATTTCGAATTGTAATATTCATTTTCAAGCTTTGGCAAAAATAGCATTTTACTTGTGAAATGGAAATTTTTTACACTTTTAATGAATGTTTTTCAATATCTTACATCAAACTTCAAAATCGATATGAAAACTGCAAAATAAATACACGTCGTTAAATTATTAACAAAACGAATGTTTTCAGAATTAATTCCTTCATCCAATAAATAATGAATTTTACTTTCCATTTTTCTTAGGAAAATAAAGAATTAGCTTATTATTTCGACAGTCGGCTAAATATCGGATTTACAATTAACGAAGTTATCATACCCAGTGTCCCGGCTTGTGGAGAGCTCATGCCATAAACATAAAACCCGATACATACGGCTAAACCAATCAGCGACGATGAGATTGCACCTGTTTTATTCGATCCTTTCCAAAAAAGGCCCCAAATAAATGGTCCGAGAAATGCAGATCCGATTGCACCCCATGAGATACCAAGAATGGCGACTATGGAGTCTGGTTTCAGCAAAGCTATGATAACTGATAACAATACAAAAAAAGCACTGCCATAACGCATAAGTGTTGTGAGGCCTCTGTCTGAGATATTTTTGTTTATAAATCCCGCATAGAAATCTTTTGCCAGCGACGAACTCGAGATCAATACCAGGGCAGCAAGAGTCGACATCGATGCCGATAGGATCAACAGAAGTATCAGGATAGATAATGAATCGGGTATTACTGATGTAAGCAATTCAGGCATAAGTGCATCGACAATCGGTGCACCGTCATCGCTAAATGCCTTGGGTGTACGACCGGGCGTGATAAAAAACCGGGTTGTCGATCCTAAAAAATAGGCTATACAACCAATCAGCAAAGCAAAAAAAGTCGATGCAACCATTCCAATCTTTACCGATCGTTTATCTTTAATTGCATAAAATTTCTGAACCAGTTGAGGCATGGCAAATGGTGCAACACTGGTTAAAAAAACAAGTGCAAACAATGGCCACCATCCCGGAGGGCCAATGACAGATGTTAGTTTTGGATCAATCTTCTGTAGTGACTCTGAAATATTTACAAAACCATTGCCTGCCGAAAGTGTATAAACCACAAGGATAATTACCCCAACCGACATGATCATTCCAAAAAAAGTATCGATCATAGTCATGGATTTGTATCCACCCATAACAATATACATTGTAGTAAAAAGCCCCATAAAAGCCACTGCATGCCAGTATTCGATACCGGGAAACGAAGAGGTAAACAAATAGGACAGGCCGATAAAAACTGCTGCTGAGTAGGGTATCAGAAAAATAAAAATTGCTATGGAGGCATACAATTTAATAAAGGGGCTGTTATACCTTTTTTCAAGATATTCACTCATGGTTGCCACCTTCATTTCAACCGATATTTTTTTTATTTTCCAACCCAGCAAAGCCCATACGCCAAGCACTCCGACAAGCGCATTAAATATCCCGATCCAGATGCCTGAATAGCCAAAACCCCAGCCAACCTTTCCGGCAAATCCTATAAACACAACCGCCGAGAAATAAGCAGTACCGTACGAAAAGGCTGTCATCCAGGGTCCAACGTTTCCACCCCCAAGAAAGAAATCGGAAAAAGATTTTGTTTTTCGCATACCCTGTATCCCGATAATTATAATCAGCAGGGCATAAAGTGATATTACAATTATTTTTACTGCCATCGATTTAAATTTGGGGCAAAACTAAAAAGAATATCTCTTTGGTTGCTTATGAATTGTAATCTGTGGAATATGTTATACGATATCTTTTACAATATCTGAGATGCAACAATCCTTTTCTTTGATCGTTTCCTTTTAGTCGCTAAATTGCGTCAATAAAAAATCGCAATCGAAAAGATGATAATTGATCTCGACAACTGGCAGGAACTAATAAGTACGATCAGGAAAAATAAACTCCGGACTTTCTTAACAGGTTTCGCTGTTTCATGGGGAATATTTATGCTGATCTTTTTACTTGGAGCCGGGAAGGGCCTCGAAAATGGGGTTCGCGATCAATTTAAAGGCGATGCTGTAAACCGCATGTGGATTGGGGGAGGCGAAACGAGTTTGCCATACAAGGGATTAAAACCTGGCCGTCATGTTATATTTCGAAACGATGATTATGAGTTCTTAAAATCATCGGTGGAGGGAGTCGACGAGGTGGCCGGGAGATTTAATATTTGGCGAAACAACACCCTTACTTACAAATCGAAATACGGGGCCTTCGATATTGCCTGCATTCATCCTGAATATAAACTGGTCGAAGTTCTAGAAGTGGAAGAGGGCCGCTTCCTAAATCAGAATGATATGTTGAACTATCGGAAAAACGGTGTGATTGGCATGCGAGTTAAGGAAGCTCTTTTTCAGGATGAAGATCCGGTAGGAAAATATATGAAAGTGGCAGGTGTACCATTCAAAATTGTCGGTGTTTTTTCTGATATAGGTGGCGACCGTGATATGCGGCGAATCTATATTCCAATAAGCACAGCACAGCGGGTTTTTAATTATGGGAATTTTATTGGGGCTTTTAATGTAATCACAGATGTTTCGGTTGATGAAAGTGTAGCTTTGGAAGCAGATATCAGAGAAAAACTGGCGAGGAAACATCGCTTCGACGTTAAAGATCAACGAGCATTGCATGTTTGGAACGGATTACAGGAATTTAGCAGGTTTATGAACCTGATGGCCGGAATACAGTTTTTTATTTTACTGATAGGATTAATGACTATTGTAGCAGGAATTGTAGGTGTAAGCAATATTATGCTGATAGTTGTAAAAGAACGCACCAAAGAAATTGGCATTAGAAAAGCAATGGGAGCCACACCAAATCAAATTATCAGAATGATTCTTTTTGAATCGATATTGATTACTTCATTTGCCGGATACCTTGGACTTGTGCTTGGAGTTGGATTACTGGAACTAATAAAACCATATTTTACAAGCTCCGAGTTTTATTTTATGAATCCCGAAGTAAACCTTTCTATTGCTATTGGTGCAACCTTGTTTTTAATAGTAAGTGGAGCTATTGCCGGATTTATCCCGGCCAGACGTGCAGTTGGAGTAAAACCGGTCGAAGCTCTGAAAGATGAATGATGAGGGAGAAATTGTACCGGATACTGAAGACTGTGGATTGGGAACTGAAGACTGATTACTTAAATAATGTTTGACAAAGACCGCATACAAGAGATTTTTTATACACTGAAGAAAAACAAGCTTCGAACCTTTCTTACTGCGTTTGGTGTGTTTTGGGGCATATTTATGTTGCTGATCATGTTAGGGGCCGGATCGGGTTTATGGAATGGAGTTAAGCGTGATTTCTCGGGCACGGCAACGAACAGTTTTTTTCTTTGGACCATGCGTACAACGGTTCCCTATAAAGGCTTTCCTGTGGGGAGGCGTTTTTATTTCAACAATGGCGACAGCGAAGCTATCAGGCAAAGCATACCGGAAGTTAAATATCTTGCCCCACGCATAGAAGGGTGGGGGAGCCGCAACGGCAACAATGTGATCAGAAATGAAAAAGCTGCAGCATTTACAATAAAGGGCGATTATCCCGACCTCTTTAAAATTACACCTTTTACTATGCGTAGTGGCCGGTTTATTAATTCCATCGATATCGAAGATAAAAGAAAAATTGCAGTAATCGGTAGCCGGGTTTGTGAAGTATTATTCGATGAGGGTGAAAATCCGATTGGCGAATATATACAAATTCAAGGTGTATATTTTAAAGTAGTCGGATGCTTTGATGTAACACGTACAGGTGGTGACAGCGAAGAGGATCAGAATACGATATTCATACCTTTTACTACGCTGCAACAGGTATACAATTATGGCGATGTTGTGGGTTGGTATGCAATAACCTCTATAGATAATGTACCTGCCGAAGAAGTTGAAAAGAAAGTCATCGACCTTCTGAAAACGAGACATAGTGTTTCGCCCGACGACGATCATGCCATTGGCCACTGGAATATGACCGAAGAGTTTAAACGATTAACCGGTTTATTTACCGGAATCAATATTCTTGTTTGGATTGTAGGATTTGGAAGTCTGCTGGCCGGTGTTATCGGAATAAGCAATATTATGCTGATTGTAGTTAAAGAACGAACAAAGGAGATAGGTATTCAGCGGGCTATCGGCGCTACACCCCGTGATATTATTGTGCAGATAATTTCAGAATCGGTTTTTCTAACTACTCTGGCCGGATATGTGGGATTGGTTGTAGCCGTTGGGATAATTGAAACGGTAAACTATTTTCTTGCCCAGAATAGCGCTCCTGATGCTATGTTCGCAAATCCTGAGATTAACTTCCGAATTGCTGTCACCTCCATATTTATATTGGTAATTTTTGGTGCATTTGCTGGTATGATCCCGGCAAAACGCGCCCTTAGCATTAAACCGGTCGAGGCAATCCGCGATTAATATATGCATGGTACAGGTTTGGCTCCACGACGAGCAGACGCCTGATTCTCAACATTAATAATCCCTCCCGATCGTAAAATAAAATATGCTCATTACCTTTTCATTTTTGTTCTTATTTTCGCATGAATTTAAATATCAGAAAAATGTACAGAACACATACTTGCGGAGAGCTTCGCATTGATCATGAAAATCAGACTGTTACCCTTAGCGGTTGGGTGCAAAAAATCAGATACCTTGGAGGAATGACTTTTATTGATTTGCGCGACCGTTATGGGCTTACTCAATTGGCATTTAACATGGAAACAAATGCCGGTTTATGCGAACAGGCAAGGAAACTTGGACGGGAGTTTGTTATCACTGCAACCGGCAATGTTCAGGAACGAAGCAACAAAAACCCCAAAATGCCTACAGGCGATATCGAAATAATTGTCGATAACATGTCCATTTTAAATAAAGCTGAAACCCCTCCTTTTACAATTGAAGATGAAACCGATGGTGGCGATGAGCTAAGAATGAAATACCGGTACCTTGATCTGCGCCGTAATCCGGTAAGAAAGAATATCGAATTAAGGCACAGAATGGCCCGTGAAGTACGGAATTATTTAGACAGTCAGAAATTTATTGAGGTTGAAACACCTGTTCTTATAAAATCGACTCCTGAAGGAGCGCGTGATTTTGTTGTACCTTCGCGAATGAATGAACAGCAGTTTTATGCACTGCCACAATCGCCACAGGTTTTTAAGCAATTGCTGATGGTGGCTGGCTACGACCGGTATTTTCAAATTGTCAAGTGTTTCCGCGACGAAGACCTTCGTGCCGACCGTCAGCCGGAATTTACACAGATTGATTGCGAAATGTCTTTTGTCGATCAGCAGGATGTACTTGATACATTTGAAGGATTGGCAAAACACCTCTTTAAAAATATCCTTGATATTAAACTTGAAGGTAAATTTCCACAAATGCCTTATTCCGAAGCCATGCAACTTTATGGGAATGACAAACCCGATTTGCGTTTCGAAATGAAATTTGTTGACCTGACAGAGATAGCAAAAAAGAAGGACTTTGTAGTCTTTAACCAGGCAGAATACATTGGAGGGATTTGTGCCACGGGATGTGCCGGATATTCGCGAAAAGAACTCGATAAACTAACTAAATTTGTTCAGAAACCTCAGATTGGAGCCAAAGGTCTTGTATATGTGAAATACAACGAAGATGGCACCTTTAAATCATCGGTTGACAAGTTTTATAACCAGGATGATCTAATGGAATGGGCCGGACTATTTAATGCCCACCCGGGCGATCTTTTGCTGATCCTTGCCGGAAATCGCGATGAAACCCTACCACAATTATCGGAGCTGCGCCTCGAAATGGGCGAACGACTTGGATTACGTGACCGGAACAAATTTGTGCCGCTTTGGATTGTTGACTTCCCATTATTGGAGTGGGACCAAGAAACTTCCCGGTATCATGCCATGCATCATCCGTTTACTTCTCCAAAATCAGAAGATGTCGAATTAATGGATACCGATCCGGGTAAGGTGCGGGCAAATGCATACGATCTGGTTATTAATGGTGTTGAAATTGGAGGTGGTTCGATCAGGATTTTTAACGATGAACTTCAGCAAAAAATGTTTAAGCTACTCGGCTTTACTACTGATGAAGCCAATGAGCAGTTTGGATTTTTGATGAATGCATTTAAATACGGAGCTCCCCCACACGGTGGTGTTGCTTTTGGTTTCGACCGTTGGGTAGCATTGTTTGCCGGCATCGACTCAATCAGAGATGTTATAGCATTTCCGAAAAATAACTCGGGACGTGATGTTATGATTGATTCTCCATCGTTAGTAGCTCCTGAACAATTAGATGAGTTGAAACTCAAATTAATTGAAAATTCCGGCAATTAAGAATTCAGGATAAAAGGGAGAAATATTCTAATTCGTTTTTTCAGGAACTATAAATCATTCAGGTTTTGGGTCTTCTTGAAGTTTTTGATCATTTTTCCGAAATCTTTGTCTTTCTTTCGTTTTTCGACCAATGTTGATTCGAAGTATTCATTTTCTTTCGATACTTTTAGGTAATTATCGTAGACCGATTTGTCGAGCTCTCCGTTTTGCATTGCCTGTATTACCGCGCATCCTTTTTCATGAAGGTGTGAGCAATTGGCAAACCTGCATTTATCTGAAAGCTTGAGGATACTATCGAAGGTGGCTTCAATACCCATTTTATTATCAGCCATACCAACCTCGCGCATTCCCGGATTATCAATTAAAATTCCTCCATTCTGAAGAACAACCAATTCTCGATGACTCGTAATATGACGGCCTTTATTCGTGCTCTTGCTTATCGAATCGGTCTTCATAATATCTTCTTCTGAAAGGTTGTTTAAAAGAGTAGATTTTCCAACACCCGATGATCCAAGCAGGCAATACGTTTTACTTTTCCTGATTAATTTTAGTAAATCATCAATGCCCGAATGTGAAATATTGCTAACAGCAACTATGGGGATGTTTTTAATTCTTTCTCTGAGGTTTTCAATGAATTTGGATAGTTCATTTGTGTCAAGCAGGTCGATTTTACTGAGGATGATGATTGGTTTAATTCCTGAATCAAGGGTTAGGGATAGATATCGCTCGATACGGTTTAAGTTGAAATCCCGGTCGGCAGCCTGAACAATCAGGGCATAATCGATATTTGCAGCGATTATCTGCTTTTCTCCGTATTTCCCGACCGCTTGTCGTTCAATAATCGATTTTCTTTGAAAAACAGCATGGATCAGTACTTTCTCAATATCATATTCCGAAATGGCAACCCAATCGCCTACTGTCGGGAAATCGGTCCTGTTTTGTGCCGAATATCTCATGTTTCCAACAATTTCTGCATCAAATTCACCATTGCTTGTTTTTACAGTATATCGCTCTTTGTGCTCCGAAATTACTCTGGCAACCTCAAAAGAATTCAGGTTATTATTAATTCGGTACGCTTCAAATTCCTGATTATATCCTAATTCTTCTAATTTCATAAGTATTATAAAACAATTAGCCTGGTTGTTAGTCTTTCATTTTTTGTTTCAATCTGCAAATTATATACACCTTTACTGATTGATGTTAGATCTATTAATTTCGGATTGTCAAAACAACTTTCTTCTTTTATTAAGCTTCCGCGGATATCGAAAATCCGTACTACAAAATTCTGAGTAAGATCCTTCCTGAATCGAATAAGCAGGGCTCCCCTGGTGGGATTTGGATATATTGATATACCTGTGTTGTTATTGAGTTCCCCAATGCCAATATGGGTAAAGTGATAAACTTCGGAAGGCCCGGAAAAACAATAGAATTCATTATTTACAATTACATAGTAATCGCCCGTTGCCGGGGGAGAATAGGTGCTATCGGTTGCCCCCATGATCAGTCCCTGCATGTCGTACCACTGGTAATTATAGGCTTGTGAACAATGCAGCGAAACACTATCGGCCCATATTTCCGGAATGTCAGGTACGGGATGTACTGTAATTAGAATTGATGAAGTTATGGTGTCGATGCTGTCAGCAACTGTCAGGAAAAATTCTGTAGTTGTATCTGGTTGAGCTACCGGATCTGGAATATTTGTACTGGATAATCCTGTTGCCGGCCACCATGTATAACTATACTCCGCCTGATTTAAACCGTCGGCAAAGCTAAATAATTGTGTGCTTTCACCCTGGCAAAATAGTGTGTCGGTGGCATTCAGGGCTAATGCCATTTGCCCGAATGCAATATCCATTTGTGGAAGATTAATTTTATCGACCCAGGCACAATCGCTGCCCGAATTTACACTAACATCTTTATGATAGTTCCACTTAAATGAATGCCATCCGGCTGTTACAGGATAACTCAACTGACTCCAATCGACTTCGCCATCCCAACGTTCAATTTCAACATTGTCGATATAAAAAACCAGGTAGTCGTAATTGTCGTTATTCGTATCATCTTCGCACGATACCTTTCTGTAAAAACGTATCTGTCCCGGATTTAGCACCTCTCCTTCGACAGCAAACCAGGAGTCCTGTTCATGGGTAATTGCCCCCGATTGCAAGGAATTGTTCCCTTCCCAGCTTTCGGCTCCTGTTATGAACCAGGGCAGGTCGCCTCCTTCTTCCCAGTTAAGGTTTCCGGGTGGATTTTCCCAACCTTCAGTCAATGTGCCAACCTGTATCGAAAACTCGTCTGCTTCAGGATGTAAATCATCGGCCAGAATATCAACATAAAAAGCTATACTATGGCCATTTGGGGTAAATATTTTTGTTGATATTTCAAATACAGCAGAATCAGATTCGTCTGGCACAAGTTCAGCAATAAATGAACTTTCTATACTGATATCAACATAAGGATCAAAGGAGGAAAGGAAAAATTGAATATTAGTGGCAGGTGATCCTCCTTTATTTTTTATGATTGTAGAAATATAGGATGTTTCGCCCGGATCGAGTATATGGTTGCTAAAATCAAGTACATGAACAGTTTCAAATACAAAAACCGGTGCATAGGCTGGTAATTCAAACGGAATGATTGAAGTATCGTTATCAGCATAAATCTTTAGTTCGAACGAAATAATGTGTTCGTTTGGAATATCAGGATTGATTGAGAAGGAAAATGCATCCTGCAATAATACAGTTGCTGCAGACGAAATGGAAACAAGACTCTCGACTGTATCCAACAGAACAATATTGCTGTCATGCGATGATAAAAAGCATTGTGCGTTAATGATATCGAATGTATCTACCGACAATAACGAAACATTTAGTGTTGCCGTTTCGCTGTAATCGAGCTGGTTGTCGTTTCCGGATTCAATAATTATTTCATCCAGCACAAGACCATAATCACCATCAGTGAAAAATAATACTTCCCTCTCGTGGTATAATCCGACATTATCGGTTACCCTTACTTTAAGAGGTACGGGTGTGTAGGCCTGCGCGGGAATTCCGGTGTAATAACCGTCAGTAGTTAGTTCCATTTCGGCCGGATACTCGCGTGGTAACAATTCGATTTTCATATCAGGCCAGATATTTCCTGAATCTGATACCTGACGAAGGTAGAAATTATAACTGTCACCCTTTGAAATTCCACCATAATAAATATCATTACCTGGTATGTAATCCATAATACCATAATGGAAATTTATTTCCCCCGTTGGAAATAAAGTCATTGAAAAATTTAGATTGGCGTTAGTTTGACTGACCAGATATGTTTTCCATCGAAAAGTAGCCTGTGTTGAATCACCCTCGTACCAAACCCCTCCAAACGATGATCCTGTTTCCATGTTTGCCAGAAAAGGTGCTAATATTCTGTGAAGCATAAACTGTAGTTTTCGAGACTTGGCATAACTCCAGTTGTAGTCATCATATTCGAACATAATGTATCCATCCTTATTAACCGTTATCGAATCGAATCTTTCTCCATAAAAAGGAAAGTCAAATTCAAGTTTGAATCCACAGGTGCCGTTAGGACCGGAACTCATATTCAACTGAACAGAATCGATCATTGGAAAAGTTTCATTCGAAATGGTTTCGGTGTAATCGTACATAAGTTCCCAGTGATAAGGTGGTGTTCCCTCGTTTGCAGTCAGTGGTTCGGAGTAAGAAGCATTAACAATACCAGCCGGCAGAGCCTGACTAACGATTTCAACAGGATCGAAATTTACATTTCTGACAACAGAAAAGATACTTGATCCATTATTACTTAATGGGATATTGGTTGAAAGGCAATGGCTTGTATCCACACCATTTGTATAATCGATAAGTGATAATTTTACAAGGTCTCCATCACCTGCATCAGTAGGATCAATCTCGTCGATAATTAAAAAATAACGGGCAGCCTGACCTGGGATAACATAGTTTAGCAACTCAGAAATATCAAGGCCAAACTCAAGAAACTGATCGACCAGATTTGTATCTCCACGCATATAAAAGTCGCCGCCCTCACCATTAAAAGTATTGAAAGTAATGATCTCATCGGGATAGGATGCTGACGAATCGACTGCTACTCCAACATGTATCCGCAGCTTGTTTCGACTGGTATGCCGAAGTTTGATTTTCCATGTTAACATTGGCTCACAATTCTCCTTTGCAGTAAAAACATGAACTGCATTGTTCCATATACCACCCTGCCCGTATTGCATGGCAAGTGTGGCATACATCATATAACAAAATCCGCCATTAGCATAGGAATACCCACCGGGATTGGCGTAGGTATTGGCAAAGATCAATCCGCCAATTTCCCAGTCTTTCATATCGACAACGCCATCGTTGTTTATATCAAGGTTGTTTGTGTACTGACCATCGTTATTATAATCATAGCAAATGGAATCGTTCCAGCCGACTATTGTCATCCCATGATTGGAAAATCCCCAGCTTGTTACTACATATTTTCCTTCTTCGGGAGTCCCGGCAGGCAAAATCTGCAACTGGGATGTGCCCATGAACTTAGAATAAAAATTGGCTACTCCCCCAACCGAAGATGTTCCAAAATGATTATACAACCATGCTTTCAGCGTTTCGAGCCCTACTGGTGTATTGACCTTAATAGAATATAAAAAATCGGACCTGTTGCGCATGCCGGCATAATATACATCGTAACCATTTGGCCAGATCTTTTCACGCAATCCGCCAGTGCCCAGGTACATGCCCCCATAATCATGAACCGAAGGAGATCCAAGCTCCTTTAGGATTTCCCAGCTATCGAAATAACTAACACCAACATAAGTTCCTCCATCGTTATGAAAATTATAAACAAAATGTGTTGGTATCTGATTACTTTCCAGTGCTGCGTTGGTTCCGCGTATATAGTTCAGCTCGTAGGTAAATCCCAATGCAATACCGCTTCCCTGGCCACATTCATAGGCCACATCATTAAACATTGGCCTGAAAAAGATTTCATCTGAATTATCCCAAACAGCCGGAAAATTCGATTTATGCTTTGAGAAACTATATGGCAAACGAAGTTCCGGAAGCTTAGTTAGCTTAATCGAATCGGACCGGGAAAGCCGCCATGCCGGCCGCACTTCCTGATTGATTTCAATATTCTTCTGTTCCTGCCCGTAAATATGAAACCCCGGGAACAGTAAGCACAAAATAAT
>CAYLZH010000137.1:0-348 GCA_964388245.1 uncultured Bacteroidales bacterium
TTTGCAGGAATAATTCTTCGGAAATGGGTGCCATTGTCGTACTGCTTGCTTCGACATCCTCCAGAAAAATAGCATTTATATGCCGGATAGTATCTTTGCATTTTGTTGCTCCGTTTCCAAAAAAATACACTTTTCTTTTTTCAAGAATATCAATAAACGAGGACTCATCTATTATTTCTGCAGAAATATCCCTGGTCATTTTGTTACGAATGTCAAAAAAAGCAGTATACACTTCCATGCGCCGGGCATCTATCATCGGGCAAAACCATTCATCGCCATTCAAATTCAAATCTGTTTGCGTTCCCATTGAAACCTGAAATGCCAGAGCTTGAAGTGTTGAAACAGCAA
>CAYLZH010000137.1:358-12930 GCA_964388245.1 uncultured Bacteroidales bacterium
TAACGGTATTTCTGTCCCATAGCAAAGACCCTTTGCTACCGAAACGCCAATCCTGAGGCCGGTATAGGAACCGGGCCCTTTACTTACCGCTACTGCATCGATATCCCTGACTCCAACACCTTCCACTCTGAGTATTTCATCGATAAAAACTGTTAATCGAGAGGCGTGTGATTTTTCTTCATTGGTTTCGCGAATGATAAGTGCCTTGCCGTTTTCAGCAAGATTAACCGAGCAAACGGGCGTGGATGTTTCTATGTTTAAAATCAGAGCCAAAGTAATGTGTAATAATCTTTATGAAAATTTTCAGATTTGAGTTAAAAAGTCATTCAAAAGCAGGTTTAATCAACCTTATACAACTCATCTTTGTCAACCTTTTCAACCTTTTTACCATCTTTCAGAATACGGTTTATGGCACTATACGGTTCGGTAACAACCTCTTCATCTTCTTCAATTCCTGATATTATCTGGATATAGGTATCATCCTGAATTCCGGTTTCAACCTCAACCATTTTAACTTTCTCATCATCATAAATAAAGACAACCTCCATTAACTCCTCTTTTTGGTTACCTGAATCTCCGTTTTCACCGTATTGCCTGGTTTCTGATGTATCGACCCTGGCAGTAACAGCCTGGATTGGAACAGTCAGGATACTGTCTTCGAAATGAGTCTGAATATCGACAGTTGCCGACATTCCCGGCCTGAAGGGATATACATTATCGTCTGAGATTAGGTGCTCATATGATTTATTGAGGATAATAATCTTAACATCGAAATTCGTTACCTGGTCAGTAGATCGTCCTAATGTATTGGCCGAGTTGGCTATTTCGGTAACAATTCCTTTAAATTTTTCTTCAAGATAAGCATCAATTTCTATCAATGCTGTGTCGTCGATACTAACACGTACAATATCGTTTTCGTTTACCTCAACCAAAACTTCCATCATGTTCAGATTGGCAATTCGCATAAGATCTGTTCCGGCAAATTGGGCTGTTCCAACAACACGCTCACCTTTTTCAACATCGAGTTTCGAAATTGTACCTGAAATAGGTGCATATATTGAAGTTTTTTGAAGGTTTTCACGGGCTTCTTTCAATGATGCTTCGGCACTGTTAACAGCAAATCGGGCTGAATTTACCGATTCTTCAGCAGCCTTTAAGTCAGCTTCGGCCATTTCGAATGAGGCCTCGGCATTTTCGAAATCCGACTCTGAAATCGTTTTTTCCTGATACAGTTTCTTGCTTCGATTATAAGCCAGATTTTGCTTTGTAAATTGTGCTTCGCTTTGCAGCAATCGCGCTTTGGCATTGGCCAGGTTCGACTTCGAGGAATTTAATGCAGCCTTTGCGCGGTCTAAATACGACAGATAAATATCTTCCTTAATTTTAAGGAGTAACTGCCCCTTTTCCACCTCATGCCCTTCTTCAATGTTCAGGGCAATTATTTCGCCCGAAACATCCGGGCTAATCTTTACTTCGGTTTCGGGCTGTATTTTACCGTTTGCAGTTATGGTTTCAATTATCGATCTAAAGCCAGCCTCTTCGACAGCCACCTTTGTAGCTCCACTACCACCAATCCATCCGGCTTTCTTTGCTCCTAACAGGAAAACAATAAGAACCACAACTCCTATTATAACATACCTCAGGGTTTTATTCTTTGCCATTTCTTGTTTGATAAATGATGATTTTATTTAAATTTTGATGGGTTTACCGCGGTAGAATTGAAGGATATTGCTCTTAAAGATATACTCATATTTGGCTTGCAGCAGGTCGGACTGAATTTTTGTAAGTTGGGTTTTTGCCTGATTGTAATCAAACGAGGTAACTAATCCCACATCAAACTTTTGCGAAGTATACCGGAACGATTCCTTTGTTGCTTCTACTGACTTTTCTGAAGCCTTATATTTTTTTAATGACGCAACCGCATCGGCATGAGCCTGCTGGATATCTTTAAAAAGCATATTTTTTACCTGCTGAAGGGCATACTTGTTATTAACTACATTTAACCTCGAATTCTTAACTCCTGTATAAATCTGCAGGTTATTAAAAATGGGAATGCTTAAATTAAGTGATAAACTTTTGTATGCATTGTCTTTTAACTGATCGGAGAAGGGATAATCTTTTTGTTCCGATTCAAAATAAGGTGCATAAACTTTTTCCCCGCTCTCGGTATATCCAAACTCAATAATTGTAGGAATTTGATTATAAATAAATCGATTGTTAGAGTACCCTGTATAGTACGATCCAGTAAGCGTAAGCCGCGGTAAATACGAACCACGAGAGATTGCCAGGCTCTTTTCCGCGCTCTTCAGTTTTAATTCTGCACTTTGGATCTGGGGTAAAGCAAGCACTCCTTCGGCATAAATGGAATTAACCGATTGCAATATTCTTCCTTCATTGATTTCTGCAATTTCCGGTTTCACGATACTAAATCCTTCTACCGATTCCAGTTCGAGTAATTGTGCCAGAACAAGGTACGAAAGATCAAGATTGTTCCTGTAAGTTACCAATTGTAATTCTTCTGCTGCCTCCTGTGCCTGAATTTCGTACAAACTTCCCTGTGCAAGGCTTCCTGCATCGACTAACTTTTTTGTTCGCTCAACCTGCTGCTTCGTTACCTCTAACTGGTCTTCGGCTACAGCAACGAGTTCCTCGGCAAATAAAATCTGTAAATAGGCAGCGCTGATATTTAAGGCAATATCATTTTTCAATTTCTCATAATCTTTCAGGCTCGCCTTTAGATTAAATTCATTGGCTTTTATGGAGTTATATTTTTGAAATCCTGAAAACAATGTAACAGATGAATTAAGGGCATAATTCGACGATTTCACGTTTTCTGTGGTATAATCATAGGTAAAAGGATCAACGGATCGTCCCGAGTTTAAATTACCGGAAATCCCGGCATTGAGGTTTGGCAAAATGGCATATTTCGATTGAACCAGGTTATTCCTGTTATATTCTGTATCGAGTTCCTGCTGCTTAATGGTGATATTATGCTCGAGTGCATAATCGATGCATTGTTCTAATGTCCAGGCATTTTGCGAAAAGGTAACAACCGGAGAAACAAATAGTACGATTAATATTGCACCGACCCAGGTTTTAATCTTATGCTTCATAATTAAGGGTTTATTTTTTTTGGTTAAAGATAAACATTATACGTTTAAAGCCGCATTTTATTTCAGTAACAAGAGAACATACGATGAATTCCTGATGTATGTTCACGCTAAAAAAGAAAAGATCAAACAAAGGGATTCCCAAGATATTTCCTGATCTTGAATAATTATGTGAGACAGTATCTTACTTTTGTAAATAAATTAACCTAATTTGACATGAAAGAAGATATACCCAACGATACAGAAATGACTGACAAACATTTACAAGGCAATCAAATGGAAAGGCTTAAAGAACTTGCTACACTGAATCAAACATCAACAATTCTGAAAGAGGGTAAACCCTTTTACGAAACAATGAAAAAAATAGTGTTGCTCCTGCCTTCAGGATGGCAATACCCAAAAGATACTTGTGCACGGATAAGCTATGATAACCTGTATGTAGAAAGCAACGATTTTAATGAAACCGGATGGTGCCAGAGTCAGTCGTTTTCAACTATCGATAATAAGCTGGGTAAAATTGAAATATTTTATAAAAAGAAATTCGGGGAATGCGACGAGGGCCCTTTCCTCAGGGAAGAAAGAGACATGATAATCAATCTCTCGTCGATGATTTCGAATTATCTTAATGGATTAATCGGGAAAACCATTCTACACACATCTGAAACATCAGGATTCACCGGCCTTGATTCAGATGATAAAAAATCGAATTTAATACCAAGCCGGAAGCTTTTGCAACGCTTCCTTAACAAAAGTAATTTCGACAGGGACATCTACCACGACCTGATGCCTTTTAAAGTAAAGGAGATATTGCTGATAGCCAATCTCTACGATGCCTACAGCATTGAAAAAGAGGGCCGTTTTTCGGAACATGTTTTAGGCGAATATCATACGCTGAGTTTATCGTCGATGCCAAGAATTACAGGTGTTTCAACTACCGACGAGGCATTTGAGCAATTATATGCCAAACATATCGACCTGATAATCATTATGGTCGGAGTCGACAAGGTATCGCCCCTTGCATACAGCAGGATTTTAAAAGAAAAATTTCCTTACATCCCCATATTTTTACTACTGAACAACAACAGTGATATTCCCTACTTCGATACGGCTGCGCGCGACCTGCCTTCCATCGACAAAGTTTTTATCTGGAATGGTGAGTCGAAAGTTTTCTTTGCCATGATCAAACATGTTGAAGACCGTATAAATGTAGCTAACGATACAGAAATCGGCCTGATCAGGGTTATTTTGCTTGTTGAAGATTCTCCAATTTATTATTCCAGATACCTGCCCATACTTTACAATATTGTATTACAGCAAACCAGACGTATCATCGATGATGTTAGCACCGATGAACTTTATAAGGTACTTCGATTACGGGCAAGGCCAAAAATACTTCTGGCTTCGGATTACGAGGAGGCGATTCAAATTTTCAACCAGTATCGCGAATATATGCTTTGTTTGATTTCGGATGTAAAATTCAGCCGGGATGGAGTTGATGATGCAAACGCAGGATTTGAATTAGCCGGATATGTAAAAAGTAAGATCAGGGACCTGCCAATAATTATTCAGTCGTCAGACGAGAACAATGCAAAAAGAGCATTCGACTTTAATGCTTCATTCATCAAGAAAAATTCCGAAACACTGAGGCAGGATTTTCAGTCTTTTATTACACAGTATCTTGGATTTGGGAATTTTATTTATCGCAACAATGATGAAAAGCAAATTGCTATTGCACGTACGCTAAAAGAATTTGAGTACCAACTGAAAAAAATTCCTGATGAATCCCTTATCTACCATGCAAAACGAAACCATTTTTCGTTGTGGTTAATGGCCCGGGGCGAAATAAGAGTGGCTAAAATAATAAACCCTGCACGAGTAACCGATTTTCAAAATCCACATGACATTCGCACTTATCTTGTCGATGCAATCAGAAAATTCAGGAACGAACAAAAAGAAGGAAAGATAATTCCATTCGGCGAATCAGCATTAATCGATGAGGCAAATATTGTTAGCCTTTCAGGAGGTAACCTGGGAGGAAAAGGCCGTGGCCTTGCATTTATTAATTCCCTCATCCACAATTTCGATTTTAGCACTCATGTACCAAACATAAACATTCGTGCACCAAAAACATCCGTTATCGGCACCGATGAGTTTGAAGATTTTCTTGAGCGAAATATGCTTGAAGAAAAAGTAATGTACGAAACCGATTACGAACAAATCAAGCGTTGGTTCCTTGCCGGAAAACTGTCGGATGAATTGCAAAGTAAGCTCACCAAACTATTAACCGTAATTACCAAGCCTATCGCCATCCGTTCGTCGGGTTTGTTTGAAGACTCACTGATGCAACCATTTGCCGGAATTTTTGAAACTTTTCTGTTGCCCAACAATCATCCCGATATAAATATCAGGCTAAAACTAACATGCGATGCCATAAAACTGGTTTATGCCTCGGTTTTTTCGAACCTGGCGCGCGATTATATAAAAGCTATCAATTACCAGATCGAAGAAGAGAAAATGGCCGTTATTATCCAGGAGGTTGTTGGAAACCAGTACGAAAGTTATTTCTATCCCCATTTCAGCGGAGTTGCACAATCGTATAATTATTACCCGTTCGGGTATATCAAGCCGGAAGATGGCGTAGCCAATATTGCTGTCGGCCTGGGGAAATATGTTGTCGAGGGAGAAAAGACGCACCGCTTTTCACCTAAATTTCCTCAGTTAGATAACAACTCACCCAAAGATCAATACCTGAATTCACAGGTCCAGTTGTTTGCTGTGGACCTGAACAAAGAAAATATCGATCTGTTGGAAGGTGATACGGCAGGATTAAACCGGCTTGATATTTATGATGCTGAGTCGCACGGGACATTAAATCATTCTGCATCGGCCTACGACAATATAAATCATGTGATTAAACCCGGACTCGACCATCCCGGTCCGAGGGTAATTAATTTTGCAAACATTTTAAAGTACAATTATATCCCACTGGCAAAAACCATTGAAGTTGTGCTCGATGTTGTAAAAGAAGCGCTGGGTTCGCCTGTTGAAATTGAATTTGCCGTTGATCTTAACCGTGATTCAGAATATAAATCATCGTTTTATTTACTACAGGTAAAACCACTCATCGGCAATGCACAGGATTTCAATATAGATGTTCGCACTATTGATCAGAGCAGGGTACTGTTGTTTTCGAAAATGGGCATGGGAAACGGCCTTGTTGAAGATATTAAAGATGTGATCTTCATCGATCTGGAAAAATTCGATAAGAGCAAAACAGAAGCAATGGCCGGTGAAATCGACCTGCTTAATCGAAAAATGGTAAAACAGGGTAAAAAATATATTCTTATAGGTCCTGGCCGTTGGGGTACCCGCGACAAATGGATAGGCGTTCCGGTTAACTGGCCTCAAATCTCGAATGCAAAGCTTATTGTTGAAACGAGCCTTGAGAATTTTCCCCTTGATGCATCGTCAGGATCTCATTTCTTCCATAACGTGACGTCGATGAATGTGGGCTATTGTTCTATCCTCCATGAATCCCGAGAATGTAAAATCGCATGGGAAGTATTGCAAGCTCAAAAGATTGTTGAGCAAACCGGTTACCTAAAGCATGTTGAATTCGACAAACCTTTATCAATAAAAATGGATGGCAGAAAAAGAATAACATTGATCAGTTGGAACGGATCATGATAGCAATTAATAGTTCACCAGCTTAAATCTTCATTGAAAGCAATTTGTATGATTTCATCTGTTTATATTAATTTTCAATGGTCAGATGGAACATCCAATAGCTTATGGCACAGCTTTTAATAATCTGTCGTAGATAATCATGCTCGTGTGTGTCAAAAATACTTGTCATGGATGTTTCATATTATTATATCCAATGATATTAGGCCTGTTCACCAATTTCAAATCCAATAGGTCTTCTTTCCTTTTGCTCTGTTTCCAATTCATATAGAATTGCCAGGTAAAAATCTAACATTACCTATTAAATCCGGATTTCATCATTCATATTTTGATTGGATTGAAGTAGCATAAAACTATAATCAGTAGATTTTAACTATTTCCTATCCCGATTGAACAATCTGCTATCTTTTATTGTCAATTTCACTGACTGTGCAATCAGGCATTGCTAAGCTGCATAATTCATGCGTTTAGTTTAATGCAGATGCGAGGCAATAAAACCCGCTGATATAGTATTCTATTTCAAGGGTTTTGTAACAAAGCAGATGCTTTGAAATAACGCACTTGTGAAAAAATGATTTGGGCTGAATATGACACAAAAAATAATGAATACGAGCAATCTAAAACAGTAAATCATTTTTTCATGAATAATGCAGGTTAATAAAATATCATACTATGGCAACAAAAGTTACAACACTTGGGGGATATGTCCAGGAATACCAGGAAAGTGTAGAGAATCCCGAATCGTTTTGGGCACATCAGGCCGAAACATTTTACTGGAGAAAAAAATGGGATAAAGTCGTTGACTGGAATTTCGAAGAGCCGTCCGTTAAATGGTTTGTTGATGGCAAACTGAATATTACTGAGAATATTTTTGAACGGAATATGTTTCTTCGGAAAAACCAGCCTGCCATTATCTGGGAACCCAACAATCCAAACGAACATGGTATAACACTAAGCTACGAACAGCTATTTGGTAAAGTAAAACAGTTTGCCAATGCCCTCAAGAATACAGGTATCAGCAAAGGCGACCGGGTTGTAATTTATATGCCCATGATCCCCGAACTGGCAATCGCCATGTTGGCATGTGCAAGGATCGGGGCTATCCATTCCATTGTATTTGCAGGATTTTCATCAAAATCTCTTGAAGAAAGAATAAACGATGCAAAAGCTAAACTGGTTATCACATCCGACGAAGCCTACAGGGGAAGTAAAATTATTCCTATTAAAAATATTGTAGATAAAGCATTACGCGATTGCCCTACAGTTGAAAATACGGTGGTTGTAAAACGCACAGGCGGACAGATAAAAATGACAAACACCCGGGATATCTGGTGGCACGATGCCATTCGCGGAATGACAGAGGAAAACGATCCCGAAGTTATGGATGCCGAGGATACCTTGTTTATCCTTTACACATCAGGATCAACCGGAAAGCCAAAAGGAATTGTTCATTCTATTGGAGGTTATATGGTTTATACTTCATATACCTTTAAAAATGTATTCCAGTACAGCGACAATGAAATTTATTTTTGTACTGCTGATATAGGCTGGATAACGGGACATTCCTATATAATTTACGGGCCATTGCTTTGTGGTGCAGTTTCGCTGATGTTTGAAGGCGTACCAACATACCCCGATGAAGGAAGGCTTTGGGAAATTGTCGACAAATATCAGGTGAACCAGCTTTACACAGCACCTACAGCTATCAGGTCGCTAATGACTTATGGTGAATCTCGTGTTGATGACAAATCGCTAAAATCGCTAAAAGTATTGGGAACGGTTGGTGAACCAATCAATGAGGAAGCCTGGCACTGGTACCATGATCATATTGGGAAAGGCAACTGCCCAATTGTCGATACCTGGTGGCAAACCGAAACAGGAGGTATTTCCATAAGCCCGATGGCCGGCATTATCCCAACCAAACCATCGTTTGCAACCTTACCGATACCAGGGTTTCAACCGGTAATATTGGATAATAACGGTAACGAATTAAGTGGCAGAAATGTGGAAGGGAATCTTTGTGTAAAATTTCCCTGGCCGGGAATGCTCCGGACAATTTATGGCGATCATCAACGCTGTAAAGATGTTTACTTCTCGAAGTTTAATGGATATTATTTTACCGGTGACGGCGTAAAGCGCGATGAAGATGGATACTATCGCCTGCTTGGCCGGGTCGACGATGTAATTGTAGTTTCAGGTCATAACCTGGGCACAGCAGAAATAGAAAATGCAATAAACGAACATCCATTGGTACACGAATCGGCTGTTGTCGGTTATCCTCACAATGTGAAAGGACAGGGTATTTATGCCTATGTTGTATGCAGTGAACTCTCCACAGGTGGTGAAGAAGGAATCCGTAAAAGTGTGATCAAAGGGGTTTCGAAGATAATCGGGCCAATAGCAAAGCCCGATAAGGTACAAATTGTGAGTGGCCTTCCGAAAACCCGATCAGGTAAAATCATGCGAAGGATATTAAGGAAAATTGCTGAGAACAACCATGAGGATTTGGGTGATACTTCCACATTGCTCGATCCACAGTTGGTAGAAAAAATAATAGAAGGCAGGTTGAAATAGACCTAATAAATAATTGAAAACAAAAGAACAGAAGAGGCCGGAGATAACTAACCGGCCTTTTGTATTTTTCACGATCCACCCGGGTGGGCACATATTCAGCCGGGGTGTAACCCAATGTTAATTTCAGATTTGGTGCTATTCATCAATATAGAAATACTTCTTACACCCTCAGTAAAACATGGTTTCAATTTACCGGTGGAACCTGCAAATAATTTTGTATGTGATAATGTATAATAACATGAAAAAAAATATGTAAGTTTGAAATTAATAAACCAATCCGCATGATAAACAGGAAAATATTCCCCGCAGAATACAATGAAAAATAATTCGGAAAGTAGAAATATACGCAAGTATATTGTGGATATATATCCAATACAAGACGATATACGCAATAGCAGTGAGTATATTGATAGTTGCCACCAATAGGAAAAAGTCGTCCTAAAAATTAGCTATCTTTGCTAAATGTTTGACAAAGAGATTATAATACTTGGGGGAGCAAATGGTTCAGGAAAAACCACTTTTGCAAAAGCATACTTAGAAATAAATAGTGACTATGCATTTCTAAATGCTGACGAGATAGCAAAAAGCCTGAACCCAGACAATATAGAATCAGTAAGGTTGACTGCCGGGAAAGAGTTTTTCAGAAAACTAAACACATTAATAAAAGAGGAAAAAAAAATCATCATTGAATCAACTTTATCGGGTAATTATCTCGCTAACTTAATTCCTGAATTTAAAAGTCTTGGATTCAAAACAACATTGATTTATATTTATCTTGACTCTTCTGAAATGTGTATAAAGCGAGTTAAAGAACGTGTTTTAAAAGGAGGGCATAATGTTCCGACCGAAGATATTTTAAGAAGATATTCAAGAAGTATTAAGAATTTCTGGAACATCTATAAAAAGATTGTTGATGACTGGATTTTGGTATATAATTCTGAGAATAAATTTGAAGAAATTGCATTTGGTATTAAAGAAGAGTTTTCGACAATAAACATTAACGATTTTAATAAGTTTTACAATAAAATTCAAAAACATGGGAAACATTGAATTTAATAACATCGACATTTATAAAAGAGCAATATTGATTGAAAGAATTGGGAATATTGGTGTGCAAAAAGCAATTGAAGAAAACAGGCTAAAAGGAATTCCTTCCGTCTATAGCATTAATGGCAGAATAATTTACGAATTGGCTGATGGAACAATAACTGAAATTGAACCTGACATTTTTATCGACTGATCAAAACCTACAGGTGGCAACAGCGCCTAATAGCAAATAGGGCTAAGTAGCCGGTTGCGAACCATAATGAGCTTTTGGCCAGCGCCAAGCTCAAAATTTGTGCTACGTAGAAAACATTTTAAGAAACTAACTATAATTATAAACTGAATGAATTTTAAGCTTGGCTAAGTGGGAAACAGCAAAGGGGCTTCCGGATCTATGCCCTACTTGCCATAGCCGCGGAACCGTTATGCGCAATTTAAAAATGAAGAAAGTACTCGAAATGAATTATATCACAACATTAATAAATGACTTATTAATCCAAAATCAATAATATCATGGACAAAAAAACTATTGTAGCAAATGAGATAACCCGATTCTTCAGATTTTTTAGAATCTCTATACCAATAGGAATTGGAGTAATGGTTATACTATTTCTTCTTGTTTTTGAGGGATATAAAACTTTTCATCCAGATTACTCAAACACGAACTACGTTCCTTCGACTTCCATGTATGAAAGTGGGAGAATTGTTTATGGTAACTCATTTAATCGCAAAGCAATTTATTTTTATAAAGGAGATTTTTATTCTATCAACTTTAACAGCACACAAGGGTTGAAGAATGAGATAGAAAGAGCTATAAAATATTACCAAGAAGAGAAAATTAAAACATCAATTCTTTTTGGAGTTATTGCAATATTTGGTTTGCCAATATTATTAATTCTAATTCGTCAGACTAGCAGTTCAGTAAAAAGCGGCAAAGAGTGGTTGGATAAGAATAAAACAATTTAAAAAGTCTATGCTTAAAATTGAAAAGATAAATTTGTTTAAAGAGAATATCAAATTAATTTCAGATAAAGCAGGAATTACTCAAGCTGATATATTTGATTTTATTGGGACTGCTGGAGAAGAAGAGTTTCTTGAAAGTTATATTTTTTATCAAGAAGCGCTTGACAATCATTCCAGTTATGGAATTTCTCCAAATTTCTTCTATTTCAAAGATTCGACTGATTTTAATGCTAAAGCAAGGAAGACTAAAAATGGTGTTTACCTTATAGAGATTAATAGAGGGATAACTGAATTTTTCTATCGCACATTGGTAACCTATTTTGATTTAAATAATATCGGAAACTATAAGTTTCTTGAAAATAAAATGCAAAATTCCATTGGAGAATTAATGTATCAGTCAATTATGCATTTTACTTTTTATCATGAGCTTGGTCATCTTATTCAATTTACAGAGTCTTCCGAAAAGGACTTAAATGAATATCTAATTAAAGACAATAATTATTCAATCAATGCTCATTGTGAGGAACTTGACGCTGATTTATTTGCTTCAATATCTGTTAGTACACATATTTTTCAATATTTTGAAAAATACTTTGACGGGCAAATAGATAAAAAATCTTTAGAGGCATACATTAGCGTCTTGACTAGTTCAATTTTCATTTACTTTCTTTCATTTGCAGAATATAGAAACGGTTATTACTTAAAAGATAACTCCCACCCTCACCCATTAGTTAGAATTATTAGTGCAACTGCACGCATCGTTGACTACTTTGTGTATTTATTAAAGAAGAAAGGGATTATTGTCAATATTGAACAAAATGAAATATTTAAAGAAACTTTTATGATTGCAGAAATATTCGTCAATAAATACATAGAAGAAAAAGAGTTTGATGGCTTTTTTAGTTTACTAATAGACAAAATGAAAGAAATAAAAGAATATTACGATGAATTAATTTCAATTATAAAAGAGAATCCAAATTTTTCAGTGAACCGCCGCAATGAACTATTAAAAGATAAAAAAAGCGCATAACAACTAAGCGTCCTGCCTGCTTGTAAAGCAGTAGCTGGATGCAGTGTTGACGAAACCGGATTTGGCTATATGGGGATTGATGTTTGTGGATTACCCCCCAAAGGATGGTTGTTTTATTTTCTATTTCATTACACGGTGCTGTTTTGCAACTTTCCAGTGCGTTAGCA
>CAYLZH010000138.1:0-12925 GCA_964388245.1 uncultured Bacteroidales bacterium
CCTTCCAACTTCTTTACTTGCTTTCCAGATTTTTTCAAGTTTTTCTGATGATAAGGTGTTTTTCAGCATATTCTCAACCTGGTTGTCGCTATAGGATTGATTATCGATTTTTGTTCTGAAAACTGAGAATTTCTTTGCAAGTTCCTTCGAGGAAGTAATCATTTTTGACATTTTATCCTGATGGATCTGGTGGAAAAGGAATTGTTTATACAAAAAGTCCAGTTGCTTAATCAGCAGAGGATCGGAAACTGCATTTTGTTCTTTAAACTTTTTTAGCTTATTGAATTTTGCCTTACTCGAAAATAGCCGTGTCACCTGAATGTTTAAATCGGTTGCTCGTTGATAGTCTTCATCGCTTCCGGATATTGCAGCCTCGAATTCGGCAAGCTGAACCTGATTGTTTAGCGCAATATATTCTTTGTTAAATTCATTAAGGAAATCTTTGAAATCACTTTCAGTCAATTGAGTATTGCACTGGATAAGGCCAACAAACAACAAGCAGGAAAGTAGAATAAGTTTTGAGTTTTTTATCGGATAATTGTTCATGCTACATAATTTTTTGGGTTACTATTCAAATTTACAAAAAAGCTTTTAACAAATCAATGTAAAATCATTATCATCTTGTTCTTATTTGGAATATATTTTTTGGGAAGTTGTTATGGGCAGGTGATTATCTGTTGACATGAAAACATAAAATTGTAATTTTACGACTTTTAAAACAACAAATGAACATAAAAATACACAGTGTTGGCTCAACAGCAATTGCAGAACCTGTATCAGAAAATATTGAAATTACAACAGTTGAAAATGCACTCGATCTGATAGGAAACGCTGATTATCGTGGTGCACGAAAGATTATTATTAAAAAAGAACACTTTACGCCTGATTTTTTCGATCTGAAATCAAAAATAGCAGGAGATATCCTACAAAAATTTTCAACATACAGAATGCAGATGGCAATCAGAGGTGAATTTTCAGAATACATCAGTAAAAGCCTGAACGATTTTATCTATGAAAGCAATAAGTCTGGTTTGATTAATTTTGTTTCTGATAAGGAAGCTGCAATCGAACGGCTATGTTCAAATTAACAGGAACAATTTTTGATAGAGCAACAATTTTTTGTGAATTATTTTAGATGCAAAGCAGATTTACGACAAATCATAATTATTCATTTTAATGAAGAAACTATTTCCCGTAATACTTTTTAGCTTACTATTCATTATGGTCCGGAGCCAGACACTTATTGTTTTTGACAAGGTAAGCCTGCAACCGGTATCCGATGTTTTTGTTTACACCAACGATTCATCGGCCATAACTGATGAAAATGGAAAAGCAGATATCAGAGGGTTTCAGGAATTTTCTGATGTTTATTTTCAACATCCTTCATACCAGAAAACTATAAAGTCTTATGCTGAAATGGAAAAGGCAAAATTCAAAGTCTTTTTAACTGAAAGTCCTATATTGATGAACGAAATTGTAGTCTCTGTTTCGGGATGGAGGCAGGATAAAAGCGCTGTACCCAATAAGGTAACAACAATATCAGCCGGTCAGATCAGTATGCAAAATCCACAAACAGCAGCCGATTTACTGAAAATTGCCGGGGGTGTTTATGTTCAGAAAAGTCAATATGGCGGCGGCAGCCCAATGATAAGGGGTTTTGCCGCAAACCGTGTGCTAATAGCTGTGGATGGGGTTAGGATGAACAATGCAATTTTCCGGAGCGGAAACCTGCAAAATGTAATATCGATCGATCCATTTATAATTAAAAACACAGAGGTAAGTTATGGTGCAGGATCGGTTATTTATGGAAGTGATGCAATTGGCGGGGTAATGAATTTCTACACTCTTATTCCAACGCTTTCAACAGGTGAGAAGGCACATATCAGGTCAGGGATTACAACACGCTATGCCACTGCCGGTTCCGAAATCACCAATCATATCGATTTAAATGTAGGATACAAAAAATGGGCTTATGCCGGTAGTTTTACCTTTTCCGATTTTGGCGATTTAAAAATGGGTAGCCATGGCCCCACGGACTATTTACGTCCGGAATATGTTGAACGAATCGATGGAATGGATTCAATAGTGGTCAACGATAATCCACTTGTGCAAAAGTTTACCGGATACAGCCAGTATAATCTAATGCAAAAGTTTCGGATCAGGCCAAACGAAAACTGGGATTTAGTCTGTGGATGGCATTATTCAAAAACATCTGGGTATGACCGCTACGACAGACTTATCAGATATAAAAACGGCAATCCACGATCGGCCGAGTGGTATTACGGTCCCCAGGTCTGGAATTTAAATAACCTGAATATTACTCATTCACAGTCAACCGAATTCTACGATAAAGTTAACCTGATTATGGCTTATCAACACTTTGAAGAAAGCCGGCACGATCGTGATTTCATGGATAATCATCTGATTCATCGGTACGAAAAGGTTGATGTTGCAACAATAAATATTGATTTTGAGAAGAAGTTAAAAGATAAGCACAGGATATTTTATGGCATAGAAATTCTCCACAATAAAGTTGGTTCATCCGGAAACGATGAGGATATCAATTCGGGAGAAATAGTGCCGACTTCATCACGGTACCCCGACGGATCGAGCTGGAATTCATATGCCACTTATTTCTCGTGGTGGAATAAATTAAGCAGGAAGCTTACATTACAAACCGGTGCAAGGTATAATTATACCAGTCTCTCATCTGATTTTGATACCAGTTATTATAATTTTCCGTTTACAAGCACCTCATTAAATAATGGTGCACTTACCGGTGGCATCGGACTAATCTATAAGCCTGATGATAAATGGTTGTATAAGTTGAACCTGACCACTGCCTTTAGGGCTCCGAATATCGACGATATTGCAAAAGTGTTCGATTCGGGAGATGGTACTGTTATAGTTCCAAATCCGCAGCTTAAACCAGAGTATGCATATAATGCCGAAATTAGTGTTAAAAGAAGGTTTACTGATAAGATTGAACTCGACCTTAGTGTGTTTTATATTCATTTAGACCAGGCTATGATCCGACGAGACTTTACACTAAATGGACAGGATAGTATTTTGTATGATGGCGAAATGAGCCGGGTTCAGGCATTGCAAAATGCAGCTCATGCTTCAGTTTATGGTATTCATGCTGATATTGAGGCCGTTCTTCCATATGGTTTTGGATTTACTTCTGAAGTGAGTTATCAGAAAGGAACAGAAGAACAGGAAGACGGAACCACTGCCCCGTTGCGCCATGCTGCACCACTCTTTGGATCAAGTCATTTATCAGTTACTCGCGATAGGTTTAAGGCCGATTTTTATGTGGTTTATAACAGCGAAAAAAGTTTCGCCGATCTGGCTCCTTCAGAAATCGATAAAGACTATATCTATGCCAGCGATCCCAACGGCAATCCTTACAGTCCTTCGTGGTATACATTGAACATTAAATTTCGGTATCAACTAAACAAACACCTTCTGCTTAGTCTGGGTGTAGAAAATCTTACCGACCAACGTTATCGCCCTTATTCATCAGGAATAGCTGCAAGTGGTAGGAATTTTATCTTTTCGCTTAAGGGAATGTTTTAATCAGGAGGATTGCTGATTTCAATCACCTTCTTACCACCAAGGAAGACGATTTATTGTTTCCTTTCAAAAGTTATTTCCCGTTTCACTTCTTCTTATCTTTCTCCTTTTCTCTCCTGATCTTCCACCCGGAATAACCCGCTGCCAAACCAACCAAAATGAACATCCCGCCATTTATTGGTGCCCCACCACCGGGAGGTTCCTGATCGCCATTACCACCAACAGGTGGAGGTGGTGGAGGATCGTAGGCCATAACAGAAATTGTAGACAGGGTTAGTATCAGAAATATAAAAGTAGCTAATATCTTCGTTTTCATTTTTTAGGATTTATGTTAATAAGTAATTGGGAAATTGAGTAATTCAGAGGTTCGTTCTCCTTTTGGGCAAACTTATCAGATGTCCTGGAGTATTCCGATGAGTGGATTATTTTGCTTGTTCCTTGTTTCATTTTACTCCAAAATTACTTTCTGAGTATATTTCTTATCATTACTTTGAAAGCTTATTATATATATCCCAGCTCGATACCTGGGTTTTATTGAAGTACGCGAATAAGCTTCAATAATCAAACTCCTATAGTTGATCAATTGACCTGCAAGGTTGTAAATTTCGAAAGTACCACTTTGAATTTCCTTCGAAATATTTTGAACGTAAATTACTTCCCCATCGGTAAGGATGTTAAGCCTATTTCTTTCTTCTGAATTTTCATCATCAATTTCTGTTATGAAGTTCCCAAAGTGAAGTACGAACCTATCGTCAAAACTTCCGGCCATGGTCGTAAAAGAATAAGATGGATTCTGGTTAAGGTTGACAAACACATTTTCAACTTTGTCTTCTAAGAAAATGGATGTATTGCCCATGTCTTCCATTTGGAAATTATTGAACTCATACAAGCCGGCTTCTGTAGCATCCAATCCTAATTTTACCTGTTGGTTAGAAATTACAGGCAGGCTTTGGATGGCATAATCGCCCCCGTCATCATCCACCAAAATGGAATAGAGTGATATGTAATAATTGCCTTTTAGTTTGCGGGCATCGTATCCTGGATCGAGACCTTTTGATGCACCCTCAATAAAAGCAATCATGGTTGTGTTGGTTTCGCTTTGAGGGCCGGTAATATTTATTTTGAAGCGTGAAATATAACTCCCGTTTTTATAGAAGGTGGATGCTCCATGTTTTTGCTGATTGGAATTGAAAACCAGTTGAGCCATATCTGCTGCTGCCTTCACGAAGAATCCCTGTGCCGGTGAAATGAAAGTTTCGGCACTGACCTGGTTAACGGTAAGGTAATCGCTGCCATCGTAAAGGTAGATGGCTTCATGATTATCATCTAAAGCACTTGCATTATCGCTTAGAAAATTATGAGTAGCATCCGCCGGGGCGTTGACAGCAAGGTTGGCCGGGAAAGGATTACCTACCAGGTTCCAGCCATTGTTGGCCTGGCTGCCTTGTTTATCAAGGCTTACTGAAATATCATTGTAGTTTAGCTGCCCCTTAAATTCTTTGATATAGATAGCATCGCTGTTGGCGTATGCATAGCCCCTGCCCACAACAAACTGTGTCTCGAAACTGAGGTTCAGATTGCCTGATCCGTCTTTGATGTTGCGCCACAGGTTTGCCGGCTCGTCGAATTTGTAAAAATCGACCGTAGCAGGTAGCGGGTTGGAACCTGCATCGACAAATTCGGTGCTGATGTACTGATTGTTTACCGGTGTCGAGATATAGTGGTAGTCAGTTTGTGACAAGTATCGTTCAATCGTGGCACCTACAGGAGCAGATTGGATCAGGGAAGCTGTTGCCGAGGCATCTGATTTTATAACTATCCCATTGATTCCATTCATGTTAATAGTAGTGTCTGAAACCGTAAATGCTTTGCCGGCACTTATGGTAAGCGAGGCATGTTTTTCAATGGCTAGGACACTGCCAGTTGCCGGAGAAGTTGGTTCGTTGGCAATTTGTGGTTGAACATGAGTGTTTTGTATAAGTACCATATCGTTTAAAGTGGGCTGGCTAAACACTGTACTCCAATTTTCGAAATCGCTCCATGCTGTACTGTTATTGCCTTCCCAGCGTTTCCAAATAGCATAACTCTCTACCCAATCCTCACTATCAAGATTGACAAGGGTCCCATCATTATTTTGTTTTATGTCTGATGCTGAAGTGCCTGATCCTTCGTTCAATTGCCAATAAGCCACCAAACCACTCTCATTTCCGTTAAGGATACGGTGCATATTGTCGCGTATTTCTTGTTGTGTGCGGGTGATATTCCAAATGCGGACCTCATCAATCATACCCTCAAATACTTGTCCACCACCAGTGCCAGAACCTATAACTTTAATGCCTGAGTTATCGATAAAATTATATGCATCATCGACAACCAGGTTTTGAGAAATTCCATTTACGTATATGGTGTGAGTACCTGCCCCACTCCCCGCTCTGGTATAGGCAACATGAGTCCATTCTTTGTTTTCAAGTATATCTTCAGAGGTTTGAGCCACCTCGGTGCCAACACCGGTAACAGCCACACCATGCGTCCTGCTGCCATCCAAATAACCTACCTGCAACTGAAAAGCCCCGGCATGTGTATTTTCATGTCGGGTTGAGTAAATGGAGTTGATACGAGACAAATCATGTGGATATATCCAGGCTTCTATTGTAAGGATATTTCCTGTATTAAGGCTGCTGTGGTTCCCGCAATTAATATATTCCTGGAATCCATCGAAATAAATACAATTGCCAGTAGCATGGCCATAAGGTAATCCCTCTGCAACAGAAAACTGGCTGAAGTTTGTAACATCACTAAGTGAAATAGTGTTACTTACGGTGTTAATGGAGGCCACAGTCGTAGCATTGGTCCAATCTGAAAAAGGATCTTCCCGCCTCAAAAGTTTGATGTTTTCATCATTGCTTATGACTGAAACATTGGTGTAATCAAAGACCAGGTCGGCGGTACAATTTCCGGTTTCCTCAACCCCCCAAACGATACTCGCCCTTTCAGTAATTCCTTCAGGTAGAGTTTCTGCGTCAATTGCTTCGCTTCCATCACCATAAGTGTAAATACCGAGGTTTCGGTCGTCTTCGACAGGCGAGGGAACTGAAATTGTTGCTTTTATTTGAGCCCCGGTAATCCCTGCAAAGGTGAGCAGGTTGGTCCTGACCGGAGTGCCATAGTCTCCAACAGGAGCTGATGAGACGAGCCAGTCATTATTTGTCGTGTTTACTAAATTGGCATCATATCCGTTTCCAGTTTTGTCGCTAATTGTTATTCCGCTTGCATGGTCGAAATCGTAATAACATACTAAACCGGGCGACGATGGATTTACCGATTGGTGCATGTTGGCAAGAATTTGTGCTGGTGTTTTAGCTGAATTCCAAATCCTTAATTCATCCATTTTTCCATCAAAAAAGAGCGTGTTATTGTAATTCGAACCAATGTAAATGTTTGTTGAGGGATCGGACCAGGTGTTCCCCATAACGTTACTTTTCAGATGACCATCAAAATAAAGATAGAAGTTGACAAGAAGATTGTTTTTTGTCCAGGTGGCTGCAACATGGTGCCATTTACTGGTTGTGGTGTAGCCGAAATAGGCAGATGAGCTTTGGCCTATTTTGAAGTAATATCCCGAATAAGAGGAATATCCAAGATACCAGTTTGAACTAGCATTTCCTGCATCAAGTATTCGATAGGAATTATCGAAATTATCCATGTATATCCAGGCCTCGATGGTGCCTTCGTCAGGTAGATTGCCGTTCATTAATCCATACTGATCAGATCCTTCTAAATTTAGCATATTCCTGGTTTCAATGGGAGTTGAAAACTCATATTCCCCGCCATATAGCGTAACAAGCGAATTAGTTGCATAGGCTCTGACATAATAGCGTGTATCTTTCTGTAGTCCGGTTAGAGTGCTTTGGTATTCGCCTATGGTGGCGCCGTCAGTGGTTTTAGTATCGGCCGTTGTAGGATTGGGACTTGTGTTCCAGCAAATGCCCCTGGCAATAACTTCGTTGCCGGAATAGGTTGGGATGTTTCCTCCGCATATGGCCTGGGTAAGATCTATACCTTCTACCGGATTGGTGCTTACATCGAATGTTTTCAGTTCCTGGGTATCTCCAAACAAGGTTCCCAGTACGCTGGATGTGAAGGCCCTGTAATAAAATGTTTGACCACGGTACAGGCCTGTTATTGTTTCTGAAAAAGAACCGTTGCCACTACCCATTGCCAACTGATCGTCGTCTAAGTCAGGCGTATTATTACTTGCACTATAGCATATTCCACGCCTTAACACCGGATGCGAACTGTCGTCGGTAATATTCCCACCGAGGTCGGCTTCGGTCCCAGTAACAACGGCGGGTGCTGATGTGCTAATTCCGGAAGAGTTTATTGTGGAAGCATATGACTCCCAATGATGTATATTTCCAAGCGCTTCACCAATTAACAGGTCAGGTTTGGAATCACTATCGATATCAGTAATAACAGGAGCTGAGTTTGATCCTACATCGATCGAACTTAAGGATTCGCCTTGTAGTGAGAACAGTAACGAGTTTGTAGAGTTTTGTTCATAATAGTTTATGTTGCCATCCTTCTCGCCAATAAGGAGATCAAGCAAGCCATCGTTATCCAGGTCGGTAATTACAGGTACAGAACGATCTCCCACGTCAATAGAATTAAAATTCTCGGTTACCAGTGTAAAGGAGAGAGAATTTGTAGCATCCTGCTCGTAGTGGTTTATGTTTCCATTATCTTCACCAATTAATAAATCCAATAGTCCATCACCGTCTATATCGTTGAATTCGGGAGTAGCTTTACTTCCAATATCGAGCGAACTAAAGGAGCTGCTCACGAGGCTAAAGGAGCCCGAGTTTACGCCATCTTGCTCATAATGATATATTTCGCCATCGTTGTTGCCAATTAGCAGGTCGATAAGCGCATCGCCGTCGATGTCGATTACTGTCGGTGATGAATAAGTTCCTACGTTAATTGAATTGAAGTTTTTGGTAGTAATTGTAAATGATGTGCTTTCTGATGAGTTTTGTTCGTAATGGTTAATATTTCCGCCTGCTTCGCCAATTAGCAAATCAAGTAGACCATCGCCATCGATATCAAAAAACAGGGGTTTGGAATATTCTCCAATATCAGCCGAACTAAAACTGTCATTTATTTCATGAAACAGCCTGGTCCTGATTTCTATTTCCTTGCTGTAGTTTGTGCCCTGGGCATTGCTTGCATAGGCTCTTATATAATAGCTTGTTTCTGCCGATAGTCCTGTGACAGAGGACGTAAACTGACCTGTTCCGGAACCATCAATAGTTTTCGAATCGGCGGTGGTTGGATTTTGACTTGTACTCCAGCAAACACCACGTGAAGTTACTGAGCCTCCGCCTCCGTCATCAACTACATCGCCACCGCTTGTAGCTGATACGTCCACAATATTGGTGGCTTCATCAATGCTAACTCCCGGAGGGCCTGCAGTGGCAATAAAATTCATTGTAGTGCCATAAAAGGTTCCAAGTGCATTGGTGTAAAAAGCCCTGTAGTAAATTCTTCCGGCAGGCAAATTGGTAACAGTAGCCGAATAAGTACCGGTGCCTGTTCCCATTAATGCCTTAGTGTCGTCTAAATCGGGCGATTCGTCGTTTACACTGTAGCAAACCCCGCGCCGATGAACAAGGTGTGAATTATCATCTGAAATATCACCTCCTAAAACTGCCGAATTTGATGTAATTGATCCCGCTGTGGTGGTTGTTATGCAATTGTTGTTTATTGTTGCCTCACCTACTTCCCAGTGTTGAATTGTTCCATCCCTTTCTCCAATAAAAAAATCAAGTGCATAATCACCATCCAAATCTGTAAAAGATAAATGAGGAACATCACTGGTTGTGATTGAATGGAAATTATTTGTAACAAGTGTAAAAGCCTGACTATTGGCTGCATTTTGCTCGTAATGGTTAATATTCCCGTCATATTCACCAATCAGCAAATCAAGCAGGCCATCACCATCAAGGTCGGTTACTGTAGGTCTTGAGTTGTCGCCCACATCGATACTATTAAATGTAGAAGTAACTAAAGTGAAGGTACTTCCCCAGGCAGCATCCTGTTCGTAATGAAGGATAGTACCATCATCTTCTCCTACAAGCAGGTCGTACAAGTTATCATGGTCGATATCGCAAAATGCCGGGTACGATAAGTTTCCTACATTTATTGAATTAAAGGTTTGATCTATAGTGGTAAAGTTATTTGAACCAATAGAATTTTGCTCCATGTGATGAATCTCACCCAACCACTCGCCCCAGAACAAGTCAAGTAAATTGTCATTGTCAAGGTCGATAATGGTTGACATTGGTTCCATCCCGTAATTTGTTTCTGGAATTTCTGTTATGAATGAAAAGTTACAGGAGCCTATACTGTTCTGCTCATATAAAAGTATTTTACTACCATCCCCTGTGAGCATATCCAGCAGGCCATCATTATCCAGGTCTGTGAATGTGGGCGATGCATGATTGTTGACAACCAGGTTGTTGAATGTTGTTGTCCGAAGATTAAAAACTTTAGGTATAAACGATTTTTCTTCACCGTAGGCTGTACCTTGCGAATTGGTAGCGTAAGCCCTTACATAATATGTGGTGTTAATTGTTAGCCCGGTAATGTTGGAGCTAAATTGTCCGGATCCTGTACCATCGGTTGTTTTTGAATTGGATGTAGTTGGATTGGATGATGTACTCCAGCAAACACCACGGGCCGAAACATTATACCCTCCGTTGTCGATAATGTTTCCACCTGACACTGCTGTCGTTTCCATTACATCAGTAGTTTCATTTGTGGAAAGTCTTGGTGGGCCTGATGTGGTAGTAAAACTATTAACACCTCCATAAAAGGTTCCTAATGAACTACGAAAGAAAGCACGGAAATAATAGGTTGTTTCTGATGAAACCGGAAATACTTCAGCCGAATAATTACCTCCACCGGGGCCCATGTATGCAACCTGGTAATCTGCAATGCAATTAGGATCGGTTGAGCTATATATAACACCGCGCTGATAAATATGTGGTGCACCGTTATCGGATATTGTACCTCCTAAAACTGCCGAGTTATGATCCACTGATGTAGCCGCATTCGTAATAACATTAGAAGTAATGGCAGTTTGGGTATTCGACTCCCAGTGATTGACAAATCCATTATTTTCCCCAATGAGAATGTCGAGATAGCCATCGTTATCAATATCAGTAAACAGAGGTACCGACTCATTTCCAATATCTATAGTATCAAATGTAGCAGTTACCAGCGTAAATGAAGTTGAGTAGGCTGCATCCTGTTCATAATGGTCTAAGTCGCCCGTTGTATTTCCCACAAAAATGTCCAGGAGATTATCGCCATCAATATCGGCAATGTATGGGGTAGAAAGTCCAAGAGCAATGGAGTTAAAACTATTGCTTACCAGATTAAACGTAGTATCGTTAAGGCTTGCTTGTTCATAGTATTGAATATCTCCTGTCCCACTTTTTCCTACCAATAAGTCCAGAAGGTTATCGTTATCGATATATGCAAAATGAGGGGCAGCACCACCCCCGACATCAATTCCATTAAATGATGGGGAAACCTTTGAAAACGAATAGGAATTTATCGAAACCTGTTCGAACCGTTCAATATGTCCTCCATAGTAGTGCCCAACAAACAAATCCAATAATCCATCACCATCAATATCCGATATGGTTGGATTTATTGCACGATAAGGATCCCCATGATCTGTATATAAATTACTGAACTGATTAGTGGTTTTGGTAAATGTAGTTGATGATTCCGAGTTTTGCTCAAAATGATACAGGTATTGATAGTCATCACCGACCAGCAAATCAAACAGACCATCGCCATCAATATCAGCTATACATGGCGATGTCCATCCATAGGTAAAATCTGATAAAAAATCTGAAGTGACCTCAGCATAGTTTTGTCCTGTAGTCCGAATGTGTAGAATTGTAAGTGCAAATACAGATAATAAGAGGATTATTTTTGCTTTCATAGGATCTCAAATGTTTTATAGTTTTGAATATTATTTTTTTTCAGGATGGTATTTTCTTTCTCCTTCTTCTCTGTTTCATATTTTGTTTGCATTTTGGCAATTTGTTCGCTTTTGGTTTCATCAAAAAAGCTATCGTTATAAGTCTTAAATAGTTTGTAATATTGAAGTGCTTTTTCCGTTTCCCTGTTTTTTTTCATGGAGCCTTGATAAACTCAAATAAGCAGGTTTCATCCTTTTTTTTATTTTTGTTGCTATGGCTAAATCAAGGGCTGCCTCATAATATTTCTTAGCCATTGAGTAATTGCCTTTATCAGTATAAATATCCCCAATTGCCATAGAAGCTATCAACACACCTTTCTTATTACCAACCTCTTGTTTAAAATTTATTGCACTGATGAAATAATAAAGAGCTGAATCTATTTCCGATAAGCGATAATAAAACAAGCCCAGGTTGGTATAAATACCATCTAATTTTTGAGGATATTGTTCTGAACCGGTAATCCTTGTTCCTTCTTTGGATATTTTAACCGCAGCCAGAAAATCATTTTCATAATAAGAAAGGGTCCCTAATGACTGAATCGCCAATAATTCCATGTCGGGAATATTTATCTCATTATAGAGTTCCCTGCTATTACTTATAAATTTTCTTGCTACTTCATAATTTTTCCGCGAAGTCTCATTATATCCAATAAGATAACTGGCTCTGGCTTCTCCTTGCATGTAGTGTTCACTTATTGAAAGAACTAATGCATCCTGAGCATATTTCAGTGATCTCAGAATATCTGTTTCGCACAGAGAATCAGATAATTGATTCAGGCTATCGACTTTTCTATGCAGATCGCTCCCGAAAACTAAATAAGGAATAAACAATAAAATGAATAGAAGTTCCTTCATCCTTAATATCCTATGTTATTGTTAAGCATAGGCAAAGCTACGATTTTAAGGCAATAAAGAGTATAAATGAAGAAATTCAAACAATATAATTTTCCGTTACCCTATCCCCTGTTCTCAACCTTTTGCTGAACAAGTTTCCACCTGACATAGCCAACTGCTAATCCAATAAAGATTGCCATACCACCCTCGATGGGGGCACCTCCACCAGGTGGTGGTGTATCGCCATTGCCACCATTTGGTGGGGGTGGTGGCGGATCGAAGGCGAATACAGAGGTTGAAGCCAATATCATCATCAGAAATAAAAGAGAGGTTATTATTTTTGTTTTCATTGTGTTTTAGATTAGAAATTTGGGAATTTAGTCTTTTAGCCGTGTGTCAATAGTTTCCTGTCAGAGCGCGACATTAACCTGCACCCTGATAGTAGCAGAAAACTATTTCAAA
>CAYLZH010000139.1:0-12877 GCA_964388245.1 uncultured Bacteroidales bacterium
CTCTTCCGATCTGGTATATTGATTCTTGGGCATCTTACAGTGAGGATTGTACCATAAGCAATACACATGAATTAGAAACAATTTATCTAAACGTAGCACCTAATCCTTTTACAGAGTATTTTCACATTGCATTGTCTGGTAAAATTAATATTGAAAATATTGATATTAAAATATTTGATGTATTAGGCAAACAACAAAAAATACCTATATATAAGTACAATAAAGAAATTAGAATATACGGAGCAAGTCTCAATTCTGGAGTATACTTTATTAAACTTACCAATCAAGATCGTAGTTGCGAAATAACAAGAATAATTAAAGAATAAATCACGTTGGGTAACAATTAGCCTCCAATAAAGAGTTGCTTGCATACTCTTTACATTGGAGGGTATGTTGAACTAAACCAGCCCCTTGGCAAACTCCTGAAACAGTGTCTTTTCAGTATAGTGTTTTCAATCGGTTTTTTGCTGCCTGGCAGTAGTCCTTTTCAGGACACTTACGGGGTCGATATTTGCCTTTTTGCCGGAGTTCCCACCATCATTTTTCGTTGCATTGATTACACGGACAAAAACATCGTGACTTTTTGGCCTAAGCCTGACAAATGGGTACACCCTTCCCATTTGAGTTTTCGGGCACATCAGTTCAGGTTCAAGAAAAACGGGGGCAACCAGCGCAGGCCAGTACTTCTTCTGGTGGAGCCCGTAGCCTTGCAAAGGTCTCGAACAGGTGCATCTCGCCGCCACATTCACGGCATTTCAAATGCGAACGCTCCCAAAAGCGGAGTTCCAGCACCTGTAGCCTGGTAAGTCGGGGCAGGTCAACTACTGCCAAGCCCATGCTACTGATTATCCGCTTTAGGCTTTCGGTCTTGTTGCGCGTACTCAAAAACCCCAGGTGCCGTACCCTGCGGAAATAAGGGGATATGATGTGATCGAGAAACCGCTTCAAGAATTCAACGCCCCCGATAGTTTCGGTTTCTTTCCGGTATTCGTTTTTGCGGTCGCACCAGGTGAAGGTCACATGTGTTTCGGTCACCATTACGATGCGCGTATTTGAAATGGCCACCCTGTGGGTGTACCTGCCGAGGTATTCCACCACGGTTTCTGACGACCCGAACAACAGCTTGTACATCACCGCCCGGTTAAACCGGAACAGTTCCAGTAAATTGTGCGGTACGGTGAATACCACCCCGACAAAGAATCGGGGCAGGCTATGAAAATAGTTAACCGGCAACAGTTCGTGTTTTCGTGCCTCTACCCACAGCTCCTTGTCGATGCCCTGGCAACGCGGGCAATGGCGGTTCCTGCAACTGTGCAGGTTGTAATGCACCGAGCCACACTCGGAACAGGCCATGGCCGATCCGCCAAGTTCGGGGGTGCGGCAAGCCGCAATGGCCCACAAGACCTTCAACTGGTGCCTGGTCGCGCCACGTTCCCGGAGCAGGGCAGGCAAAAACTGCCGGACAATACCGCCCAGCGTATTATTTCCGTCCAAAGTTGTAAAGCTTTTCCATAGGGGCAAAACCGGTCTTAGGGTTCGACTTTGCTATGTGCAGGTACATCATTGTAGTTGCAATATCTGCATGTCCCAGTTGGTTTTTCACACTCACGATGTCGACCCGAGTCCGTTAGCAAAAATGCCACAAATTCTCCGTTTTAAGGATCTTTTTCCTACGAAGTTACCATTTTGGTAATTTTATATTATCTTTGTAGCAGTTAACAATAAACTATGAGGGTAATTGCTAAAAAGATACTTCGAGAATTCTGGGAAAAGTATACAGACTCGGAGGATCAACTAAAAACTTGGTACAAAGAGGCTTCAAAAGCAAATTGGGATAGTCCTAATGATCTAAAAGCTGATTATGCAAAAGCAAGCATCTTAAAAAGTAGTAGAGTAGTTTTTAATATTTGTGGTAATAAATACAGAATGATAGTTGAGATTAACTATTTGAGACATTGGGTTTTTATAAGATTCATTGGCACTCATAAAGATTATGATAAAGTAGACGCTGATAATATTTAGGATTATGGAAATTAAAGCAATAAAGACAGAACAGGATTATGACTTTGCTCTTAGTAGACTTGAAAAGATTTTTCACGCTCCTGCAGATAGTGCAGAAGGTGACGAAGCTGAAGTCCTTTCAATCCTGATTGAGAAGTATGAGGATGAACATTACCCTATAGAAGCTCCTGATCCAATTGAAGCTATTAAATTTCGCATGGAGCAAATGGATATGTCTAATAAGGATTTAGCCGAAGTTATTGGATATAAAAGTAGAGTTTCAGAGATTTTTAGCCGCAAACGTAAATTGACACTTAAGATGATAAGAAACCTACATGATAAATTAAAGATTCCATATGAGTCTTTGATTACTGACTACTAGTGTTAAGTTAGGTATATTATGACGCATGTAAAAAATTATTATCTTTGCAGGAAAACTGCACATGGTACGATACACAATAAAATTAACAAAGCCGGAAGTAGATGAACTAATGAGCATAATTCGTAAAGGTTCCCATACTACACAAACTTATCGCACTGCATATATTTTATTAAATTGTGATGAAGGAGAATTTGCTGATAAGGTTACCAATGAGCAAATCTGCAAGATCCTGAAAATAGGAATGCGCACTATTGACCGTGTTAAGAAGAAGTTTATGGAAGAGGGACTGGAAGCATGCTTGGAAAGACGCCCATCAAGCAGAGTGTACGATAGGAAAGTTGATGGGGATGTTGAAGCAAAATTGGTAACACTATGCTGTAGCGCCCCTCCAAAGGGAAGGGCAAAATGGTCATTACGGCTACTGGCAGATAAAATGGTAGAGTTAAATTATGTTGAAAGCATTTCCTATGTTACGGTAAGGGACATACTAAAAAAAACGAACTTAAGCCTTGGAAAGTGAAAGGCTGGGTAATCCCACCCAAACAGAGCAGTGAATTTGTCGCCAATATGGAGCGGGTATTGGATGTTTATAAAAGACCTTACGATCCACTGTATCCAGTAGTATGCATGGACGAATCCCCGAAACAACTTATTGAAGAAGCCCGATCAAGCATGCCAATAAAGCCAGGTTGTGAGAAAAGGGTAGATTATGAATATATACGCCGCGGTGTTGCAAACATATTTATGGCGAACGAACCATTAGCAGGAAAACGTTTTACCCAAATCACAAAGTATAAAACAAAAAAGGAATGGTCCCTTTTTGTAAAAGCGATTGCAGACAGATACCCAGATGCAGAAAAAATAACGCTTGTTATGGATAATTTGAACACTCATTCAGCATCTGCCTTCTATGAAACTTTTGATCCACAAGAAGCAAAAAAGCTATGGGACCGTTTTGAATTCATTTTTACCCCAAAGCATGGTAGTTGGCTAAATATGGCAGAGATAGAGCTTCATGTGTTAAACGGGCAATGCCTTGACAGGCACATTGCAACAATCGAAGAAGTTAATGAAGAAGTCAAGGCATGGGAAAACGAAAGAAACAACAAGGATAGTAAAATCAATTGGAGGTTTACAACAAAAGATGCACGGATCAAACTAAAACGACTTTATCCGTCAATTTATAATTAACATAACACTAGGGCACATTTTGCTAATCGAGTAGACGGCTGACAGTCATTAGACCGCCAGTGCACCTCACACACCACCGTAGTGCGACAAGAAGTCGCTTACAATAACTGTTTAATGTTCTTTGAATAATCAAACCTTGTGTTCCATCACAAGTAGCCTATTGACACGTGCATTCCGGGTAATTGATTTGTGCGAAGCTGTTCTGACAATATAGCCTGTCATGGTATCGTCAAACCATGGAGGAGTTAGGCTTAACTGGTATGGTTAACGAATGTGAACTGCTGATAAATGTCGTGACGTGAGAATAGCGAAAGACGATGATACGCTATGACCAAAAGGTATGGGGTATAGATATCAGACTTTGCGATTTCTGTTACATGGATAGCGATTCCCCCGGCAAAGAAACAGAACCTAACCCGGTTTGTTATGTAAGTGGAACTTGGTAAGCCCGTACTGTTACCGCCAAGTGGCGGTTAGGCCCCGTGCTGGCACCGATTTGTAATAGGTGCTTAATAAACATATTTGATCCGAATTACAAATTCGAATCAGCGTGGGCTATTTTCAACGGCAGAATTTGAGAGAAGATTTAGCAAAGGAACTTAGCGGAGCGGTCTCAATCGACTTTTTCTTTGTAATTATTTGGTTTAATGAAAATTACAAGGCCACATGAATAAAAGAACAATTTCCCCTGTTTCAAACAGGGAATATAGGTAGATATTACTAAATTGCAATATCAAAATTGGATGAAATGATGAAGTTTTTAAGAGAATATGAACCTGACCCTTTGATACTCCATAAACAAATAAGCTCCCGTTGGAACGGGTTTAGTTCAACAGCACCTAATAGCACATGGCCGCTTTAGGGTCATTAAGACAAATAATTATAAAATTGAACATAAAGGAAATCAACATAAACTTGAGTAGTGAACGGCCACGTGTCATAGCTGCAAACCGTTGTACACTAAATAAAGAGCGCCCTGCATGAAAATGAAACACATCATATTGATACTGATTTTTGGATTAATTGGCTACGGATTGATATTTTATTTTATGCCATTTAAACCACTTGATAAATCTGTTTCAATAGACAAAATTGTGGTGACTAAACACAAACGGAGACTTGACTTAATTTCAAATAATCAGATTATTAAATCATATAAAATTTCACTTGGACGAGTTCCAAAAGGGCATAAAGAATACGAGGGTGATAAAAAGACACCAGAAGGATTATATATAATCAATGATAAGAATCCAAACAGCGGATATCATAAGAATTTAGGGATTTCGTACCCGAATGAACAGGATATTAAACATGCAGAATCGATTGGTAAAAACCCAGGCGGATTGATAAAGATTCACGGAATAAGAAACGGATTCGGCTGGATTGGTAGCTTCCATTTGCTTTTTGACTGGACTTTAGGTTGCATTGCAGTGACTGACAAAGAAATTGATGAACTTTATGAAAATGTAAAGACCGGTACGACGATAGAGATAAAACCATGAATATTAAAACTAAAAACATACTAATATTGATTATAAGATTATTATTCCAATGATTGTGTTTTTATATCAATCCTTTAGTAAGTCAATTATAGGGGCGTACAACCGAGTAGAACGCCCCACCAGATAACCCGATGGGGACAGCCGCTCACACCATCCCGTCTTTGTCGGGACGGTTCTCAAACAATAGGGTTGAAAGCCAGCCAGGTCATAATTTATATCGTAATCAAATGTCTTAGAAAATCAGCAGATCCTATCGTACACTCCGGCTTTTGAATCTGGAATGGCAAGCAATTTTTTTCATTACTTTTGATTCTTCAAAAAAATATTGAAAGTTATGAAAACAAAAGTTACTGCAATCATTAGTTTTTTTATACTTATTTCACTCCCGGTATTTACTTTTGCTCAGGTAGATAAGAGTGACTGGATGGGAGGATTTCCCGAAGGATGCACAAGTATTACAGTGGGAAAAATGGCATCGGCCGATGGCTCTGTTATGACCTCACACACCGACGATTCTCACAGGACACGAAGCTGGATGGATATAACACCGGCAAAAGATCATAAGAAAGGATCTACAAGCAAAATGTACAAACGTGTACCTATCGACTCACTGGCAATGCCGATCTATGGCCATAAAGAAATTGGAGAAATTCCACAGGTAGCACACACCTTCCAGTTTATTAATACAGCTTATCCCTGCATGAACGAGCACCAGCTTGCTATTGGCGAATCTACCTTTGGAGGTCGGAAAGAATTACAATCCGATGCAGGAATTATCGATTGCCAGCGCCTCGACCAGTTGATGCTTGAACGATGCACAACAGCCAGGCAGGCGATAATGATGGCCGGCGAAATGACAAAAAAATATGGATGGAACGATGCCGGTGAATGTTTAACTATTGCTGATAAGAAAGAAGTGTGGCATTTCGAGATTGTTGGACCGGGCAAAGGAAAAGTGGGTGCAGTTTGGGTAGCACAACGAGTTCCGGACGATCATATTGGCGTAAATGCAAACGCCAGCACTATAAAGGAAATCGACCTGTCGAATCCTGATTTTTTTATGGCATCAGAAAATATTTTTGATGTAGCAAAAGAAAATGGATGGTGGGATCCCAATGAGGGACCATTTAGTTTTTGTTATGCATATGCCCCGAAAAGTCGAACATCTCCTGCATCACGGCGTCGTGAGTGGCGCGTATTTGACCTTGTTGCCCCATCGCTGAAACTTGATCCAAATGCAGAGAATTATCCGTTCTCAGTTAAACCTGAAGAAAAAATTAGCCTTGAAAAAATGGTAGAGCTATTTCAGGATTATTATGAGGCTACACCTTACGACATGACACGAAATATTACTGCAACTGACAAGGATGGAAAAACAATTGTATCGCCATTGGCCAATCCTTTTATGCCGTACGATGAACTCGAACTACACAATGCGAGTGGAGGTTGGTATCATGTTGATAAAAAAAACGATCATATCCGCTTCCTTGGCGAACGGACAATTGCAAGATGGTATACCATGTACGGTACAATAACACAATCCCGCGATTTCCTACCCGATGAAGTAGGTGGTGTGGTTTGGCTTGCACAGGATAACATTGCAACATCGATCTATATTCCTGTATACTGCTCGGTAAGTCATCTGCCAAAGTATTATTCCACTCCAGGGCGTGTTAATGGTTATTCTCGCGAGTCGGCATGGTGGGCCTTTAACCGGCTTGGTACATTGGCTGCACAACGTTGGGGCGACATGCGTCATGATGTTACGGATGTTTGGAAACCGATGCAAAAAGAACTTTTTGATAATCAGAAATTGTTCGAAGAGAAAATCCTGGATCAGAAAAACAAAAAGAAACGAATTGAGGCAATGACTAAATATACCAACGAATGGGGCATTAAAGTAGTCGATAAGGCCTGGGAACTCGGAGATTTCTTATGGACAAAATATGATGAAAAATTTTAAGTAACTTTTGTCAAAAATGTCATCCAATGACTAAAATGTAGGATTTAATAATTTTAAGACCGTAGCTATAAATAGTTAAATAGATGTTGATTATAATATCACCTGCCAAAACCATTGACATGGAGGGTTCGGCAGATACAGGTGAGATAACTGAACCTGTCTTTTTAAAGGATGCCAAAAAGTTGATGACAAAATTGAAAAAACTAAAGCCCCATCAGCTTTCAGAGCTCATGAGTATAAGCCCAAAATTAGCGGAATTAAATTACAGGCGAAATCAGGAATGGAAACTTCCTTTTAAACCTGAAAATACAAAACAGGCTTTGCTTGCTTTTAAGGGCGAGGTTTATACAGGATTAGAGGCAGCTACATTTAATCCTGATGACTTTATTTTTGCCCAGGATCATCTTAGGATTTTATCGGGCTTGTATGGCCTTTTACGACCACTTGATCAAATAATGGCCTACAGGCTGGAGATGGGAATAAGATTTCAGAGTGATAAATGGAAAGATTTGTATGATTTCTGGCAATCTAAAATAACACGTCAGATCACAAATGATCTTAAAAATACGGAAGACAATATCCTCATAAACCTTGCATCGAACGAATATTTTAAATCGATTGATCCAAAGAAACTTAAATCGAAAATTATTTCGCCGGTATTTAAGGACATGAAAAACGGAGAATATAAAATGATAAGTTTTTTCGCAAAAAAGGCCCGGGGATTAATGACACGTTTTATTATTCTGAATAAGATAACAAATCCTGACAACCTGAAATTATTCGACTCAGAGGGATACTATTACAATGAAAATCTGTCGGATGAAGTACAGTTTGTTTTTACCCGGGGCTAATTTCTGGCAATTCTAAGTGGAAATCAAAAAAAATAAGGCTGCCACGAATTGACAGCCTTAAGTAAACTGTGAGTATGTTTATAATTGATTTACCATGCAAACATAGGAAATTCACTCATCATATCATTAACCTTTTTAGCCACACTGTTTATAACCTGCTCATTTTCGAAATGTGAAATCACTTCGTCAATCATTTCAACAATAGGTGCCATGTGTTCTTCTTTCAGGCCACGTGTAGTGATGGCCGGTGTACCAACCCGCAATCCGGATGCCTGGAATGGCGACCTGCTATCGAAAGGAACCATGTTTTTGTTAACTGTTATATCGGCTATAACCAGGGTATCTTCAACCTGACGGCCTGTTATTTCGGGGAATTTTGTACGTAAATCTATCAACATGCTGTGATTATCTGTTCCGCCTGATATTACCTTGTATCCCTTATCAACAAAAGCCTGTGCCATTACAGCTGCATTTTTCTTGACCTGCTCCTGATAGGTTTTAAAACCAGGATCGAGTGCTTCACCAAATGCCACTGCTTTCGATGCAATCACATGCTCAAGCGGTCCGCCCTGCATTCCCGGGAAAACGGCAGAATTCAGCAAGCTCGACATTTTCCTGATAGTCCCTTTTTTCGTAGCTTTTCCCCAGGGATTCCGGTAATCTTCACCCATCAGGATTATTCCACCACGAGGGCCTCTCAGGGTTTTGTGGGTTGTTGACGTAACAATGTGAGCATGCTCAACCGGATTATCTAACAATCCTGCAGCAATTAATCCGGCAGGATGGGCCATATCGATCATCAAAATAGCATCAATTTTATCAGCAATCTCACGCATTCGTTTATAATCCCATTCACGAGAGTATGCAGATGCCCCACCTACAATCATTTTTGGTTTTTCACGAATTGCAACTTCTTCCATCATGTCGTAGTCGATAGTACCGGTTTCTTCCTTCACACCATAAGCAATGGCTTTGTAAAGAATACCGGAAAAATTAACCGGCGATCCATGTGTCAGGTGTCCCCCGTGCGAAAGATCGAGGCCAAGAAATGTATCACCAGGTTGAAGTACCAGGGAAAATACAGCAGCATTTGCCTGTGCACCGGAGTGTGGCTGTACATTGGCATATTCAGCATTATAAAGCTCTTTAAGCCTGTCTATTGCCAACTGTTCTGTTTCATCCACATGCTGGCATCCGCCATAATACCTTGCACCCGGATATCCTTCGGCATACTTGTTTGTCATGCATGAGCCCATTGCCTCCATTACCTGCTCACTAACAAAATTTTCCGATGCAATTAACTCAATGCCATTCTTTTGTCGCTGATATTCTTTTTCAATGATCTCGAAAACCAAATTATCTCTTTTCATAATTCTTGTAAGTTTTGAATTGTTTTATTTTGGGCCAAAAGTATCGTTTTTAATTGTTTAATCGAAATCAGTCAGGATATTCTTCAGCATACATTATAATTCTATGTATTGTCTTTTTTTCTTGATTCTGATTAAACTAAAAACCGTAATTGTTGTTGAATTCATTTATCTCAGAAAATATTTACTATGACACTAAGCTTCGAAAAGTTAAAAACGAAGGAATATTCCGAAATGATTCCAATTCTTGACTCATGTCCCGAATTCCTTGACCTAACTAATGCAAACCATCAACAACAATTAAAGGAAAAAGTCGAGAAAATTTTAGAGCAGTTTTCAGAGATTGAGGAAATCGAAAACTTTGAAAAATCATTGTTTAAGGTTGATGTTCAATCGTTGATTTTTATTCTGCTGGCACTGAAAATAGCAAAATCGAAAATAATAGTCAGGAAAATTAATTATCCACTTTATATTACTGTAGTATTTGCAGCATACAAAGAGCATACAAGAATTTTATCGCAGGATGAACATCCACATGGTGAAAACTTTTTAATTAGAAAATTCGAACAGTTAAAATTTTTGTTTGATGATAATCCTTTAATCAACTGGCAATTGATATTGGTTGATGACGGCTGCCCGGAAGGTAGTGGAAAAATAGCCCAGAATGTTGCGAAAGAAAATAATATGCAGGATCAAGTTAAAGTACTTTTCCTTGAAGATGCAATAAATAAGGCCCTTCCAGTAACCAATCCTATGCAAAGTACACAGGAGAGTCAAAAGGGAGGATCAATATGCTATGGATTGTGGGAAGCCGGTAAACATAACTTCAACGGCAGGCATCTGATTGTTTATACCGATGCCGACCTTTCTACTCATCTCAGTCAGATTGGATTGCTAATTGAACCGATTCTGAAAAATGACCATTCTGCTGCAATTGGATCGCGCCGGGAACCTACATCGGTGGTGATAAAGCAAGGGGTAAGAAACAACCGGGGCAAACTTTTTATTTACTTATGGAAACGGATTTTGCCCAACCTTAACAACATTATTGATACGCAGTGTGGTTTTAAGGCATTCGACAGCAAGGTAGCCAACAATATCGTACAAAACATGATTGAGAAAAAGTTTGCTTTCGATATTGAACTACTTTTGAAAACTGAGCTACAAAAACCTGAGTCTATCGCAAAGGTTCCTATCGCCTGGGTCGATAGCGAAGCAGCAAGCACTACAACCGACATACAACCCTACTTATCAATGCTAAAAGCCATTGTGGCGATGTACCGGACTTATCTTCAGCCAAATCCTGTTTCAGAAGAATTCGCCGGATTTATTGATTCATTATCTGAAAAAGATTTTAACAAACTTGTAGAAAACATCCCGGAAGCAATTCTTTCAAAGGAACCCTTTGAGTTTGATAAGTTTGACGGTGTTTCAGTTTCTGAGCTTAATAATGCAATAGTCCCGTAAAGAATAATAATTGTAAGGCTCATTTTCCTTGTATCCGGTTTTTTAATATCCAATTTGAAGCATTAACTTTGAGTTGAATTTTTCATCTTAAGTTATGGATAAAAAAGAAATATTTGTAAAAAGCATTTATATAAATCAGGTGAGGCATTTAAAGGACTTTATTATACCTATATCTGATGTAGAAAGGAAGCAACTCATCTTAACAGGAAAAAATGGCAGTGGAAAAACATCAGTTCTGGATGCACTTAAAGAATGTTTTAAGGATATGCTAAAATTTTATTACAAAGACTTATGTGAAAAACATGTAAATCTTGTTAATAATATTCTGGAAATTAAAGGACAGAAACAAGTTCAATCATCAAAAAGACTATCAGAATTTGATGAACTACGATACATTGAGGGTAACATTAGCTATTCTATGGGCAGAAATGGTGCCTTACAAGAAATTATTGCAGATATAAACGAAATATTTGATCTAAAAACAACTTTTGAAAAAAGCAAATTCATTGTAGCTTTTTTTGAAGCAAGAAGAGGATCCAATCTAAAACAGCCTAAAGGAATAAATAAAATTGATTTAAACGAATCGTATTCAATAGATGAGAAAGCCAATTCAGATTTTATCCAATACCTTGTAAATTTAAAAGCGCAACGATCTTTTGCACGTGATGAAAAAAAGACTGAAACGGTTAATGCTATTGATAATTGGTTTGAGTTATTTGAAAATTTTTTAAAAGAGATTTTTGAAGATGAGAACCTTAAGTTGGAGTTCAATTCAGAAGAATTTAATTTTAACATCATTCAGCGAAACAGGAGCAAGTTTGACTTTAACACACTTGCTGACGGATATTCAGCAATTTTAAATATTATCACCGAACTTATCCTTCGGATGGAAAAAACTAAAACCAAAAACTATGATATTCAGGGTATTGTTCTTATCGATGAAATTGAAACTCATCTTCATATTGACCTTCAGAAAAAGGTTCTTCCGTTTTTAACAAGGTTTTTTCCGAAAATTCAATTCATCGTTACTACACATTCTCCATTTGTTTTAAACTCTCTCCCCAATGCTGTGATTTATGACCTGGAAAATCATATCCTGGTCGAAGATCTTTCAGGTTATTCGGTCGATGGAATAATTGAAGGGTATTTTAATGCTGATAAGTATTCAGATGTACTTAAGGATCAGGTTAAAGAATACGAAGAATTACTAAATTCTAACAATCGGAACAAAGTCGAAGAAGAAAGGATTGATTACCTATCAAAGCATTTCAATGATTTATCGAAATTTATGGCACCTGAGCTTCAATTAAAATTACAACAGCTTCAACTTCAAAACCTTTAGCATGGTTAACATAAAACGGTCACAGCCGGCTCCAAAATGTCTGTCTGTAGAAAAGCTGAAGAAAAACGGGGATTACAAGTGTGGAAATGTTATAGAACGCTTACAGCATGATTTTCACAATAAATGCTACCTGTGTGAAGAAAAAGAACCATCAACAATAAATGTGGAGCACCTTGTTCCTCACAAGGGAACAAACAAGGATTTAATGTTCGACTGGAATAATTTATTTTGGTCTTGCGGTCACTGCAACAATACCAAATTAGCAAAATATGAGAAAGTGCTTGACTGTACGAACAACTCAAAACATATCCTTGATTTATTAAAGTTTGAAATAAGGCCATTTCCTGTTGAAGTTGTTGAGGTATTTCCTCTGAATCAGGATGTTTCAGTAATTGAAACAGCACAATTACTTAACGAGATATATAATGGTACAACAAAACTAAAGATTACAGAGGGTTTAAATATCAAGAAAAAAATACTTGATGAACTTATATCATTTAATGAGTTACTTCATGAATATTTCAATAATGATGACAAATCTGTTATTGAAAAAGTTAAAGAAAAAGTAGAACAAAAACTAAGTACCAATTCTGCTTTTACTGCCTTCAAAGTTTGGATTGTCAAAAGCAATAGTAAGCTTTACGAAGAATTTGGAGAGATGATTCCACAATTGAAAAATAACAATTAATGCCAATCGATAAATACAAAACAATACAATCACCATCAGAAGGAAATTTTAAGGACAGGGGCAGCAAATTTCCATGTTTTGCTTTTCCTGTTTATTCCGAAGCGGAAATTAAGGAGATATTGC